>NZ_JBYTEK010000002.1:0-182881 GCF_058783335.1 Stenotrophomonas sp. FW305-C-20-S1 | reverse complement strand
TGCGTGGTGCGCCCGGAGAGATTCGAACTCCCGACCGCCTGGTTCGTAGCCAGGTACTCTATCCAACTGAGCTACGGGCGCCCTGCGACAGGAGCGGAATTATGCGGATGTCGGCGCGAGTCGTCAACGCTTTTGTGAAAATTTTCACCCAACTGAATGAAAAACGCCTCTGCGACAGCCTCCGGGTGTTTCATCCACGCGAAGTGATCGGCCTGCGTACCCAGCTCCTGCGCAGAAAGCACGCGTAATTCCGAGGCGACATTCGGCAGTTTCGCCAGCAGCGCCTGCATTGATCCGCTTGGCGCCAGCCAATCGTCTTCCATCAGCACCGCCTGCGCATTGCCATGCACGCGCGCCATCTGCGCATCCAGGTCCTCGTCCATGCCTGCGGCGGCGTAGTGATTGCTCAGCCCTACGCGTGCCCAGTCGGCGATCAGTCCGCGTGCTTCGGTGCCGCCGAAACCGAGCCGGCGCCCGTGCAGCACGCCCTGGCGCCGCGCGATCCACGGCAGGAAGCGATAGAACAGTGGCAGCAGCCAACCGCGTGGTGGCGGGAACGTGCGCCAGAACGGTGTGCCGCTGGCGGCCAGCCACAATCGATCGAACGCCTGTGGATGGCGTCCGGCGTGCACGCAGGCCAGCTGCCCACCCAGGCTGTGGCCACCGATGATCCATGGCAGTACCTCCTGCGCGTCATCGGCATCGGCGAGCAGGGCCTGGCTGGCCGGCAGATCGTGGTCGAGAATCTGCCGGTAGCCCCAATCCTGGCTGCGCGACGGGCGCAGCGAGCTGCTGCCATTGCCACGCCATTCGTGCAGGTAGACCGCCACGCCCCTGGCTGCAAGTGCCTGCGCCAGTGGTACGTAGTGGCGCGCGGCCACGCCCAGCGCCGGCAGCCACAACAGCCGTGCCAGCGGCTGTGCGGGCACGCAGGCGATCACGTCGAAACGGTGGCCATCGCCGCTGTTCACGGTGAGCGCGCGTGGCGAATCGCTCATGCGTGGGGCGCCGCGCCGAAGTGGTCCAGTACCAGCACCTCGCTGCGGCCGGGCGCATAGCCCTGCTGCAATCCGCGCGCTACGTAGTCGATGCCGGCTTCGCAGGCATTGGCCAGGCTCAGCCCGTTGCAGAGCTGCGCGGCGATGGCCGAGGCCAGCGTGCAGCCGGTGCCATGCGCATCCAGTGGCAGGCGGGCATGGATGAATTCTTCGCTGCTGACGCCGTCGAAGTAGCGGTCGACCACGCGGTTGCCTTCGTGCAGGTGCCCGCCCTTCAGCAGCACTGCATCGGCGCCCAGATCAAGGAGCGAGGCGGCGGCCCGCTCTGCATCGTTGCCATTGGCGATGCTGCGGCCGACCAGCAGCTCCGCTTCGGGTGCATTGGGGGTGACCAGGGTGGCCAGTGGCAGCAGCCGTTGGCGCATTGCCTGCAGCGCGCTGTCCTCCAGCAGGCGCGCGCCACTGGTGGCCACCATCACCGGGTCGAGCACCACGTGCGGTGGTCGATGGCGTTCCAGTGCATCGGCCACCGCGTGGATCACCTCGGCGTTGGCCAGCATGCCCAGCTTCACCGCGTGGATGTCGAAGTCGTCGAAGCAGGCTTCGATCTGCGCGCGCAGGAAGTCGATCGGTGGCACGTGCACGGCGCGGACGCCGCGGGTGTTCTGCGCGGTCAGTGCGGCAATCACCGACAGCCCATGCACGCGATGCGCGGCGAAGGCCTTCAGGTCGGCCTGGATGCCGGCGCCGCCGCCGGAATCGGAACCGGCAATGGTCAGGGCGGAAACAGGGGTGGTCGGGCTCATGCAGCGATTGTGCCGTGCTGCCTTGCCAGGGGGTAGTGCCGGCCGGGCTGCGCCCGGCACCGGCAGAAGCCGGGGCAACAGCAACAGCGGCTCTGGATTTCTGCGGGGGAGGCGGGGCGGTGTCGGATTGCGGGGACGCCGCAAGTACGTCCTTGTAGGCTTGGCCGCGCCATCCATGGCGCGGACACCCCGCAATCCGACACCGCCCCGCCTTCGATAGCTTCCTGGTGACGGTCAGTAGATCCACGCCATGCGTGGATGACGCCATGCTCAACGCCGCCAGCGCGCCCACTGCTGGTAGGACACATAGCCCAGCCCGGTCAGGCCGGTCAGCAGGGCAGGGGCCAGCAGGGCGTCGTACTGCCAGCGCACGAACAGCCAGGCGCCGATCACGCCGCCAGCAAGGAAGCCGCTGATGATCAGGCCGCTCAGGGTCAGGCGTCGTACCTGCAGCGGCAGCCCGCGCAGCAGGTAGCCGAGGCCGATGCCGAGATCGGTGAACATGCCGCTGAGATGGGTGGTGCGTACGACGGCGCCACTGAAGGTGGTGGCCATCGCATTCTGCAGTCCGCAGGCCATCGCGGCCGCCAATGCGCCCCATATCTGATGCTGCTTGAACAGCGGAATGGCCGCCAGCAGCAACAGCGATTCCAATGCCAGCGCCACGCCGTAGCGCCGGCCGAGCTGCAGTGCGCTGTCCTGGATCAGCAGTCCGCTGACCATCGCGCCCAGCGAAAACGCGATCAGCAGCCCCCACAAATGGCCGACCGCGCGCCAGTCACCTTGCGCCAGTGCCATGCCAAGCTGGCTGGTGCTGCCGGTCATGTGGCTGACCGCCTGGTGTTCAAAACCGAGGAAGCCAACCACATTGACCATGCCGGCCACGCACGACAGGGCGACCGCGCCGATCCAGACCCAGGTGGGCAGGCGGATTCCCATGGCAGGCCCCTCAGGGCCCGCCGAAGCCGCCGTTGAACTGCAGCTCGCTGAAGGTCCCGCTGGCCGGGTCGAAGACCGCGCCCCAGAACTGCGCGCCGCCATCGCAGACCCGCACCGCTTCGCGGGCGGGCCGCAGGCTGTTGTTTTCAGGCAGATGGAACGCGTTGATGTAGATCACCTGCTTTCCGTCCAGCTCGATGCCAACGTACTGGCGATCGAAATCCAGCACGTGCGGCACCTGGGCTTCCAGCGATGCCAGCTTCGCTTCCAGCTGGTCCACCTGCTGCCGGCTCGGTGCCCAGTAGCCGCTGACCCGCCCGGCCTCGCGGCCGGGGCTGGGGCGCGAGCAGGTGTCGAGCACCTGCGCGGCGATGATCGGGCGGGTGACCACCCAGGACTGGCCACTGCGTTCTGTGGTCGGCACGCTGGCCGGTCCCTGCGTGGTCGCGCAGGCACCGAGCAGCGTGGCAATGGCGACCGCCAGCGATGGCAGCAGCAGACGGGTGCAGCGGTTCACAACACCTCCGAGGCGTAATCGGCCAACCGCGAGCGTTCACCGCGACGCAGCGTGATGTGCGCGCTGTGCGGCCAGTTCTTGAAGCGGTCCACGGCGTAGGTCAGGCCCGACGTGGTTTCGGTCAGGTACGGGGTGTCGATCTGTTCGACGTTGCCCAGGCAGACGATCTTGGTGCCGGGGCCGGCACGGGTGATCAGCGTCTTCATCTGCTTGGGGGTCAGGTTCTGCGCCTCGTCCAGGATCAGGTAACGCGACAGGAACGTACGGCCGCGCATGAAGTTCATCGAGCGGATCTTGATGCGGCTGGCGAGCAGGTCGTTGGTGGCCTGGCGGCCCCAGGTGCCGCCTTCTTGGTTGTGCGTCAGCACTTCCAGGTTGTCGGTCAGTGCGCCCATCCACGGCGTCATCTTCTCTTCCTCGGTACCGGGCAGGAAGCCGATGTCCTCGCCGACGCTGACCGTGGCGCGGGTCATGATGATCTCGCGGTAGCGCTGCTGGTCCATCGTCTGCGCCAGGCCGGCGGCCAATGCCAGCAGGGTCTTGCCGGTGCCGGCGGTACCGAGCAGGGTGACGAAGTCGATCTCCGGATCCATCAGTGCGTTGAGTGCGAAGTTCTGCTCGCGGTTGCGCGCGCTGATGCCCCACACGGCATGGCTGCCGTGGCGGAAGTCATCGACCAGCGACAACACCACCTTGCCATCGCCGACGATCCTGCTGACGCGCAGCTCGACTTCGTCTTCGCCCGGCAGGTACACGTACTGGTTCGGGTACCACTCTTCGCCGTCCTGGGCGAGGATTTCGTAGTGCGTGCGGCCCTTGTCGCTCCAGCTGCGCAGATCCTCGCCGTGGCGCTTCCAGAAGTCTTCCGGCAGCTCGGTGGCGCCGGTGTAGAGCAGGCTGAAATCGTCCAGCGCGCGGTCGTTCTCGTAGTCTTCCGAGACGATGCCGGCGATGGCCGCCTTGATGCGCAGGTTGATGTCCTTGGAGACGAACACCACCGGGATCTCCGGCGTTTCTTCCTTCAGCGCCAGGATCGCGCCGAGGATGGCGTTGTCCGGGATGACCTTGCCAAAGCTCTTGCCCGCGTCGAAATGGCTGGTCTGGAAGCGCAGCAGGCCCACGCTCTGCTTGCCGCGCAGCTGCAGGCCCTGCGGCCGCTGCAGCGGAATGCCCTCGGCCAGGTTGTCCAGGCCCGAAGCCTGCACCAGCTCGTTGAGGAAGCGGCTGACCTGGCGGGCATTGCGGCTCGCTTCGGTCGTGCCCTTCTTGCCGTTGTCCAGCTCCTCGATCACCTGCATGGGCAGGTAGACATCGTGCTCCTCGAATTTGAACAGCGCGGTGGGATCGTGCATCAGCACGTTGGTATCCAGCACGTAGATGCGCTTGCCTCGGGTCATCATCGGTTCCTGGTTACGGACAGGGAAAAACCACCACGGCCTGCTGCAGGGCAGGGTGGTGGCGGACAAAGTGGGCGATGGGACTCACTTGGACTGATTGGCCTTCAGTTCGGCGAGGACGGCGTCGGCATGGCCGGCGACCTTGACCTTGCGCCATGACTGCACGATGCGGCTGTCGGGGGAAATCAGGAAGGTGCTGCGCTCGATGCCACGTACCTGCTTGCCGTACATGTTCTTCATCTTGATCACGTCGAAGGCGCTGCACAGCGCTTCGTCGGCATCACTGACCAGCGGGAACGCGAAGCCCTGCTTGGCACAGAAGTTGTCGTGGGACTTCACCGAGTCGCGGGAGACGCCAAGCACGACCGCGCCCGCTTTCCTGAAGTCGGGCAGCAGTGCGTTGAAGTCGATGCCCTCGGTGGTGCAGCCCGGGGTGCTGTCCTTGGGGTAGAAGTACAACACCAGCCACTGGCCGGCGTAATCGCCGAGGGTGGCCTGGGCGCCGCCGGACAGCGCCAGCGGCAGGGAAAGGGTGGTGCTGTCCAGGGTATCGCCGTTGTTCATGAGGTCCTTCTGTCGAGCCTGGGTTCTTTCTACGACAATTGCATGAAACGCCACGCGCCCGTGAGGAGCGCGCGAAGAATCAGGGTTTCAATCAGAACTTCATCGGGTCCATGATCGCGTCCAGGTTCAAGTGGTCGCAGAACTCGAGGAAATCATCGCGCAGGGCGGCGATATGCATGTTGGCCGGCACGCCGATGGTGACCTGTGCGCTGAACATTTCCGCACCGGTCTGCATGGCGCGGTAGCGCGTGCTCTGCAGGGTCTCGATGGTGATGCCCTGGCGGTCGAAGAAATCGGCCAGCTGGAACAGGATGCCCGGCTTGTCGGCGGCGATCACCTCGACGATGTACGGCAGCAGGTTGGACTGCGCCTGCTTGGCTTCGGTGCGATACCACACCAGCTTCAGGCCTTCCTCGCGCTCGAGCCGGGTCAGCATCGCTTCCAGCTTGGCGACCGAATCCCAGGAGCCGGTGGCCAGCGCGGTCACCGAGACATCGCGGCCCACGGTGGCCAGGCGTGCATCCACCAGATTGCACCCGCTGTCGGCGATGCGGCGGGTGACGGACAACAGGGGGGACTCCGGATGCGTCGTATAGGCGTTGATCAGGAGGTGGTTTTCGCTCGGCGCTGGGCGCGGGGTGGTGTCGGTCAAGGCGATTCCGGGTAATGCATGCGTTAGTCTGAATGCCCGCCAGAGGCGGGGATCCACCGGTGTCCAGCATACTTGCCCGTGCTTTCGCGCCGCAAGTAACATTCAGAACGCCCGCGCCCTTCCGTGGCGGACGTTTTCCCTCCCCAGCCAAGAGCAGCACGTCCTTGTCCCTTTCCGGCCTCATCACCGCGCTGGCGACCCCCTTCCGGGCCGACGGCGCACTCGACCCCGACGGTTGGCAGCGCCTGCTGCACCTGCAGCTGGAGGGCGGCGTCCAAGGCGTTGTCGTTGCCGGCTCCACCGGCGAGGCAGCCACCCTGTCCGATGCGGAGTACGACCAGCTGCTGGCCAGCGCGGTCGAACGCATCGCCGGCCGCGTTCCGGTCCTGGCCGGTACCGGCCTGTCCGGCACCGCCAAGACCATCGAGCAGACCCGCCGTGCTGCCGCGCTTGGCGCCACCCACGCGCTGGTGGTCACCCCGCCGTACGTGCGGCCGACCCAGGCTGGCCTGATCGCGCATTACCGCGCGGTCGCCGACCAGGCCGGAGTGCCGGTGGTGCTGTACAACGTGCCCGGCCGCACCGGCTGCGACATGCTGCCGGAGACCGTGGCCGAGCTCGCCAGCCATCCGAACATCGTCGGCATCAAGGAAGCGGTGGGCGATACCGGCCGCGTGCGGGCACTGCTTGACCTGCGCAGCCCGACCTTTGCCGTGCTCACCGGCGATGACGGCACGGCCGCACGTTCGATCCAGGCCGGCATGGACGGTCTGATTTCGGTCGGTTCCAACGTGCTGCCCGGCGCCTATCGCCGGATGTGCGACCTGGCCGCTGCCCGCGACCACGAAGCCGTTGAATCCTGGGACGCTCGCCTGCAGCCGTTCCATGACTTCTGCGGTGTCGAATCCAACCCGATTCCGGTCAAGGCGCTGTTGCGTCGGATCGGCATCGGTCACGATCTGCGCCTGCCGCTGCTGCCGCTTTCGGCCGCACACGCGCCTGCCGCCGACCATCTCGCCGGCGATATCGCCGCCCTCGAAGCCCTTTCCAGCCACTGACCTTCCGTCTTGGTCTGATCCAGGAGATTCACATGCGCCAATCCGTTTCCGCCGTCCGCGTGCTGTCCTTCGCGCTCCTTGCCGTGGCCACCGCAGCCGGCACCACCGGTTGCTTCAAGCGTGGCGTCAAGGGCGACTACGCTCTGGCCCCGGAAGTGCGTCCGCTGGAAGTGCCGCCGGACCTGAACCTGCCGGCAGG
The DNA here is from genome assembly GCF_058783335.1 of Stenotrophomonas sp. FW305-C-20-S1. Taxonomy (NCBI): domain Bacteria; kingdom Pseudomonadati; phylum Pseudomonadota; class Gammaproteobacteria; order Lysobacterales; family Lysobacteraceae; genus Stenotrophomonas; species Stenotrophomonas sp. FW305-C-20-S1. The sequence continues at coordinate 175,751 of NZ_JBYTEK010000002.1, read as the reverse complement.
CGCCGGCAACAACCAGGTGCCGACCCTGAGCTCGGCGACCAAGCCGGCCACCCCGGCCGCCGCTGCCCCCGCCGTCAGCGCCACCGGTTTCACCATTGCCGGCAGCAAGGATGAAGCCTTCGCCAAGGTCGGTACCGCGCTGGAAGGCGTGGAAGGCCTGACCATCGCTACCCGCGCGCAGCTGTTGGGTTCGTACGACGTGGCCTATGAAGGCAGCAACTTCCTGGTCCGCGTGGTCGCCGTCGACGCCGGCGCCTACATCTCCGCGGTCGACCCGCGTGGCCTGCCGGCCACCGCCGAAGCCCCGGTGAAGCTGATTGCCGCGCTGAAGGCCAAGCTGGCCCCGTAATGGCCGGTTGGGCGGGTGCGGACCCTGCTGGTTCGCACCTGCCGTGGTAGAGGCCGACCCTGGTCGGCGCCTTTGTGCCAACCAAGGTTGGCAGCTACCAAGGCCGGAACGGAAAAGGGCGCCCTGGGCGCCCTTTTCATTGCCTGCGGGTTCGCACCTGCCGTGGTAGAGGCCGGCCCGGGTCGGCGCCTTTGTGCCAACCAAGGTTGGCAGCCACCAAGGCCAGGGCCAGAACGGAAAAGGGCGCCCCGGGGCGCCCTTTTCATTGCCTGCTGGTTGGTACCCGTCGTGGTAGGGGCCGACCTTGGTCGGCGCCTTTGTGCCAACCAAGGTTGGCAGCTACCAAGGCCAGAACAGAAAAGGGCGCCCTGGGCGCCCTTTTCATTGCCTGCGGGTTCGCACCTGCCGTGGTAGAGGCCGACCTTGGTCGGCGCTTTTGTGCCAACCAGGGTTGGCAGCTACCAGGGCCATGGTGCCTGCACCTCAGCGCTCCAGCAGCTTCAGCTTGTCCGGCTTGCCATCCCACTCACCGGCGTCGGCCGGCGGGTCCTTGCGCACGGTCAGCACCGGCCATTCCTTCGCCAGTTCTGCATTGAGGGCGACGAAACCTTCCTGGCCGGCGGGAACATCGTCTTCCGGGAAGATCGCGTTGACCGGGCACTCGGGTTCGCAGAGGGTGCAGTCAATGCACTCGTCCGGGTCGATCACCAGGAAGTTCGGGCCTTCGTGGAAGCAATCCACGGGACACACTTCCACGCAATCGGTGTGTTTGCACTTGATGCAGTTTTCGGTGACGACAAATGGCATGGGTAGAGGGCGAATCGCTTTCTGAACCTGCCAATTCTAGAACAGGTTGGCCCCCGGTGTCGGTTGCCATGTGAAAGTGGGGCGGATGGGTGGCCCGAAGGCCCATTTGGCGGCGTGCCCGCCCTGTGCGACGCTGCCAGGGCCGCCGGCCCGCTTCGGTCGGCCCCCTTCCCTGCAGGATCCTTCATGTCGCCAGTCCAGCCCGGTGCCGCCTCCAACGGCGGTGAGAACACTGCCTTCATCGTCCTGATCAGTTGCGCCGCCACCCTGGGCGGGTTCCTGTTCGGCTTCGATAGTGGCGTCATCAATGGCACCGTCGATGGCCTGCGCCAGGCCTTCAACTCCAGCGAGGCCGCGCTCGGCTTCGAGGTCGCCTCGATGCTGCTGGGGTGCGCGATCGGGGCGTTCGTGGCCGGTTGGCTTGGCGATCGGCTGGGACGTCGCGGCGTGCTGATCGTGGCGGCCGTGATGTTCCTGGTGTCGGCGCTGGGCGCCGGCGCTGCACATGCCTCCTGGTTGTTCGTCTGCGCACGCGTGCTCGGCGGGTTCGCTGTCGGTGCGGCCAGCGTGATGTCGCCGGCCTACATCGCCGAAGTCGCCTCTGCGCGCTATCGCGGCCGGCTGGCGACCGTGCAGCAGATGGCGATCATCTGCGGCCTGTTCGCAGCGTTCCTCAGCAACTATCTGCTGGCCCGGGCGGCGGGTGCGTCGACCGAGCCGCTCTGGCTGGGGCAGGAAGCCTGGCGCTGGATGTTCTGGATGCAGGCACTGCCGTCGCTGCTGTTCCTGCTGTTGTTGCTGGTGATCCCGGAAAGCCCGCGCTTCCTGGTGATGAAGGGCCGGCAGGCGCAGGCGAGGGTGGTGCTTGGCCGGTTGTACGGCGAACGTGCCGCGGTGAACAAGCAGGCCGAGATCGAAGCAAGCCTGGCCCAGGACCAGCACAAGCCGCGATTCGGCGACCTGCTCAACAAGGCTACCGGCAAGCTGCGCCCCATCGTCTGGGTCGGCATCGGCCTGGCGATGTTCCAGCAGCTGGTCGGCATCAATGTGGTGTTCTATTACGGCGCGGTGTTGTGGCAGGCGGTGGGTTTCTCGGAAAGCGATGCGCTGCTGATCAACGTCCTGTCCGGTGCGCTGAGCATCGGCGCCTGCCTGCTGACGGTGGTGCTGATCGATCGCATCGGCCGCAAGCCGCTGCTGTGGGTCGGTTCGGTCGGCATGTCGGTGGCCTTGGTGCTGATGGTGGTGGCCTTCGCCAGCGGCAGCCTGGCCGAGGGGCGCCTGCAGCTGTCCGACGGCATGGGGCGGCTGGCGCTGGTAGCGGCCAACGTCTATGTGGTGTTCTTCAACATGTCGTGGGGCCCGGTGATGTGGGTGATGCTGGGCGAGATGTTCCCGAACCAGATCCGCGGCCCGGCGTTGGCCGTGGCCGGTGCGGCGCAGTGGACCTCGAATTTCGCGATCACCGTGACCTTCCCGATGCTGCTGGCCGGCATCGGCCTGGCTGGTGCGTACGGCATCTACACCGTGGCCGCGATCCTCTCGATCATCTTCGTCATCCGCTACGTGCGCGAGACCAAGGGCAAAGAGCTGGAGCAGATGGAAGGCTGACGTGTGCCTGGCTTCGGTTGCATTTCGTCGGCGCCTGATTGTCCACGGTGTGAGGGGGCAGGCCGCCCTCTCCAGGACACGCAAAAGCCCATCCATGGTGCTCGATGGCGCCATCCATGGCGCCAACGGTCCTGGAGAGGGCGGCCTGCCCCCTCCTGACAGTTTCATGGTGCCAGCGGATGCACTGAAGCGCTGGTTGGCTGTTGCTGCAGCGCGCGGGAAACCGTCCAGAGCCGGCGGGGTCACCCAGGGCAGGACCGTTGGCGCCATGGATGGCGCCATCGAGACCCCATGGATGGGTTCACGGCGTGTCCTGCCCTGGGTGACCCCGCCGGCTCAAGCCGATAGCAGGGAGGCGCTCAAGCGACCAGCCCAGTCGGCGACACGAATCCGGAAAACAGAAAAGCCCGCACAAGGCGGGCTTTTTCGGTTCCTGCTGCGGCGACTGGTGCTCCCTAGGGGACTCGAACCCCTGTTTTAGCCTTGAGAGGGCCACGTCCTAACCACTAGACGAAGGGAGCAGTGTGTCGCTGCCGGTGCAGGAGCGCTAGTATATGCACCTCGATGCCATTGGGCAATCCCGAAACTTCAACCGGAAGCGCCAACATCATTTCCTCTGCTACATCACCGTTCAGCCTGCGCGTCATCCCGCGCGACCAGCACACGATCTCCCGCAAGGACATCAGCCCGAACGCGTTGCGCGTGCTTTATCGACTGCGCGATGCCGGCTTCGGCGCCTACCTTGTCGGCGGCGCGGTGCGCGATCTGCTGGTCAATGGCCAACCCAAGGATTTCGACGTGGCCACCGATGCCACGCCCGAACAGGTCAAGCAGTTGTTCCGCAACTGCCGCCTGATCGGCCGCCGTTTCCGCCTGGCCCATGTTGTGTTCGGCCGCGAGATCATCGAAGTCGCCACCTTCCGTGCCAACATCGATGACGGCAGCGGCGACCGCGAGATGGAAAACGGCATGCTCGTGCGCGACAACGTGTACGGCAGCATCGAAGACGACGCCATCCGCCGCGACTTCACCTGCAATGCCCTGTATTACGCCATCGAGGACTTCTCGGTGCGTGACTACACCGGCGGCTTCGAAGACGTGCAGGCACGCCTGATGAAGCTCATCGGCGACCCGGTGCAGCGTTACCAGGAAGACCCGGTGCGCATGCTGCGTGCGGTCCGCCTTGCGGCCAAGCTCGGCTTCCAGATCGAAGAGGGCACTGCCGCACCGATCCCGCAGCTGGCCGGCCTGCTCAACGAAGCCGCACCGGCGCGTCTGTTCGAGGAAGTCCTGAAGCTGTTCCTGTCCGGGCATGGCGTTGCCAGCTTCGAAGGACTGGAACGCTACGGCCTGTTCGACGTGCTGTTCCCGGAAAGCGCCAAGGCGCTGAAGTCGAACCGCACCGGCGCGCTGCGTCGCATGCTGGTCGAGGGCCTGGCCAACACCGATGCACGCGTGGCCAATGACGAGCCCGTGTCGCCGGCGTTCCTGTTCGCGCTGCTCCTGTGGCCGGCGTATTGCCGCGCACAGGCAACGCTGCTCAAGCAGGGCGTGGCACCGGAAGAGGCACAGCGTCGTGCCGCCGACCGTGTCACCGTGCAGCAGCTGAGCACCATTGCATTGCCGCGCCGTTTCTCGCTGCCGATGCAGGAGATCTGGCTGCTGCAGGCGCGCTTCAGTTCGCGCCAGCGCAAGCGCGTGATGCGCACGCTCAGCCACCCCCGTTTCCGTGCCGCCTTCGATTTCCTGGCCCTGCGCCAGGTGGCATCGGCAGAGCACGAAGCCGACGTCGCGTTCTGGCGCGAAGCGCAGGCGCAGTCCGGGCATGAGCTGGATTCGTCGCTGGATTCCCTGCACAGCGATGCCGGCGATGAGGAGGGTGGAGCGCCGCGCAAGCGTCGTCGTCGCCGTCGTCGTCCCGATGGCGCAGCTGCCGGTGCTGCCGAGTAATCCATGACCGGTGCCTGGATCGGGCTGGGCGCCAATCTTGGCGACGCAGCCAACACCGTCCGCGCGGCCATTGCCGCGCTGGACGAGCTGCCCGGAACCCGGCTGACGCAGGCCTCGCGGTTGTACGCGACGCCGGCATGGGGCAACGAGGACCAGCCACCGTTCGTCAACGCAGTGGCCTCGGTCGACACCGATCTGCCCGCCGTTGAGCTGCTGCAGGCCATGCTCGCGCTGGAGCAGCGCTTCGGCCGCGTACGTGATCCCGCCGTGCACTGGGGGCCGCGTGCGCTGGATCTGGACCTGCTGCTGTTCGGCGAGCAGGTGCTGGACCTGCCCGAGCTGAAGGTGCCGCATCCCTACCTGCACGAGCGTGCGTTCGTGTTGGTGCCATTGGCCGAAATCGCCGCCGATCTGGCCATTCCCGGCCACGGTCGCGTACGGGATGCAGTGATGCGGGTGGATGCCTGCGGGATCGCGCCGTTAGGGTGATAATGCCCGGGTTATCTCCCCCGGTTATCAGCACATGAGCACCCACGCAGACAGCAAGCCCTGGACCGTTCCCGCCCTGGCCGAGGCCAAGCGCAATGGCCAGAAGCTGGTCATGTTGACCGCCTACGACGCAGGCTTCGCCCGCACCTTCGATGCAAATGGCGTCGACCTGATCCTGATCGGCGATTCGCTGGGCATGGTCGTGCAGGGGCACGATTCGACCCTGCCGGTGACCGTCGCCGACATGGTCTATCACACCCGCGCAGTCGCCCGCGTGCTGCAGCGTGCGCTGCTGATCGCCGACCTGCCGTTCGGCGCCGATGCCACCCCGGAACGCGCGCTGGATGCTTCGCTGCAGCTGCTGCAGGCGGGTGCGGAGATGGTCAAGATCGAAGGCGCCGGCTTCAAGGTCGACATCATCCGCTACCTGGTCGAGCGCGAGATCCCGGTCTGTTCGCACCTGGGCCTGACCCCGCAGTCGGTGCTGCGCCTGGGTGGCTTCAAGATCCAGGGCCGTGGCGATGCCGCGCGCCAGCTGGTGGACGATGCCAAGGCCGTGGCTGAAGCCGGTGCCAGCATCATGGTGCTCGAATGCGTGCCGACCCCGGTTGCTGCTGCCGTCACCGCCGCGGTGCCGGTGCCGACCATCGGTATCGGTGCCGGTCCGCAGTGCGACGGCCAGGTGCTGGTGCTGCACGATTTCCTCGGCCTGGACAGCGGCCACCGTCGCCCGAAGTTCGTCAAGGACTTCCTGGCTGAAGGCGGTTCGGTGGCCGGCGCCACCCGTGCCTACGCCGATGCCGTGCGCGATGGCAGCTTCCCCGACGAAGAGCACGCGTACGCCCAATGATCCAGACCTTCAACGAACTCGGTGCGCTGCGCGCGCAGATCGCGCAGTGGAAGGGCGAGGGCCTGCGCGTGGCGCTGGTGCCGACCATGGGCAACCTGCACGGCGGGCACCACGCGCTGGTCACCCTGGCAAAGCAGTACGCCGACAAGGTGGTGGCCAGCATCTTCGTCAACCCGACACAGTTCGGGCCGAACGAGGATTTCAGCCGCTATCCGCGCACCCCCGAAGCCGATGTGGCCGGGCTGGAGCAGGTGGGCTGCGATGCGGTGTGGCTGCCCAGCGTCGAAGCGATGTACCCGCTGGGCGTGGACAAGACCACGCAGATGCATGCGCCTGGCGTCAGCGAGGTGCTGGAAGGCGCCAGCCGCCCGGGCCATTTCGATGGCGTGTGCACGGTGGTGGCGCGGCTGTTCCTGCAGGTACAGCCGGATGTGGCCGTGTTCGGCCGCAAGGACTACCAGCAGCTGGCGGTCATCAAGCAGATGGTGGCCGAGCTGTCGTTCCCGATCCAGATCGTCGGTGCCGAGATCGTGCGCGATGAGGATGGCCTGGCCAAGAGCTCGCGCAACCAATACCTCAGCGCCGAGCAGCGCCCCTTGGCGACCACCCTTCACCGCACCCTGCTGGGCATGCGCGAAGGCTATGTGGCCGGGCACGCGCGTGAACGCATCGAGGCCGACGCCGTCGCTGCGCTGCAGGCAGCGGGCTTCCAGGTGGATTACGCGGTACTGCGCACTCCGGAGCTGGCCGAGCCGAGTTTCGATGGTGGCGGCCGCGTGGCCCTGATCGCCGCGCGCCTGGGCACCACCCGGTTGATCGACAACCTGGAGTTCTGAACCGCCCCGCGCGGTTGTGCAGGGCGCCCGCAGTGGGCGCCCGTGTTCGCCGGGCAAGGATGACCTGCCGATATGACCTCGTTTCCAGCCAGCCCCGGCCGCCGCGCCGTGGCGGCGATCCTGGCGGTGTTCGCCGCCGCGCTGCTGCCTTCGCTGGTGATCGGTGGCCTGATTGCCGGTCTCAGTCTCGGCCAGGAAGTGGCCACGGCCGCGCTGGCGGCCGCCTTGATGTTCGTACTGGCCTTCGCCCACGCCGTGGCGGTGCTGCTGCCGATGGGCCTGATCCTGCTGTCTTCCGGCCGCCTGCGCTGGGTGTGGTTCGCGCTGGTCGGGGCGGGGCTGGGCGCGCTGGCCATGGCCACCTGTGCCTGGCCCGACGGCTCTGGCGGTGCTCTTATGAGCCAGCTGTCCTCTGCGGGCAACTTCGACTGGGCCAGCTATGCCTTCTCGGTACTGGTGGCGGCCGGATTCGGCCTGATGGCCGGACTGGCGTTCCATGCCGTGTTCCGGGCCGTGCTGGCCGGTGCCGCGGCGCCATCGCCGGGCGCGCAGCAGCGCACCGGCTGAACGGTCTTCAGCATCCTGCGGCCGCTACCTGACCGCTGCCGCGTGGGTGCTAGAATCCGCTCTTTCCTTTGCCGTTGCAGCGCCCCCATGCACCTGTCCCTGCTCAAGACCAAGATCCACCGCGCCACCGTCACCCATTCCGAGCTGAACTACGAAGGCTCGATCGCCATCGATGACAACCTGCTGGCTGCCACCGGCATCCGTGAGTTCGAGCAGGTGCACATCTGGGACGTGACCAACGGTGCGCGCTTCTCGACCTATGCGATCCGCGCCGAAGCCGGCAGCGGCGTCGTCTCGCTCAATGGTGGCGCCGCGCGCCACGTGCAGGTCGGTGACATCATCATCATTGCCGCCTTCGCCAGCATGACCGAGCAGGAAGCCGACAGCTTCAAGCCGAAGCTGGTGTACGTGGATGGCAACAACCAGATTTCCCACACCAACGACACGATCCCGACCCAGGCCGCATGACAACGAACAACGGATTCGACTCGCTGCATTCCCACGCCCAGCGCCTGAAGGGCGCAAGCATTCCCGGCCTGCTCGCCGCCGAACCCGGCCGTGTACAGGACCTGGCGCTGCGGGTCGGTCCGTTGTATGTCAACTTCGCCCGGCAGAAATACGATGCCGCAGCGTTGCAGGCGCTGTTGGCGCTGGCTGCCGAACGTGATGTCGGCGGCGCCATCACGCGCCTGTTCCGTGGCGAGCAGGTCAACCTGACCGAAGGCCGCGCTGCGCTGCATACCGCGTTGCGCGGTGATGTAGTCGATGCGCCGGTGGCGGCCGAGGCCTATGCCACCGCGCGCGGCATCCGCCAGCGCATGGGCGTGCTGGTGCGCGCGCTGGAAGACAGCGGCGTGACCGATGTGGTCAGCGTCGGCATTGGCGGTTCCGATCTCGGCCCGCGACTGGTCGCCGATGCGCTGCGCCCGGTCACAGGCGCACGCCTGCGCGTGCATTTCGTGTCCAACGTGGACGGCGCCGCCATGCAGCGCACGCTGGCCACGCTGGATCCGGCGAAGACCGCCGGCATCCTCATTTCCAAGACCTTTGGTACCCAGGAAACCCTGCTCAACGGCCAGATCCTGCATGACTGGCTGGGTGGCAGCGAGCGCCTGTACGCGGTCAGCGCCAATCCGGAACGCGCCGCCAAGGCCTTCGCCATTGCCGCCGAGCGCGTGCTGCCGATGTGGGACTGGGTGGGCGGCCGCTATTCGCTGTGGTCGGCCGTCGGTTTCCCGATCGCACTGGCCATCGGCTTCGAGCGCTTCGAGCAGCTGCTGGAAGGTGCCGCGCAGATGGATGCGCATGCACTGGACGCGCCGTTGGAGCGCAACCTGCCGGTGCTGCACGGCCTGACCGACATCTGGAACCGTAATCTGCTGGGCCACGCCACGCATGCGGTGATGACCTACGACCAGCGCCTGGCGCTGCTGCCGGCCTATCTGCAGCAGCTAGTGATGGAAAGCCTGGGCAAGCGCGTGCAGCGCGATGGCCAGCCGGTCACCACCGACACCGTACCGGTGTGGTGGGGCGGTGCGGGCACCGATGTGCAGCACAGCTTCTTCCAGGCGCTGCACCAGGGCACCAGCATCATCCCGGCCGATTTCATCGGCTGCGTGCACAACGATGATCCGTATACGGTCAACCACCAGGCGCTGATGGCCAACCTGCTGGCGCAGACCGAAGCACTGGCCAACGGCCAGGGCAGCGACGATCCGCACCGCGATTACCCGGGCGGCCGGCCGAGCACGATGATCCTGCTCGACGCGCTCACCCCGCAGGCGCTGGGCGCGTTGATCGCGATGTACGAGCACGCGGTGTACGTGCAGTCGGTGATCTGGAACATCAACGCTTTCGACCAGTTCGGTGTCGAACTGGGCAAGCAGCTGGCCAGTGGCCTGCTGCCGGCCCTGCAGGGCGAGGATGTCCAGATCAATGATCCGCTGACCCGTGAGCTGCTGGCTCAGCTGAAGGGCTGAGCGCGGCGCGCCGGATGCGTGCGTCGATGCACTGGCGCGACCTCGTTCGACGAAGGCAGCCCGAGGTGTGGGCGGGTCTGCACCTGACCGTGCAGGCCCCCGTGCGCCCTGCGCTTGTGGTTTCGGTCTGCCCGCCGGACCGGATACGGGTGGGTACCGAGGAACGCCCCATGTTGTGGGCGAGGGTGGAGCCCGACTACTTCGGTGTGGACCTGCTTCGCAGCGCCTCCCCGGCCTCGCCGGCGATCATTCCACCGATCACGGCTGCCGAGGTGCGGGCGTTGCATTCGGATGATCCGGTGCGGACTGCCGCAGCGTGGGCACGTCATTTCGCACGGGCCCTTACCCGTTCGGATCGATCTCCGCTGGCCCAGGGCGAATGGCTGCTGCAGCCGACGCTGCATGGCCTGGAGCGTGCGCGGATGCCGCTCACGCTCGCGTCAGATGCGCTGGCCCGACCGGCGGTGGATACCTTGGACTGGTCGAGCGTGACGCACGGCGAATGCCTGCCTCCCGTCCTGCTGCGGGCACCGTCTATGGGCACGGCTGGGCGGGTCAAGGCCTGGGCCAGGCAGGCCCGGGCAGGATCACTGCCACCGGTGCTGCTGATGTGGGTCAGTGGCCTGCAGGCACACGTGGTGCTGGACGGACACGACCGGCTGCAGGCAGCCGTGCAGGAGGGCGCCGATGTGCCGGTGCTGGTTCTGCTGCGTCATGGCGAGCGGTGCGTGGATGAGCAGGGCCTGGCGCGGGCTGACATCATCGTCGAGCGGTCTGGCGGCGCGGACATGACAGTCGAGGCCCGCAACCGACTGCTGCTCGATCTGTATAGCCCTGCGCGCGACGTCCTGCCCAGTCGGGCTGATCTGATGCGTGGTGGGGTGGATCAATGGGTTGCAGAAGTGGACGCCGAGGCCAGGCAGGGCGAGGATGTCCAGATCAATGATCCGCTGACCCGTGAGCTGCTGGCGCAGCTGAAGGGCTGACGCGGGCGGGGAATGCCGCCGGGCATGGCCCGGCGCTACCCTTCGTCATGCCGGTAGCGCCGGGCCATGCCCGGCGAATACGACGACGCATCACCGGCTCGGATCGCGTTCCGGGCTCGGCCGCTTGGCCAGCTTGCGCTGCAGCGAACGCCGGTGCATGCCGAGCAGCCGCGCGGCCGCCGACACATTGCCGCCGGTTTCATGCATCGCCTGCTGGATGTGTTCCCACTGCAGGCGGCTGATCGGGGTCATCGCATCGGGCACTTCCATCTCGCCGTCATCGGCGGGGCCATCGTCTTCCTCGCCCAGCGCACGCAGGATCATCGGCACCGTCGATGGTTTCGGCAGGTAGTCGTCGGCGCCCAGCTTGATCGCCTCCACTGCGGTGGCGATGCTGGCATAGCCGGTCACCAGCAGGATCCGCATATCCGCGCGCAGCGCGCGCAACGGCTGTATCAGGGCCAGGCCGGAATCGCTGCCCAGCTTCAGGTCGATCAACGCGAACGCCGGCGGATGCTGGCGGGCCAGTGCCAGCGCGCTGGCGGCATCCTGTGCGGTCTGCGTCTCCAGCCCTTTGCGGGCCAGGCTGCGCTGCAGGGTGCGCAGGTAGAGTTCGTCGTCGTCGACCAGCAGGCCAAGGGTGGAAGCAGTCATGGTCATTCCTCGCGGCGGGCCAACGGCAGGCGGAAGCCGACGCGGCTACCGGCCCCTTGGGCCGGGCGCATCCACATCTCGCCGTCCAGGCGTTCGATGGTGGCATGGGACAGGGCAAGACCGACGCCCATGCCTTCACTCTTGCTGCTGCCGAACAGCTTGCCCGGCAGCACGGCGGCGCGGGCGTTGAAGCCATGGCCGTAGTCGCGCACTTCGCCGATCAGGTCGTCGCCTTCGATGCGCAGGCTGAGATCGACGCGCGGTCGGCCGGCCTGCTCGCCGGCATCGGCCGCGTTGTTCAGCAGCACCATCAGCAGGTGGCCGACGCCCGGGTCCAGCGGCAGGCGCAGCGGTGCGTCGTCGTTGCGATGCAGGTCGATGGTCGGGCGCACCAGCCGCCATTGCTCCAGCACCTGCTGGGCCGTGGAGTGGGCGCGCCCGGGGCCGTCATTGGAGGCCGGGGCGGCCAAGGCCAGCACGCGCTCCCGGCACTGCACCAGCAGTTCGCGCAGGGTTTCCATGTCCTCGCGCACTTCCGGTTCTTCGCTGCGTTCGGCCACGTCGTCGGCGAGCAGGGTCATCGTCGCCAGAGGCGTGTTCAGTTCGTGCGCCACCGAGGCTGCATGCGTGGCCAGGGCGACGATGCCCTCGTTGCGCGCGAAGCGTTCGCGCAGTGCCGACAGTTCCAGCTCGCGCTCGCGCAGCGCGATCGCCAGCCGGGTAGAGAAGATCAGTACGACCGCAGCGGACAGCAGGAAGGTGGCGATCACGCCCCAGCGATTGAGGTCCAGTGCGTTGAAATAGCCCGCCGGCAGCGGTTGCCCGAACAGTCCGCTGGCGGCGTAGCCCAGCAGGCAGGCGCTGGCCACGGCCAGTGCCCAGCGCAGGGGCAGGGCGAAGGCCGCCAGGGCGATCAGGATCAGGAACAGCGAGCCGAACGGATTGGCGATGCCGCCGCTCCAGCTGACCATCCAGGTGAGGATGATCACGTCCACCAGGATGTGGCCGAAGGCGGTCAGCGGCGCGGTATCGGCCGGCTCCGGGCGCAGCTGCGTATACAGGTTGAATACGGCGAGCACGGCCACGCCCGACCACAGCGGCAGTTGCGGCAAGGGCAGTCCCAGCACCCAGGTCGCAACCAGGATGGTGGCCGCCTGGCCAGCCACGGCCAACCAGCGCAGGCTGCACAGGGTTCGGAGAAACGGGGCGTCGGGACCGGTCATTCGCGCCCATCGTATGCGTTCGCGGGGGCGGCTGCCTGCGACAATCGGCCGCAGCCGGACTGTCGCCTGAATGCGACACACCCGGAAGGTCGGGGCGGGCGTTAGAATGCCCGCATGCATGACGCCGTCACCCGCCCTACAGCCCCCTCCGATGCCACTTCCTGGCCCCGTCGCCTGACCCAAGCGGTCCAGATCGGTGGAGTCACCGTGGGCGGTGGCAAGCCGGTCGTGGTGCAGTCGATGACCAATACCGACACGTCCGATGTGGCGTCCAGCGTCAAGCAGGTCGCTGAGCTCTGGCGTGCCGGCTCGGAAATGGTGCGCCTGACCGTCAACACGGTCGAAGCGGCCGCGGCGATCCCGCGCATCGTCGACAAGCTGGCGATGATGGGCATCGACGTGCCGCTGATCGGCGACTTCCACTACAACGGCCACCAGCTGCTGACGGCCGAGCCGGCCTGCGCCGAAGCACTGGCCAAGTACCGCATCAACCCGGGCAACGTAGGCTTCGGCAAGAAGAAGGACCTGCAGTTCGCGCAGCTGATCGAGTTCGCCATCCGCTACAACAAGCCGGTGCGCATCGGCGCCAACTGGGGCTCGCTGGACCAGGCCCTGGCGGCCAAGCTGATGGACGAGAACAACCACCGCGAACAGCCCTGGGACGCCGGCCGCGTGCTGCGCGAGGCGCTGATCCGTTCGGCACTGGATTCGGCCGAGCAGGCCGTCGAGCTGGGGTTGCCGCGCGATCGCATCATCCTGTCGGCCAAGGTCAGCGGCGTGCAGGAGCTGATCGCGGTCTACCGCGACCTGGCCCAGCGTTCGGACTTCGCCCTGCATCTGGGCCTGACCGAAGCCGGTATCGGCAGCAAGGGCATCGTCGCCTCGGCGGCGGCGCTCAGCGTGCTGCTGCAGGAAGGCATCGGCGACACCATCCGCATTTCGCTGACGCCCGAACCGGGCCAGTCGCGCACGCAGGAAGTGATCGTCGCCCAGGAACTGCTGCAGACCACCGGCCAGCGCGCCTTCACTCCGCTGGTCACGGCGTGCCCGGGCTGCGGCCGTACCACCTCGGAATTCTTCCAGGAGCTGGCCAAGGTGGTGCAGAACCACGTGCGCGAAAAGATGCCGCTGTGGAAGATCCAGCACCCGGGTGCGGAGAACATGACCCTGGCGGTGATGGGCTGCGTGGTCAACGGGCCGGGTGAGTCGCGGCATGCCAACATCGGCATCTCGCTGCCGGGCACCGGTGAAGCACCGTCGGCACCGGTGTTCGTCGATGGCGAGAAGAAGGTGACCCTGCGTGGCGAGAACATCGCCCAGGAATTCGTCGCCCTGATCGATGATTACGTTGAACGCACCTATGTCCGAAGCGCCGGGTAAGCCGACGATCCTCGCTGCACCGGAGCCCGCCTCCGGCTTCCGCCACTGGATGGCGCGCAATGCCTGGCGGCTGCTGCTGCTGTTTGCCGGCGTGCTGCTGCCGCTGGCCGGATTCGTCGCCCTGGCCGACGAGGTGCACGAGTTCGAATCCTTCCATTTCGATGCGCCGCTGCTGTGGCAGATGCACGGTCTGCATTCGCCGTGGCTGGACCATGTGTTCGTGCTGCTGTCGAAGCTGGGCTACGAGTGGTTCCTGATCCCGGCCGATGTGCTGATTGTCGGTGCACTGGCCTGGCATCGGCGTTGGCGTGAAGCGACCTTCGTGGCCGTGAGCTTCGTAGGGTCGGCGCTGCTCAACATGGGCAGCAAGCACTTCTTCCAGCGCGACCGGCCCAGCCTGTGGGAATCGATCGCGCCGGAATCCACGTTCAGTTTCCCCAGTGGCCACGCGATGGGCTCGATGACCCTGGCGGTCACCCTGGTGCTGCTGGCCTGGAATACCCGCTGGCGCTGGCCGGTACTGCTGCTGGCGCCGTCGTTCAGCCTGCTGGTAAGCGTTTCCCGGGTCTATCTGGGGGTGCATTACCCCTCCGACATCCTCGCCGGGTGGTGTGCCGCGCTGGTTTGGGTGGTAGGGTGCTATCTGGTCATGTTCAGCCGCCGTCATCCATGGCGACGGCACGGTTCGCCGCCAGCGACGGCCAGCGAAGCGATCACGCAAGGGGAGTGACGTGGATGCCCTCCCAAGGGCGTCTACCTGAGGGACGGGTTGTTTCGTTGTAACGGGTTCTGCAGGGCAAGGGGCACGATCAGTGCGTGAAGAATGTGATGCGCAAGGCAGAACGCCGGAATTGCGCAACATCCGCGCTTGCAGTGGTCAGGTGCTCCTGCCTAGGTTGACCCGTATTGGCCGCATTCGAAGAGGTACGTGAATGACGATTCGAGTCTACCTGGTGGATGACCATGCGTTGGTCCGCACCGGGATGAAAATGATACTGTCGAGTGAAACCGACATTGAAGTGGTGGGCGAGGCCGAAACGGGCGAAGACGCGCTGCCCGCGATCCGCCAGCTGCAACCGGACGTGGTGCTGTGTGATCTGCACCTGCCCGGCGTAAGCGGGATGGAAGTAACCGAGCGCATCGTTCGTGGCCACCGCAGCACGCGGGTGGTGATCGTGTCGGTGCTGGAAGACGGTCCGCTGCCCAAGCGCCTGCTCGAAGCCGGGGCTGCCGGTTACATCGGCAAGGGCTGTGATGCGCAGGAACTGCTGCGTGCGGTGCGCGACGTAGCTGCCGGACGGCGCTACCTGGGCACGAGCATCGCGCAGAACCTGGCGTTGTCCACCGTGGAAGGCAACGGCTCGCCGTTCGACAACCTGTCGCCGCGTGAGCTGGAAGTGGCATTGCTGCTGACCCAGGGCCTGCGCCAGGAAGATATCGCCCGTCGTCTGAGCCTGAGCGCGAAGACGGTCAACACGCACAAGGCGCGGTTGTTCGAGAAGATGGGAATCCACGACAACATCGCGTTGGCGCGGATGGCCAGCCAGTACGGGCTGGTGGATCCGGCACGGCCGCTGTAAGGGTTTCGGCCAACGGCTGAACCCCTCGCGGTGGTGGGACGGAGTTCGTGGGGTTGGCCCTGCGGAGGGATCGCGCAGGGGACGCCGTGAATCCATCCCTGGAGGCTCGGGCGCGCCATCCATGGCGCTTACGCCCCTGCGCGATCCCTCCGCAGGGCCACGGACAGGTTCCGTGCGCTGCCACCGCGGAATGAAGAAGGGAACGGAAGGAGCGGGTCGCGCGCTTTGCGCGCTTGGGGGCGGATCCCTTTCCCGGCGGGAAAGGGCTCTGATCCCGCAGTGCGTCAGTGACCGCGTACGCGCTTGACGATCTTCGCGGCCTGCGTGGCGCTTTCGCGCACCTTGTCCCACTGGCCGGCCTCGATCCAGTTGCCCGGCACCATCCACGAGCCACCGATGCAGACCACGTTCTTCTGCTCCAGGTACTCGGCGGCGGTGTTCTCGGTGATGCCACCGGTCGGGCACAGCTTGAGGTCGGCGATCGGGCCGGCTACGCCCTTGATCATCGCCAGGCCGCCCACCGCCGTGGCCGGGAACAGCTTGCACACGCGGAAACCGCGCGCGTAGAGCGCCAGCAGTTCGGTCGGCGTCGCCGCACCCGGTACCACCGGCAGCGGTGCCGCAGCCAACGCATCGGCCAGCGCCGGCGGCGTGCCCGGGGTCACCAGGAAATCGGCGCCCGCATCGATCGACTGCTGCATCTGCTCCACCGTCAGCACCGTACCCGCGCCGACCACCACATCCGGCAGCTCACGCTTGAGCATCGCCAGCGCTTCCATCGCCACCGGCGTACGCAGCGTCAGCTCGATCGCCGGCAATCCGCCTTCCAGCAGCGCCGCGCTGACCGCACGTGCCTGGTCCAGCGTATGAATCGTCACCACCGGCAGGATGCCGGCCGCATGCAACAACTCCGCCGCCCGCACCTGATGTTGTTCGATACCCATAGCTCTGCTTCTGCCTTTGCTTTCGCTCTAGTTGTGCTTTCAATGATCACTTCGCGGCGTATCGGCGCCGGAAACTGTGATGCGGCGGAGGGCAGGGCGTCGCCAGGACCGTTCGCGCCATGGATGGCGCGATCGAGCCTACAGGGATGTATTTACGGCGTGTCCTGGCGACGGCCTGCCCTTCGCCGCCCCCTGGAAACCAACCGCCGCCACATACCCGCAACGCGCTTCAATCCCTCAGGCGTCCTTCGCCTCATGCGGCGCCGCCGCCGCAGCAGCATCGTGCCCCAGCTCATACTCCGCGTCGTAGTCCCACGGCCCACCGTCAGCCGCCGCCGGACCGCACGAAATCGAGATCGCGCCCTGATCGGCCGGACCCACCACGCGCCGGTTGATCGCGAACAGGTTGCGGCCCAGGTCATTGGCGGCCGGCGCCGTATTCGGCGCATGTGTACGCGCGGCCCATTCGGCTGCGTCCACCAGCACTTCAAGCGTGCCAGCCTCACCATCCAGGCGGATGATGTCGCCCTCGCGCACCTTGCCCAGCGGACCACCGCGTGCAGCTTCCGGCGTCACGTGGATGGCGGCGGGAATCTTGCCCGACGCACCGGACAGGCGACCATCGGTGACCAGCGCCACGCGCCGGCCCTGGTTCTGCAGCAGGCCCAGCAGCGGCGCCAGCGAATGCAGTTCCGGCATGCCGTTCGCGCGCGGACCCTGGTAACGCACCACCGCCACGAAATGCTCGGGCAGCAGGCCGCCGGCGTGCA
The DNA here is from genome assembly GCF_058783335.1 of Stenotrophomonas sp. FW305-C-20-S1. Taxonomy (NCBI): domain Bacteria; kingdom Pseudomonadati; phylum Pseudomonadota; class Gammaproteobacteria; order Lysobacterales; family Lysobacteraceae; genus Stenotrophomonas; species Stenotrophomonas sp. FW305-C-20-S1. Next base: position 158,776 of record NZ_JBYTEK010000002.1, on the reverse strand, counting down.
GCTTGTTCAGCACCTGCGGCGCATCAACCACCACGGCCGGCGCTTCGATGGTGCGGTACTGCGGCTTCACTGCCGACAGTTTGATCAGCGACTTGCCAAGGTTGCCGCGCAGCAGGCGCAGGCCGCCCTGGCTCTCGAACGGGTTGTCGACACCGCGCACCACTTCTTCATCGGCGCTGCGTTCCAGGCCCGGCAGGTACACCAGCTTGCCATCACGCAGCTGCGGCTCGCGCGCGTAGTCGGCCATGCCGCCACGGGCCACGCTGACCAGGTCACCATGCATCAGGCCGGCCTTGATCAGTTCACCGAACACGAACGCCGGGCCACCCGCTGCAGCGAAGCGGTTCACGTCGGCCTCGCCGTTCGGATAGACGCGCGCCAGCAGCGGGATCAGCTGCGACAGCTCGTCGAAGTCGTCCCAGGTCAGCACGATGCCGGCCGCACGTGCCACCGCGATCCAGTGGATGGTGTGGTTGGTCGAGCCGCCGGTGGCCATCAGCGCGATGATCGCGTTGATGATCGCGCGCTCGTCGATGATCCGGCCCAGCGGACGGAAGTCGTCGCCCAGCGCGGTGATGTCCAGTGCGCGCTCGGTGGCTTCGCGGGTCAGTGCATCGCGCAGCGCCGTGTCCGGATTGACGAACGATGCGCCCGGCAGCTGCACGCCCATCGCTTCCAGCAGCACCTGGTTGGAATTGGCGGTGCCGTAGAAGGTGCAGGTGCCCGCGCCGTGGTAGGACGCCGATTCGGCTTCCAGCAGTTCTTCGCGGGTGGCTTCGCCGGCGGCGTAGCGCTCGCGCACTTCGGCCTTCTGCTTGTTGGGAATGCCCGGCGTCATCGGGCCGGCCGGCACGAACACCGCCGGAAGATGGCCGAAGGCGAGGGCGCCGATCAGCAGGCCCGGCACGATCTTGTCGCACACACCGAGGTACACGGTGGTATCGAACATGTCGTGGCTGAGCCCGATCGCGGTGGCCTGGGCAATGACATCGCGCGAGAACAGCGACAGCTCCATGCCGCCGCGGCCCTGGGTGACGCCGTCGCACATCGCCGGCACAGCGCCGGCCACCTGTGCCGTCGCGCCCAGTTCGCGGGCCACCGCACGGATCTGTTCGGGATAGGTCTCGAACGGCTGGTGCGCCGACAGCATGTCGTTGTAGGCGGTGATGATGCCCAGGTTGGCCGTCACGCCGCCGCGCAGGCGGCTCTTGTCGGTGCCACCACAGGCGGCGAAACCGTGGGCGAGGTTGCCGCAGCTGAGGCGGCTGCGGAACGGGCCATCGCGCAGGGAGGCGTCGATCGCTGCCAGATAGGCGGCGCGCGAAGCGGCGCTGCGGCGGATGACGCGCTCAGTGATGGCTTGCAGTTGCGGATGGAGGCTCATTGGCTACCGGCGTTCGAGGTGGCGAGAGGCAAGCGGCAGCAGGGCGCCGCCGCCGACATCAATCAGCCCAGTGGACGCGCAGGCGCGCGCCTTCCAGGTTGATCGCGTTGAGGATCGGATACTGCTGCGGGTCGTTGCTGTCCAATGCCTGGCGCAGCACCTGCAGCTTCTGCTTGCCGCGCAGCAGCAGCAGGCGCTGGCGGCACTGGGCCAGGCCGCGCGGGGTCAGGGTGATGCGCAGCGGCCACTGGTTGGCACCGGGGCATCCGGTGGCATCCAGCGCGGCGTACGGCAGGGTGCTTTCCAGCGCGCGGGTCAGGTCCTTCGAGCCCGGGAACAGCGAGGCGGTATGGCCGTCGTTGCCCATGCCCAGTGCGACCAGGCTTGGCGCCTGGCTGTGCTGGGCCTGCAGGTTGGCGGTGTACACGCATTCGGGCAGCGGCTTGCCGATCCGCACCAGCGGATCGAAGTGCGCACCTTCGGCACGCGTGAGCAGGTTCTCGCGCACCAGCCATGCATTGCTGTCGCGATCCTGCGGCGACAACCAGCGCTCGTCGGCCAGGCTCACTTCAACGCGGTCCCAATGCACGTCCAGCTCGGCCAGCGCCTGGTATACCGGGGCCGGCGTAGTACCGCCGGACAGCAGGATGCGTGCGCGGCCCAGTTCGGTGATGTCGTGGTTGATCGCCTGCGCCATTTCGGCTGCAACCGCCTCGATCCAGCCATCGGCATCGCCGTGGTTGATGAAGTCGATACGGTCGTCCTGGAAGATGGGGGTCATGCGGCAACTCCTGGTGCGTCACGTTCGGCGTCGGCAGCATAGGCAGCGGCGCCCAGCAGTCCGGCGTGGGGATGCATCACGGCCAGCGACGGCACCCGCGCCATGATCGAAGAGAACCGGCCCTTGTGTTCGAAGCGCTGGCGGAAACCGGAGTGCTGCAATGAATCGAGCATCTTCGGAGTCAGCCCACCGGTCAGGAACACACCATCCCAGGCGCCCTGGGTCAGCACCAGATCACCGGCAATGGCGCCGAACACCGCGCAGAACACATCCACGGTACGCATCGCCTGTGGATCGCCGTGCAGGGCGCGGGCGGTCACGTCCACCGGTTGCAGCTGGCCCGGGTCGATACCCGCCATCTCGCAGATTGCGCGATGGATGTTGACCAGGCCGGGGCCGCAGATCAGCCGCTCGTTGGAGACGCGCCCGAACTGCTCGGACAGGATCTCCAGGATGCGGATCTCTTCCGGCGTTCCCGGCGGGAAGCTGACATGGCCGCCCTCGGTTTCCAGCGGGTAACAGCGGCCGTGGCGAAGGATCAGGCCGCCGACACCGAGGCCGGTACCTGGGCCGATCACTGCGTAGTTGCGCGGCTGACCCGGCTTGCCCGGAACCCAGGCGGCACCGCCGACCTGGACCACGTCATCGGGCTGCAGCAGCGAAATCGCCATCGCCTGCGCGGCGAAGTCGTTGATCAGGTGCAGTTCGTTGAAACCAAGCATCGCGGCCGTGCGGCTGCGCGAGATCACCCACGGATGGTTGGTGATGCGGGCTTCGTCACCATCGACACGACCGGCGACTGCGAACACGCCACGGCTTGCGGTGGCGCCGATCTGCTCCAGATGGTGGCGCGCGGCATCACCCAGCGACGGGAACTCCGCCACGGCGTACTCGCGGATGCTCTCTTTCAGCAGCGGGGCGTCCTGCGAGGTGTCGGCAAGGGCGAAGCGGGCATTGGTACCACCGATGTCGGCGACCAGCACGGGCTGCGAGCTGGCACTCATTCCGACGCTCCGCTATCTGGCGCATCCACGCCCTGCGGCAGGAAGTCGACCGCGTTGGCCGGGCCCCACTGGCCGGCAGGGTAGGGCTCCAGCGGCAGGTTGGCCGCCTTCCAGGCATCGGCAACGCTGTCGATCCAGGCCCAGGCGGCACGCACTTCGTCATCGCGCACGAACAGGGTGTGGTTGCCGTTGAACGCGTCCAGGAACAGGCGCTCGTAGGCGATACGGCGATGCAGGCCGGTCGGCACCGACAGCTCCAGCTCCAGCGGCTGCAGTTCCAGCGCGCCCCATTCCGGCCCGGCCAGGCTGCTCATCAGGCCCAGTTCGATGTTCTCCTGCGGCTGCAGCTGGAACACCAGGCGGTTCGGTGCGGCCTGCGCACGCTGCGGACGCTCGAACAACCAATGCGTGACCGGCTTGAGGGTCACCACCACGCGGGTGGTGCGCTCGGGCAGGCGCTTGCCGGTGACCAAGTGGAACGGCACGCCGCTCCAGCGCCAGTTGTCGATGTGCGCGGTGACACCGGCGAAGGTCTCCACGTCGCTGCCTTCCGGCGGCTGGTAGGCCTGTGCGGGCTGGCCGTTGATGCTGCCGGCGGTATAGCGGCCGCGCACGCTGTCACGCGCGGCGTGCTTGGCATCCAGCGGGCGCAGTGCGCGCAGCACCTTGACCTTCTCATCGCGGATGCGGTCGGCTTCCAGCGACGCCGGCGGCTCCATCGCCACCATGCACAGCAGCTGCAGGATGTGGCTCTGCACCATGTCGCGCAGGGCGCCGGAGCGCGCGTAGTAGGCATCGCGGCCATCCACGCCTTCGCTTTCGGCGACCAGGATGTGCACCGATTCGATGTAATTGCGGTTCCACACCGCTTCCAGCAGCGTGTTGCCGAAGCGCAGCGCGATCAGGTTCTGTACCGCTGCCTTGCCCAGGTAGTGATCGAGGCGGAACACGCGGTCTTCGTCGATCCACTGGCCGATGGTGGTGATGATCTCCTCGGCGCTTTCGCTGTCGCTGCCGATCGGCTTCTCCAGCATCAGGCGCGCGGGTGCGGCCAGCGCGCCGCCCTTGGCCAGGCCCTCGCAGGTGGAGATGTACAGGCCCGGGGGGATCGCCAGGTAGCTCACGCAGCGGCGGTCGACCAGGTCGGACACGGCAGCGGCGACCGAGTCGACGTCGCGCAGGTCCACCGAGCGGTAGTCGATGCGGCGCAGCAGGGAGGCGATGTCCTCCTGGCTGGCCATCGGCATGGCCTGCTGCAGGCGCGGGCGCAGGATGTCATGGAAGGCTTCGGTGTCGTGGCCCGACAGGGCCAGCGCACGGATGCGGAAGTCCTCCGGCAGCAGGCCGTCGCCGAGCAGGCGCAGCAGCGAAGGGAACAGGTAGCGCTGGGCCAGATCACCTGTGGCACCAAACAGGAAGAGTGTGTCGTGCATCGCTCGAGTTTCAGATCCGGGTGACATCGTTGTCAATCGCTTCATGGCTGGGTTCGGGGGACATCCGCGCAACTGCCTGTCCGAGGCTCATCTGGATCGGTTTTCCGGCTTGCCGGAGCACCGTTCCAATCGAAACCACTACAGCGGCAACCCTTCGTTCGGTCGACGATGCAGGTCGGCGCGCACCGACTGTCGGATAGTGCCACGTGAAAACGTTTACATGGCAGAATGGGCAACTGTATTCGATTGCAGTGGTCGCCGTCATGCGGCAACCGCGCAATCATCACTGCCATCGGGAGGGCCGAGGCAGTCCCAAAAGACAGCCCGGCGTCGGGCGGACTGGATGAGTGAAATGGCAAAAGTGCAGTTGCAGGGTGTGCGCAAGGTCTACGACAACGGCCAGGTTGCAGTGAAGGACGCCACCTTCGAGGTCGCCGACGGCGAGTTGATGGTGCTGGTCGGTCCGTCGGGGTGTGGCAAGTCGACCCTGTTGCGGATGGTGGCCGGGCTGGAAGAGATCAGCGGCGGCACGTTGACCATCGGTGATCGCGTGGTCAACGACGTGGCGCCGAAGGATCGCGACATCGCGATGGTGTTCCAGAGTTACGCGCTGTATCCGCACATGACCGTGGCCGAGAACCTGGCCTTTGGCCTGAAGCTGCGCGGGCACGACAAGGCGACCATCGACAAGCGCATCAGCGAAGCCGCGCAGACGCTGGGGCTGACCGACATGATGGACAAGTTGCCCAAGGCGATGTCCGGTGGCCAGCGCCAGCGTGTTGCCCTGGGCCGTGCGCTGGTGCGTGAGCCGGCGGTGTTCCTGCTGGACGAGCCGCTGTCCAACCTGGATGCCAAGCTGCGCCACAGCGTGCGCACCGAGATCGCGCAGCTGCACCGCAAGCTGGGCACCACCATGATCTACGTGACCCACGATCAGGTCGAGGCGATGACCCTGGGCCAGCGCATCGTGGTGCTGAAGGACGGCATCATCCAGCAGATCGATACGCCGATGGCGCTGTACGACCGCCCGGCCAACCTGTTCGTGGCCGGCTTCCTCGGCAGCCCGGCGATGAACGTGCTGCGCGGCACGCTGCAGGGCGACGCTGGTGGCGTGACCGTGGTCGATGGCCAGTGGCGTGCCCCGTTGGGGCAGGCGACGATCGATCCGGCGTGGCTGCAGAAGCCGATCGCCGTGGGCGTGCGTCCCGAGCACCTGCAGCCGGCAGGCAGTGAAGACACGCATGCGTTCACCGCGCGCATCGAAGGCATCGAGCCGGTCGGCAACGAGATCTTCGTCAACATGAGCAGCGGCCAGCACGCGCTGACCATGCGCGTGGCGCCGCAGTCGCTGCCGGGCGTGGGCGAGGACATCCGGGTGGCGATCCACCCGCAGGGCCTGCATTTCTTCAACCCGGAAACCGGCGAGCGCCTGTAACCGGTAGTGCCGGCCGCTGGCCGGCAACCTCAACCCGGCGTGGTTGCCGGCCAGTGGCCGGCACTACCCATCCGGTGAGGACCAACGTTCCGCACCCGCCAGGCCAGTGGTAGCGCCGGGCCATGCCCGGCGGGCACCTCAGCGCGCCAGGCCGTCCAGCAGCGGCATCCGCTGCGCGACCGCGTTGCCCACCTGCAGTTCGCTGTCGCCGGTCTCCAGCGGCAGCACAGCCAGTGCCAGATCGCCGGCCACGCTGGCCAGGGTGCCGAGCGCGACGCCGTCCTGCTGCACGCCATCGCCTGCCTGCGCAGGTGCAGCGGTATGCAGCAGCTGCACCGCGCGCTTGGCCTTGCCGAGGAAATGGGTGCGCGCGACGATTTCCTGGCCGGGGTAGCAGCCCTTCTTCACGCTGTAACCATTGAGGCGGTCCAGACCCAGCTGCTGCGGGGTCCACACCTCGCGCTGGCTCTCTGCCAAGCGTGGCAGGCCAAAGCGCAGGTCGGCCTGGCGCCAGGCCAGGGCGAAGGCGGCATCTTCGGCTTCGTCGCTGGCCGGGAAGGCCTCGACCGGGCCGATGCGCAGCGTACGGGGAAGTGCGTCGCTGCCCAGATCCAGCTCCCAACCCTGACTGCCGGCCACCGCGATGGCGGCGCCAGCGGCGGCTTCCGGCGCAGTAAAGGCACCGGCCACGGCCAGGTCCGCATGCACCTGCAGTTTCACTTTGCGGCGGAACACGAAGCGCTGCAGTTGCGACGCAATCGCATCGGCATCACCGTCGGCGAGCACCAGCAGCACATGGTCATCGGCCAGCCGCAGCAGCTGGAACACCGCCAGGGTGCGGCCTTTGGCGCTCAGCCACGCGCTCCACTGCCAGTGCAGCAGGGGCAGGGCGGTCACGTCGCTGCTGAACTGGGCATGGGCAAAAGCCACTGCATCCACGCCCTGCAGGCTCAGCAATTGATGGCCGGGCAGGCGCGGATATGCGACGAAAGCAGGGGGAAGGTTGTCAGGCACGTGAACGAGGTCTAAAATTTGTGCGTTGCGAGACCCATCATGATAGGCCAAACAACCCCCACTCCCGACGCCGAAGCTGAAGCCCCGCTGGTTCCCCCGGTCCCTGTGCCCGTGGAACAACCAGAGGTGGAAGAGGAATTCGGTGGCCGCGGCGGACTTGATCCGGTGCGGTATGGCGATTGGGAAAAAAACGGACGCTGCATCGATTTTTGATCAGCATTGAGCCAACGCGGCCTTATGCCGCCCAGCCGAGACAACGAGCCCAGCGAATGGCGACCAGACAACGTCCCCTTTCTCCGCACCTTCAGGTGTATCGCTGGCAGATTCAGATGGCCACCTCGATCCTGCATCGAGCCACTGGCGTCTTTCTGTCTGTTGGTGCCCTCATCATCGCCGGAGGCCTGTTGGCTCTGATGATGGGGCCCGAATCCTGGAACTGCTTCACCGGCCATGCCGGGGCCTGGTATGGCCGCGTGTTCCTGTTCGCGTGGACATGGTCGTTCGCCTATCACCTGTGCAATGGCATCCGCCATATCGTGCAGGACTTCGCGATCGGATTCCGCATTGCCACCTTCATCCGCAGCAGCTGGATGTCGGTGATCGGCAGTCTGCTGATCACCCTGGCGGTGTGGGCCTATGTGCTGTTCGGAGGTGCCGCATGAGCAAGTTCCGTACCCCGTTGAAGGGCGTGCGCGGTCTCGGTTCGGCCAAGACCGGCACCGAGCACTTCGTGCATCAGCGCCTGACCGCCGCCGCGCTGGTGGTGCTGGGCATCTGGTTCCTGGTGTTCGTGCTGGGCCTGCTGGGCTCGGATTACGTGACCGCCACCGCCGCGATCGCCAAGCCGTGGAACGCCGTTCCGCTGATCGGCCTGCTGATCGCCATGTTCTGGCATGCCCAGCTCGGCCTGCAGGTCGTGCTGGAGGACTACATCCACGAATCGCTGCTGGCCCTGGTGCTGCAGACCGCGGTGAAGTTCGTTGCCGTGCTCGGCATGATCGTCAGTGTGTTTGCGGTGGGCCGCATCGCCCTCGGCGTTGCCTGAGCCCAGGCGCCAAGACAGGAATCCAGACTAGATGTCCGCTTACAAGATTACCGAACACAAGTACGACATGGTCGTGGTGGGCGCCGGCGGCGCCGGCCTGCGTGCCACGTTCGGCCTGGCCGCCAAGGGCCTGCAGACCGTGTGCCTGACCAAGGTCTTCCCGACCCGTTCGCACACCGTTGCCGCCCAGGGCGGTATCTCCGCTGCGCTCGGCAACATGGGCGAGGACGACTGGCGTTACCACTTCTTCGACACCATCAAGGGTTCGGACTGGCTGGGCGACCAGGACGCCATCGAGTACATGTGCCGTGAAGCGATTCCGGCGATCATCGAGCTCGAGCACTACGGCGTGCCGTTCAGCCGCACCGCCGAAGGCAAGATCTACCAGCGTCCGTTCGGTGGCATGACCACCCAGTACGGCGAAGGCCCGGCGGCGCAGCGTACCTGCGCGGCGGCCGACCGTACCGGCCACGCGATGCTGCACACGCTGTACCAGCAGTCGCTGAAGCACGACGCACGCTTCATGATCGAGTACTTCGCACTCGACCTGATCTTCGATGACGAAGGCGCCTGCCGTGGTGTGCTGGCGCTGGACATGTCCGACGGCACGCTGCACCTGTTCCGCGCCCAGGGCGTGGTGCTGGCCACCGGCGGCTACGGCCGCGCCTACTTCAGCGCCACCTCGGCGCACACCTGCACCGGCGACGGTGGCGGCCTGGCCATGCGCGCCGGCATCGCCATGCAGGACATGGAGTTCGTGCAGTTCCATCCGACCGGCATCTACGGCGCCGGCTGCCTGATCACCGAGGGTGTCCGCGGTGAAGGCGGCATCCTGCGCAACAGCAGCGGCGAGCGCTTCATGGAGCGTTACGCACCGCACTACAAGGACCTGGCTTCGCGCGACGTGGTCAGCCGTTCGATGACCATCGAGATCCGCGAAGGCCGCGGCGTGGGCGAGCACAAGGACCACATCCTGCTCGACCTGACCCACCTCGGCCCGGGCGTGATCGACGACAAGCTGCCGGGCATCGCCGAGAGCGCGCGCATCTTCGCCGGCGTCGACGTGCACAAGCAGCCGATCCCGGTGATTCCGACCGTGCACTACAACATGGGCGGCATCCCGACCAACTACCACGGTGAAGTGGTACGCAAGGACGGCGAGAACCCCGATGCGGTCGTGCCGGGCCTGTACGCCATCGGCGAAGCGGCCTGCGTTTCGGTGCACGGTGCCAACCGCCTGGGTTCGAATTCGCTGCTGGACCTGGTGGTGTTCGGGCGTGCGGTGGCCAACCGTTGCGCGGCGACGATCACCCCGGGCGCGGCGCACAAGACCCTGCCGGCCGACGCCTGCGACAAGGCGCTGGGCCTGCTGGACAAGCTGCGTCACGCCAACGGCGATACCCCGACTTCGGTCATCCGCGATCGCATGCAGCGCACCATGCAGGCCGACGCGGCGGTGTTCCGTACCAGCCAGACGCTGAAGGAAGGCTGCGAGAAGATGGACAAGATCTTCGACTCGTTCCAGGACGTGAAGGTCTCCGACCGTTCGCTGGTCTGGAACTCGGACCTGATCGAGACCTACGAGCTGAACAACCTGCTGCTGAATGCAGTGGCGACGATCAACTCGGCCGAGCAGCGCAAGGAAAGCCGCGGCGCACACGCGCACGAGGACTTCCCGGACCGCGACGACGTCAATTGGCAGAAGCATACCCTGGTCAGCGTGGACGAGAAGGGCAAGTGCAGCTTCGACTACCGTCCGGTGCACATGTACACGTTGACTGATGACGTGTCCGTGGTGCCGCCGAAGCCGCGCGTGTACTGATCCGACCCCGCCTAACATGCAATCCGCGCCCTCGGGCGCGGGCCGCCTGAGCCAACGAGAGCAGCCATGGCCGAGTTTTCACTCCCCAAGAATTCCAAGATCACGAAGGGCAAGCACTTCCCCGCCAAGACCGGCGGCAAGAACGTGCGCACCTTCAAGATCTACCGCTGGAGTCCGGACGACGACAGCAATCCGCGCACCGACACCTATGACGTCGATCTGGACGCCTGCGGCCCGATGGTCCTGGACGCGCTGATCAAGATCAAGAACGAGATCGACCCGACCCTGACCTTCCGCCGCTCGTGTCGCGAAGGCATCTGCGGTTCGTGCGCGATGAACATCGACGGCACCAACACCCTGGCCTGCACCCGAGCCATCTCGGACTGCGGCAAGAAGGAAGTGCCGATCTACCCGCTGCCGCACATGAACGTGGTCAAGGATCTGGTTCCGGACCTGACCCACTTCTACGCGCAGTACGCCTCGATCAAGCCGTGGATCCGCACCCAGACCCCGGCACCGCCGGACCGTGAGCGCCTGCAGTCGCCGGAAGACCGCAAGAAGCTCGATGGCCTGTACGAGTGCATCCTGTGCGCGTGCTGCTCGACCAGCTGCCCGAGCTACTGGTGGAACGGCGAGCGTTACCTGGGCCCGGCGATCCTGCTGCAGGCCTACCGCTGGATCATCGATTCGCGCGACGAGGACACCGGTGCGCGCCTGGACGATCTGGAAGATCCGTTCAAGCTGTACCGCTGCCACACCATCATGAACTGCGCCCGGACCTGTCCGAAGGGCCTGAACCCGGCGCTGGCGATCGCCGAGATCAAGAAGCTGATGATGGAACGCCGCGCCTGATACGGTGCCGGGTAGTTGCATGACCCCAGCAGAGCCACGCCATGCGTGGCTTTGCTGTATCTGGAGAGACACGATGGAAGAAGATGTTCTGCTGAAGAAGCTGCGCTGGCGTTGCCGGCGCGGCATGCGCGAACTGGACCAGTTGTTCGGTCGCTACCTGGACCGCGAATGGAGCAGTGCGCCGACCGAAGACCGCGAGGTTTTCCTGTTCCTGCTCGATTGCGAGGACGATAAGTTGTGGCGCTGGTTCATGGGCTACGAGGCCTGCCCGCATGCACACGCCGTCCCCCTCATGCACAGGATCCTCGCCCTCAAGCCTTGAGTGGCGCCCGTCGCGGCTGCAGGCCGGCGCCCAGCTGGCGGTACTGCTGGCCGCACCGTGGCTGCTGCATGCTTCGGATCTGCCATCCGCGCATCTGCTTCCGGCGTTGATCGAGGTCTGGGCGCTTGGCCTGGCTGAGCTGGCCTGGCGCCTGCGGCGGCGCCCTGTCGTGCTGCAGCTGCCGCCCCTGCCAGAGCTGCTGCGGCTGGACGGCGGCGATATTGCCGAGCCGCGGCTGGTGGTGCGCGGGCCCTGGCTGCTGCTGCACTGGCGCGAGGGCTGGCGTCGCAGGCGCCTGTTGTTCTGGCCGGACGTGCTTGATCGCGCACAACGACGTGAACTGCGACTGGCCGTGGCCGCACGAAGCGTTTCCCGTCGGCCCCGGTCGGTGGCACCATAGGCTGAATCGACTGGCGTGCCTGCATGTTCAAACCCATTCCCGTGGCCATTGGCCTGCGCTATCTGCGCGCCAAGCGCCGCAACGGCTTCATCTCCTTCATTTCGATGGCATCGATCCTGGGCATCGCGCTCGGGGTGACGGTGCTGATCACCACATTGGCGGTCATGAGCGGTTTCCAGAAGGAAATCCGCAGCCGCCTGCTGCAGATGACCGCGCACACCACCATCAGCCGCGACGGCGAACCGATGCCGGACTGGATGCGCGTGGTCGATGTGGCCAACAAGGATCCGCGCGTGGCCGGTGCTGCGCCGTATATCGAGATCCAGTCGATGATCAGCGGCCCGCGCGTGCAGGGTGCGATCATCCAGGGCATCGACCCGGCACTGGAACCGAAGGTGTCGGTGATCGACAAGAAGGTCACCAAGGGCAGCTACGGCAGCCTGACCCCGGGCAGCTTCAACCTGTTGCTGGGCAAGGAACTGGCCGTCTGGCTGGGCGTGGACGTCGGTGACCAGGTGCTGGTGACCTTCGCGGAAGTGCAGGGCACGCCAGCGGGCGCGGTGCCGCGGATGAAGCGCTTCACCGTCAGCGGCATCTTCGAGGCCGGTTACAACGAGGTCGATCGCGGTGTGGGTTTTGCCAACATGAAAGACCTGGAGCGCGTACTGCGTTCCGATGGCGCCACCGGCGTGCGCCTGAAACTGCATGATATGGACCGCTCGCTGGAGGTGGGCGTGGACCTGGCGCAGAACCTCGGCGGTGCCTATCGGGTCAGCGACTGGACCCAGCAGAACGCCAATCTGTACCACTCGCTGCGCATGGAAAAAGTGGTGATGGGCATCCTGCTCTCGCTGATCATCGCCATGGGCGCGTTCAACCTGGTGTCCTCGCAGGTGATGCTGGTGACCGACAAGCAGGCCGACATCGCGATCCTGCGCACCCTCGGCCTGACCCCTGGCGGGGTGATGCAGGTGTTCATGGTGCAGGGCTCGCTGATCGGCATCTTCGGCACCCTTGCCGGCCTGATCGGCGGCATCACCCTGACCCTGAACCTGGAACGCATCCTCGGCGCCATCGAGTCGGTGTTCAACGTCAAGCTGCTGCCGGAGGATGTGTACTACATCACCGGCCTGCCGACCGACATGCAGACCAGCGACATCGTGGTGATCACCCTGGTCGCGCTGCTGATGAGCTTCCTGGCCACTCTGTATCCCGCCTGGCGGGCAGCACGCACCCAGCCGGCGGAGGCCCTGCGCTATGAATAAGGTCTTCAACCGCGGCGATGAAGTGATCCGTGCCGAAGGTCTGGGCAAGACCTACGCCGAAGGGCGCATGCAGACACCGGTGTTCGACGGGCTGGACCTGACGGTGACTGCAGGTGAGACGGTTGCGATCATCGGTGCCTCCGGTGCCGGCAAGAGCACGCTGCTGCACCTGCTGGGCGGGCTGGATACGCCCACCGCTGGCGAGGTCTATGTCACCGGCCAGCGCATGTCGGCGCTGTCGGACACCTCGCGCGGCCTGCTGCGCAACCAGGCGCTGGGTTTCGTCTATCAGTTCCACCACCTGCTGCCGGAATTCACCGCGCTGGAAAACGTGATGATGCCGGTGATGCTGGCCGGTACCGCGGTGGCCGAGGCCAGCGCGCGTGCGACTGCGCTGCTGGAATCGGTCGGCCTCGGCCATCGCCTGGACCACAAGCCCGGCGAACTGTCCGGTGGCGAACGCCAGCGTGCTGCGGTGGCGCGCGCGTTGGTCAATCACCCGGCCTGCGTGCTGGGCGACGAGCCGACCGGCAACCTGGATGACCGCACCGCTGCGACCGTGTTCGAGCTGATGCTGGAGCTCAACCGTGCGCGGCATACCAGCCTGGTGCTGGTGACCCATGACCGCTCGCTGGCACGGCGTCTGGACCGGGTGCTGGAGCTGCGCGAAGGGCGCCTGCACGCGCTGGCCCACGCCGACGTCTGAGCGGCTGGCCAAGCGCCAACCAAGGTTGGCGACTACCGGATTCGATGCAGGGCCTGAACCAGGCTGCCGGCCGTTGCGCCGGCACCACCCCGGCGGGTGCATGATCGGCACAGTTCCCCCGTGGAGATGGCCATGAAGACACCACTGTTGATCGCCGGGCTGTGCCTGGCTCTGGCTGGCTGTGCCACCACCGGCCGCCTGGGCAGTGCCGAGAAGCTGGAGCTGTATCGTGCCCACGCCGGCGCACCGCAGAAGGACATGCAGTTCTTCGGCAGCCTCAATGGCTGGACCGAGCTGGGCGACAGTGCGCTGGCGGTCTGGACGCGTCCGAGCGAGGCCTACCTGCTGGAATTGAATGGTCCCTGCCAGGATCTGTCGTATGCGACCGCCATCGGCCTGACCAGCCGGATGAACCGCGTCTCGGCGCCGTTCGACAAGGTGCTGGTACGTGACCCGACCGCTGGCCCGCGCATGCCGTGCTTCATCAAGACCATACGCAAGCTCGACGTGAAGGCGCTACGCGCCTCCGAGCAGGAGCTGCGCCAGGCGCAGGTGCAGGAGCGCGAGGAATCCGCGAAGTAGGGCGGTAGCGCCCGGCCATGCCCGGCGGATGGCTGGACGCCGGGCATGGCCCGGCGCTACCGGCAGGTCAGGCTTCCGGGGTGAACCCGGCGGGCTTCTCCGCGTCCTTCTCGAACAGGAACTTCACCAGCTCCGTCTCCAGGAAGGCGCGATGCTCCGGCTTTCGCGGGGAAAGGCGGTTCTCGTTGATCAGCATGGTCTGGTGTGCCAGCCATGCGGTCCACGCCGGCTTGCCGATGTGGTTGAACACACGCTGGCCCAGTTCGCCCGGGTAAGGCACGAAGTCCAGGCCCTCGGCATCGCGTTGTTCGTACTGGCAGAAGACGGTTCGGGGCATGGCACTCACTCGTGGTTGCGGGATTTTGCGGAAGTTCGCTTCGGGCTCTTGATGGGCGCGCCCTCAAGCAGTTTGCGGATGGGGGCAGGCAAGCCCAGTGCAGGCAGTTCGGCGGCGCCAACCCAGCGCAGCGTGGGTTCTTCCACGCGCAGGCCGCGCACCTGCCGTGACAATACCTGCAGGTGCAGTTTGTAGTGGCTGAAGGTGTGCTGCAGCACTGGCAGTTCCTCGGCATCTTCCAGCGAACCATCGACGTGGACGTCGAACCAGTCCTGCAGCTCGCTGCCCGCTTCGGCCTGCGGAAGCGTCCACAACTGTGCCCAGATGCCGGTGTCCGGCCGCTTCTGCAGCAGTACGCGCTGCTGCTTGTCGCGCAGCAGCAAAGCCACCGCCTCGCGTTCGGGCAGCGTCTTGCTTGGCTTTGCGGTTGGCAGCTCGGCGGTGCGGCCTTCGCGACGTGCCACGCAATCGGCCTGCAGCGGACAGATCACGCAGGCCGGTCTGGACCGGCTGCAGACCGTGGCACCGAGGTCCATCTGCGCCTGGGTGTAGTCGGCCATGCGTCCAGCCGGCACCTGGGCGACCTGCGCTTCGGCGATGGCCCACAGATGCTTCTCGATGGCGGGTAGGCCAGGGAAGCCCTCGACGCCGTGGTAGCGGCTGAGCACGCGCTTGACGTTGCCATCGAGGATCGCGAACGGGTCGTTCCAGGCCTGGCTGAGGATCGCGCCAGCGGTGCTGCGGCCGATGCCGGGCAGGTCGTGCAGGGCATCGAAATCACGCGGCAGATCGCCGCCGTGCTCGGCGACGCAGCGCTTGGCGGCGGCGTGCAGATTGCGTGCACGTGCGTAGTAGCCCAAGCCGGCCCACTGCGCCATTACCGCGTCGTTGCTGGCGGCGGCAAGGTCGGGCAGGGTGGGGAAGTGCTGCAGGAAACGGTGGAAGTACGGAATGACCGTGGCCACCTGGGTCTGCTGCAGCATGATCTCCGACAACCACACCCGGTACGGGCTGCGCGGATGCTGCCAGGGCAGGTCGTGGCGGCCGTGGTCGTCGAACCAGTGCAGCAGGCGGGCAACGAAGCCGTGCTCAGGGGCGGACGTGGCGCTGGCGTTCGGCTGGCGGGGCATCGGTACTCCAGGGGGCAGCCACCCATGGGGTGGCTCTACTACGGCAGCGGCCGGTCACCCATGGGGTGGCTCTACCGGGTTGCAGTAGAGCCACGCCATGCGTGGATGCGGGCGCGTCAGGCAGTGCCCAATGCTTCGGGCAACAGGGCGTCGACGAAGGCTTCCGGATCGAACACGCGCAGGTCCTCCGGGCGCTCGCCGATGCCAGCGAAACGGATCGGAATGCCGAACTCGCGGGCCAGCGCGAACACCACGCCGCCCTTGGCGGTACCGTCCAGCTTGGTCACCACCAGGCCGGTTACCTTGACCGCGGCATTGAACTGGCGCAGCTGCGAAAGCGCGTTCTGGCCGGTGGTGCCGTCGATCACCATCAGCACTTCGTGCGGCGCGTTCTCGTCGATCTTGCCGAGCACGCGGCGGATCTTGCCCAGCTCGTTCATCAGCCCGGACTGGGTGTGCAGGCGGCCTGCGGTATCGGCGATCAGTACCGAGGTGCCGCGGGCCTTGCCGGCCTGCAGCGCATCGTAGGCCACCGAGGCGGCATCAGCGTTCTGCCCCTGCGCGACCACGGCCACGCCGTTGCGCTCGCCCCAGATCTGCAACTGGGCGACGGCGGCGGCGCGGAAGGTATCGCCAGCGGCCAACATCAGGCTGTGGCCCTCGTCCTTGAAGCGCTTGGCCAGCTTGCCGATGGTGGTGGTCTTGCCGACGCCGTTGACGCCCACGGTCAGCACCACGAAGGGCTTGGCGTTGCGGTCGATGATCAGCGGCTTGGATACCGGCTGCAGGATCGCGATCAGGTCCGCGCGCAGTGCCGCCAGCAGGGCATTGGCATCGATGAACTCGCGCGCCTTCATGCGCTTGCGCAGGTCGGCGATCAGGTCGGTGGTGGCGGCAACGCCAACGTCGGCGGTCAGCAGCGCGGTCTCGATCTCGTCCAGCAGGTCGTCATCGAGCTTGGGGTTGCGCGAGAACAGGCCGCCGAAACTGCGGGCGAACGCACTGTTGCGCAGGCGCTCGCGCCAGCCGGGCTTGCCCGCCGCAGCAGCCGGGGCATCAACCAGTACCGGCAGGTCGGCGGCTGGGGCGGCTGGTTCCTGCGCCGGGATGACCGGGGCCAGCGGGGCGAGCACCGCGGCGGCGGCGGCCGCTTCGGCTTCGAAGTTCTCCGGCGCCAGCACGCGGGCGGGCGCGGCTTCGGGGATGGTTTCCTGCGCCGTCTGCAGTGGTGCTTGCGGGGCCGGCGCGGTTGACGTTGCGGGCGCAACGACCTCGGGCGTGGCAGCTGGCACAGGCGCTTCCACCATCGGCGGGGCTACCGGTGCGGCCGGGGCCTGCTCGGGTGGCGCGGCCGACGGGAATGCCGCCGCCAGCTCTTCAGCCGAGTAGTGCTGGGTCTTGGGCGCGTCCGGTGTGGCGGCGTCCTGGGGCTTCTTGCGGCGGAAAAAACTGAGCATTGGCAAAAGGCGCTGAAATCAGAGGGATATGCTACCACCCGGGCCTGTATGGCCGGCGTGGACTCAAGGTCGCAGCTACGCGGCCGTTAACCGGTCCGGAGGGCTGCGTTGGGTGGCCTGGGAGACCGCCGATGAACGATGTGACAGGTGTTGCGCTCAGCGGGATGCGTGCGGCCCAGCAGGGCGTGCAGGTGGCCGCGCACAATGTGGCCAACCTGGCGACCCCGGATGCGCCACGACTGCAACTGCAGCGCGATGCCGCAGCGCAGGGCGGGGTGGACACCCGCGTGACGTCCCATGGCGACACCGATCCGACCGCACCGCTGGGCGACCTGTTGGCTGCCAAGGCCGAGGTGGTGGCCTTCGCTGCCAATGCCGCGCTGATCCGCCGCGAGGACCAGATGCTGGGCTCGCTGCTGGATCGGCAGGCCTGATCCGACCGCATCTGGGATGGGTCTGATCCGACCGGCTCCGGGACGGGCTTGATCCGACCGGCTCTGGTGCGTGCCTGATCCGACCGGCTCTTGGACGGGTCTGATCCGACCGGCTCTGGTAGGTGCCAACCTTGGTTGGCACGCTTTTGCAGTCAAGCCCTGCTCGGCAGCTTTTCAAGCGCCAACCAAGGTTGGCATCTACCAGGCCAACAGCAGCGCCAGCCAAGGTTGGCATCTACCGGGGCAATGGCGGTGCCAACCGAGGTTGGCACCACCAGGCCGGGCGATCCCGGCATCGGTCAGGCCGACAGCTCCAGCAGCAGCTTGTTCAAACGGGCCACGTAGGCACCCGGGTCCTTCAGGCTGTCGCCCGCGGCCAGTGCGGCCTGGTCGAACAGCACCCGGCCCAGGTCGTCGAAACGTGCGCCATCGGCTTCGGCATCCAGCTTGGCGATCAGCGGATGACCCGGGTTGATCTCCAGTACCGGCTTGCTGTCGGGCACCTTCTGGCCGCTGGCTTCCAGGATCTGGCGCATCTGCAGGCCCAGGTCCTGTTCGCCGATGGCCAGCACCGCCGGCGAATCGGTCAGGCGGTGCGACACGCGCACTTCGGCCACGTCATCGCCGAGCACGTTCTTCAGGCGTTCGACCAGGCCCTGCTTGTCCTTGGCTGCGGCTTCCTGCTCCTGCTTGTCCGCTTCGCTCTCCAGCGCGCCCAGGTCGAGGTCGCCGCGGGCGATGTCGACGAAGCCCTTGCCGTCGAAATCGGTCAGGTAGCCCATCAGCCACTCGTCGATGCGATCGGTCAGCAGCAGGACTTCGATGCCCTTCTTGCGGAACACTTCCAGGTGCGGGCTGTTGCGCACCTGGCTGTAGCTCTCGCCGGTCAGGTAATAGATCTTGTCCTGGCCTTCGGCCATGCGGCCGATGTAGTCGGCCAACGAGACGGTCTGTGCATCGGCCTCGCCACGGGTGGAAGCGAAGCGCAGCAGGCCGGCGACCTTCTCACGGTTGTTGTAGTCCTCGGCCGGGCCTTCCTTCAGCACCTGGCCGAATTCCTTCCAGAACGTGGCGTACTGCTCGGGCTTGTCGCTGGACAGCTTCTCCAGCATGTCCAGCGAACGCTTGGTCAGCGCGGCCTTCATCGAATCGATGACCGGGCCGGACTGCAGGATCTCGCGCGAGACATTCAGCGACAGGTCGTTGGAATCGACCACGCCCTTGATGAAACGCAGGTACAGCGGCAGGAACTGCTCGGCCTGATCCATCACGAACACGCGCTGCACGTACAGCTTCAGGCCCTTGGGCGCATCGCGGTGGTACAGGTCGAACGGCGCGCGGCCCGGCACGTACAGCAGCGAGGTGTACTCCAGCTTGCCTTCGACCTTGTTGTGGCTCCACGCCAGCGGGTCGCTGTGGTCGTGGGCGACGTGCTTGTAGAACTCGGTGTACTCCGCATCGCTGATCTCGGTGCGCGGGCGGGTCCACAGCGCGCTGGCGCGGTTGACGGTTTCCCACTCGATCGCGGCGCCTTCTTCGCCGCCTTCCTTGGGCATCTGGATCGGCAGGCCGATGTGGTCGGAGTACTTCTTGAGGATGCTGCGCAGGCGCCAGCCATCGGCGAAGTCGTGCTCGCCGTCCTTCAGGTGCAGGACGATGCGGGTGCCGCGCTCGGCCTTGTCGATGGTAGCGACATCGAAATCGCCTTCGCCACGCGAGGTCCAGCGCACGCCTTCATTGGCGGCCAGGCCTGCGCGGCGCGAAGTGACTTCCACTTCGTCGGCGACGATGAAGGCGCTGTAGAAGCCGACGCCGAACTGGCCGATCAGCTGCGAGTCCTTCTTCTGGTCGCCGGACAGCTGGCGCAGGAAGTCGCCGGTGCCGGACTTGGCGATGGTGCCGAGGTGGGTGATGGCATCGGCGCGGCTCATGCCGATGCCGTTGTCTTCGATGGTGATGGTGTGGGCGGCCGGATCGAAGCTGACGCGCACGCGCAGCTCGCTGTCGCCTTCCAGCAGCTCAGGCTGGGTGAGGGCTTCGAAGCGCAGCTTGTCGGCGGCGTCGGCGGCATTGGAGACCAGCTCGCGGAGGAAGATCTCCTTGTTGGAGTACAGCGAGTGGATCATCAGCTGCAGCAGCTGCTTGACTTCGGTCTGGAAGCCAAGGGTTTCGGTCTGGGTCGTCTCGGTCATCGGGTAGGGCTCCATGTGCGGTGCCGCGCAAGCGCGTGCGGCCTCGCCAAGGGGTAGGGGTGATTGTCCCGAAATCAAGGGGTTGGTCGGCCGGGCTGCGCCCGGCACCCGCCGAGGCCAAAGCAACAGCAACAGCAACAGCAACAGCGGGCATTCCGTGGGATGGCGGGGCACTGTGGGTTTGCGGGGACGCCGTAAACCCGTCCATGGGGGCTTGGTCGCGGCATCCATGCCGCTCACACCCCGCAAACCCACAGTGCCCCGCCTTCGACAGATCGTCGCGATCTGCAGTAGATCCACGCCATGCGTGGATGAAATCTCTCAGATATCGAAATCCCCCAAGAGCCGTTTGACAGGTCGCAGGAAACTGTCGAAGGCGGGGTGGGTCCGGTTGCGGGGGCGTGAGCGCCATGGATGGCGCGACCGAGCCTCCATGGACGGATTTACGGCGGCCCCCGCAACTGGGCCCACCCCGCCAACCCGCAGGAAGCCAGCTTTTGACGTTGCTTCGGCCGTTGCTTCGGCCTCTGCGGGTGCCGGGCGCAGCCCGGCCGAACTACAATCCCGCTCATGCTGAAATTCTCGAATGAATCTCGCCAGGGGCGCCTGTGAGCGGCCGCGGTGGCAACGAAGGCCAGGTGCGCATCATCGGTGGGCGCTGGCGCAATACCCGACTGCCGGTTCCGACCCTGCCGGGCCTGCGGCCCAGCAGCGACCGCGTGCGTGAGACCCTGTTCAACTGGTTGATGCCCAAGCTGGGCGGGGCGCGCGTGCTGGACCTGTTCGCCGGCAGCGGCGCGCTGGGGCTGGAGGCGGTCTCGCGGGGGGCCGCGCATGCCACCCTGGTCGAGCGCGACCCGCAGCTGGCGCGCAACCTGTCGGCGGCCGTGGCCAGACTGCAGGCGGGTGACGTCGTGACGGTCGCCCAGGCCGATGCGCTGCGCTGGCTGCAGGCCGCGCCGGCACAGCAGGCGGATCTGGTGTTCATCGACCCGCCGTTCGCCGATGGCCTGTGGCAGGACGTGCTGGCCCAGCTGCCGCGGCACCTGGCCGCCGATGCCTGGCTGTACCTGGAATCGCCGGCCAGCCACGTGCCGGTGCTGCCCCCGGAATGGCTGCTGCACCGCGATGGCGGCACCCGCGAGGTGCGCTTTGCCCTGTACCGCCGCGCCGCTGCTACACTTTGACCTCATCTGAACATCTGCTACCGCCCATGACCGTGGCCAACCGCCGCATCGCCGTCTATCCCGGCACGTTCGACCCCATCACCAATGGTCATATCGACCTGGTGAGCCGGGCCGCGCCGCTGTTTGAAAAGGTCGTGGTGGGCGTGGCGCAGAGCCCCTCGAAGGGACCGGCCCTGCCGCTGGAACAGCGCGTGCAGCTGGCGCGTGGCGCCCTGGGCCACCACAGCAACGTCGAGGTCATCGGCTTCGATACGCTGCTGGCCCATTTTGTGCGTTCGGTGCAGGGCGGTGTGCTGCTGCGCGGGCTGCGCGCGGTGTCCGACTTCGAGTACGAATTCCAGATGGCGAGCATGAACCGCCACCTGATTCCGGAGGTCGAGACCCTGTTCCTGACCCCGGCCGAACAGCACAGCTTCATCTCGTCCTCGCTGGTCCGCGAGATCGCACGCCTGGGTGGCGATGTGTCCGGCTTCGTGCCGGCCGCCGTGCTCGAGGCGCTGCGCAAGGTCCGCGAAGCGAAGTCGGCCCAGTCGTAAGCCCTGGCCAGCAGTAGATCCTGTAGCACCACGCATTCCATTACGCACACCAACACGCAACATTCCGGGAGGAAACCCATGAACAACACCATGCGCGCGATGCTGATCGCTTCGTTTGCCCTGGCTTTCACCGCCTGCAAGAAGGAAGAAGCCGCTCCGGTCGACGAAGCCAAGCAGGCGCTGGTCGCGCCGGCCAAGGAAGACGACGCAGGCTGGAAGAAGTACCTGCAGGAAGTGGCCATCCAGAACATGGGCAACATCACCAACAGCCCGTTCCTGTACTACCTGTCGCCGGAATCGGATCCGGACTTCCAGGCCAAGTACGAGCGCCAGACCGAAAGCGCGACCCAGGCCGTGGCCCGTGGCGTGCAGCCGGGCAACATGCTGGCCTTCGGTTCGTCGGCCTCGGGCAAGATGGCTGACATGATCCAGACCGTGTTCAAGGATGTCTCGCCGGATTCGATGAAGGGCGTGCGCGTCGTCTTCATCGGCCAGTCTGCCGACAACGCCCGCGTGCAGGCCGTGGTCCAGCCGACCGGTGCCGAGTACATTTTCGTCGAAGCCAAGTAAGACCGAGCCGAGGCGGTCGTGCTTCGGCACGGCCCGGGCGGCGCCCTGCGATGGGCGCCGCTGATGACCTGACCGGCCCGCGCGCCCGCGCAGGCCGGTCCTTGTCCCAAGGCGCGGGCGTGGAGTATCGCCATGTCGCTGAAAATCAATGAGCTCTGCGTCAACTGCGACGTATGCGAGCCGGCCTGCCCGAACCAGGCCATCACGATGGGTGAAACCATCTACGTGATCGACCCCGCCCGCTGTACCGAGTGCGTGGGCCATTTCGACGAACCGCAGTGCGTGGTCGTCTGCCCGGTCGAATGCATCGACCCCGATCCGGACATCGTCGAAACCGAAATCGAGCTGCTGGCCAAGTTGCGCCAACTGCAGCACGATCATCCCGAACTCTATGCGGAGCCCCCATCCGAATGAAGTCGTTCGCCCGCCCCCTGTTGCTGCTCGGCCTGCTGCTGAGTTCCGTCGCCTGGGCTGATGCCCCGGTCCGTGCCGAGCGCCCCGATGGCGCGGCCATCGCCAGCGGTCACGCCCTGGCCACCCAGGCCGGTGTCGACATCCTGGCCCAGGGCGGCAACGCCTTCGACGCGGCGGTGGCGGTGTCCTCCACCTTGGCAGTGGTCGAGCCGATCAGCTCCGGTCTTGGTGGCGGCGGCTTCTTCCTGCTGCATGATGCGGCTACCGGCAAGGACGTGATGCTGGACGCGCGCGAGACCGCGCCGGCCGCGGCCACGCCGCAGGCCTTCCTCGACAAGAAGGGTGACCTGGACCGCGACCGCTCGGTCAACGGCCCGTGGTCGGCCGGCATTCCGGGCCTGCCGGCGGCGCTGGTCGAACTGTCGGCCAAGCACGGCAAGCTGCCGCTGGCGGCATCGTTGCAGCCGGCGATCCGCATCGCGCGTGAAGGCTTCCCGGTGTACGACCGCATGGCCAAGGGCTATGCCTCGCGCCGTGAAGTGATGGAGCGTTATCCCGGTACGCGCGAGGTCTACCTGCGCAATGGCAAGCCGATCGCCACCGGTGACCTGTTCAAGCAGCCGGAACTGGCGCAGACCCTGGAGCGCCTGGCGGCCGGTGGCTTCGACGGCTTCTACAAGGGCCAGACCGGCAAGCTGCTGCTGGCCGGCGTGAAGCAGGCGGGCGGCAAGTGGACCGCCGAAGAGCTGGCCGGCTACCGCGTCAAGCAGCGTGCGCCGATCGTCTTCAACTACAACGGCTGGAAGATCACCACCGCACCGCCGCCGTCCTCCGGTGGCATCGCCCTGGCCAGCATGCTGCAGATCCTGGAAGGCTGGGACATCAAGCAGATGGATGCCGCGCACCGCACCCATCTGGTGGTCGAGTCGATGCGTCGTGCCTACCGTGACCGCACCTTCTTCCTCGGCGATCCGGATTTCGTGCAGATCCCGCAGAAGGTGCTGGCCAGCAAGGATTACGCGCAGGGCCTGCGCGCAACCATCCACCCGGAAAAGGCGACCCCCAGCGACCTGCTGTCGGGCAACCCGACGCCGCTGGAGGATGACGAGACCACCCATTTCTCGATCATCGACCGTGATGGCAACCGTGTCGGTGCCACCCAGACCGTCAACCTGCTGTACGGCTCGGGCCTGATTCCGAAGGGCACCGGCGTGCTGCTGAACAACGAGATGGACGACTTCGCGCTGAAGCCGGGAACGCCCAATGCCTTTGGCGTGATGGGCTACGCGGCCAACGCGCCGAAGCCGGGCAAGCGCATGCTCAGCTCGATGACGCCCACCTTCATGGAAAACGACGACAAGGTGATCGTGCTGGGCACGCCCGGTGGCAGCCGCATCATCACCATGGTGCTGCTGGGTATCCTGGGCTACGACGCTGGCCTGGATGCGCAGCAGGTCGCCGCGCTGCCGCGCTACCACCACCAGTGGCTGCCGGACCTGATCGAAGCGGAAAGCAATGCTTTCGACGCTGGCACCATCAAGCAGCTGCAGGCGATGGGCCACAAGATCGACCTGCCAGGCGAGGTCGCTGCCGGCGGCCGCGGCTCCAGCCACGTGTGGGGCAACCTGCAGACGGTGGAGTGGGACCGCAAGGCCAACAAACTGTTTGGCGGCAGTGACCCGCGCAACCCGGTCGGCAGTGCCCAGGTCGTGCCGGCTCCCTGATCCGGCGGCAGCGCCGGGCCATGCCCGGCGGACGCAAACCTGAGAACCCCGCCCGCAACGGCGGGGTTTTTCATTTTCCCACTAGCGATTATTTAACGAGCGGCCACCGATAATTGCGTCATGAAACTATGGTCGATCCGCGGTAATACCCAACGCTTGGATGGCGGTGCAATGTTCGGCAACGCGCCGCGCGCGTTGTGGGAAAAGTGGGCAGCACCGGATGAGCTCAACCGCATCGAGCTGGCCTGTCGTGCGTTGTTGGCGAGCCCGCTGGAAGGCAAGACGGTGCTGTTCGAAACCGGCATCGGTGCGTTCTTCGAGCCGCGCATGCGCGAGCGCTATGGCGTGCAGGAAAGCCAGCATGTGCTGATCGATTCGCTGCGCGAAGCCGGCTTCGAGCACGAAGACATCGACGTGGTGGTGCTCAGCCATCTGCACTTCGACCACGCCGGCGGCCTGTTGGCCGCGTGGCACGAAGGCCGTGAACCGGAACTGCTGTTCCCCAATGCGACGTACGTGGTCGGGGCGCAGCACTGGCAGCGCGCGCTGCAGCCGCACCCGCGCGATCGCGCCAGCTTCATTCCAGAACTGCCGGGCCTGCTGCAGGCCAGTGGCCGCCTGGAAGTGGTGGACGGCGAGTATTCGAAGGTGCTGGGCCACAGCGTGCGTTTCAGCTACAGCGACGGGCACACGCCGGGGCTGATGCTGGCCGAGATCGTCGGGCAGGCACGCGCAGGCGAGGGGGCGCACGGCGGCGTGGTGTTCTGCGCCGATCTGATTCCGGGTCGCTCGTGGGTGCACGTGCCGATCACCATGGGGTACGACCGCAACGCCGAGCTGCTGATCGACGAGAAGCGGCAGTTCCTGGAAGACAAGCTGGCGCGCAACGTGCATCTGTTCTTCACCCATGACCCGCAGGTGGCGCTGGCGCAGGTCGGGCGGGATGAGAAGGGACGTTTCGTGACGCTGCATGAGCAGGGCGAACTGAAGGCGCGCGCGCTGGGGTGAGGTTTGCCGGCAGGGCTGCGCCCTGCACCTGCCGAATCAACGGCAACAGCAACAGCAACAGCGGGCTATCCGTGGGTTGGCGGGGCGGTGTCGGATGGCGGGGACGCCGCAAGTACGTCCTTGTAGGCTTGGCAGCCGCATCCATGCGGCTGACACCCCGCAATCCGACACCGCCCCGCCTTCGACAGATTTCCGGTGACGGATGGGACACCCGTTGGATCTTTCGGGGTCGGATCCCGTTTCTGGGCAACGGGCTCTGACCCCATTCGACGGACAGGTTCCAAGTGACGGTCAGTAGATCCACGCCATGCGTGGATGGGGCCTTTCTTCGCTGTTTTTACGATGCCTTGAGGCAGCTGCTCATGAAGGTCTTGCGGGCGTCGCCGGCGAGCTTTTGGGTGGCGGCGTCTGCGTTGCACTTCTTCATGCGCTCCTGCGGCGTGGCAGGGGTTGCCGGTGCGGCTGCGTGCGAACTCAGGCATGCGCTCTGCGCGGACTTGTAGGCGTCGCCTTTCAGCCCTTTGTTCTTTGCCGAACAGTCGGCCATGCGCTGTTGCTGTGGGGTGGCTGCGTTGGCGGCAATCGGGAGGCCGACCAGCAGGGCGGCGGCGAGCAGCAAAGAGGCTTTCATGGTGGCTCCAGGGCAGGGCGGGTGCGCGGAGCATTCGCCCGTTGCCGCAAAGCCGGCGTGAAGGTGCCTGGAGCAGGTGGAGCACTTCCTTTCGAAAGCGCTCCGACCCGGTCGATCTCAGCCCACGCGGGTACCGAAGATGCGGTCGCCGGCATCACCCAGGCCCGGCAGGATGTAGCCCTTGTCGTTGAGCTGCGCATCGATCGCGGCGGTGTAGATCTCCACGTCCGGGTGCACGGCCTTCACCGCTTCGATGCCCTCAGGTGCGGCAACCAGGAAGATGCCCTTGATCCGGCGTGCGCCGGCGCGCTTGAGCATGTCGATGGTGGCGATCAGGGTGCCGCCGGTGGCCAGCATCGGGTCGAGGATCAGCGCGTCGCGCTCTTCCAGGCGGCCGGTCAGGCGCTCGAAGTAGGGCACCGGCTGCAGGGTTTCCTCATCGCGCTGCAGGCCGACTACGCTGACACGGGCGGCCGGGATCAGCGACAGCACGCCGCTGAGCATGCCCAGGCCGGCGCGCAGGATCGGCACCACGGTGATCTTGGCGCCGGCGATGCGTTGCACGGTGACCGGGCCGGACCAGCCCGGCAGGGTGTGCGGCTCGGTTTCCAGGTCGGCGGTGGCCTCGTAGGCCAGCAGCGTGCCCAGTTCGTTGGCCAGTTCGCGGAAATCCTTGGTGCTGAGCGCGGCGTTGCGCATCAGGCCGATCTTGTGCTGCACCAGCGGGTGGCGCACTTCGACGATCTTCATGGGAGGGTCTGGCAGAAGGGGAGGCCCCCATTTTAAGCGGAATGCGCGGTGGTGCCGAGCCGGGTCCGGCAGGCCAGGCTCCACCGGTGTCATGCCCATGCAACCTGCCGGACATACCGTGCTGACCCAATCTTTACACCGTTGGGGATAGCTGTGCAGAAGAAGAACACGTTGGGCCTGGCAATCAGCCTCTCGCTGCTGGTGACGGCCAGCCCGTCGGTGCTGGCGGCCGAAAACGCTGCCGCTGCCGTGGCAGGGGGGGCCGCCGCAGCGACCGATCTGGACCGCATAGAAGTGCGTGCGCAGCTGGAATCGCAGGTACGCGCCGTCGACCTGAAGCGCAGCAGCGATGCCATCGAAGACGCCGTGTCCTCCGACGCGCTGGGCCAGTACCCGGACAAGAACGTGGCCGAGTCGCTGCAGCGCCTGCCGGGCATCAGCGTGACCCGCGACCAGGGGGAAGGCCGGTTCGTGGTGGTGCGTGGCCTGGATGCCAACCTCAACAGCGTCAGCGTCGACGGCATCGCCATCGGCACCCCGGAAGATTCCAGCCGCGCGGCGCCGCTGGATGTGATTCCGTCCGATTCGACCGAGCGCCTGCGCGTGGTCAAGTCGCCGACCCCGGACATGCCGGGCGACGCCATCGGCGGCGCGATCCTGGTTGAATCGGCCTCGGCCTTCGATCGTGACGGCCGCAGCCTGCGTGGCAAGATTGAAGCCAGCCACCAGCAGCTGTCCGGCGAAACCAGCCCGAAGGCGGCCTTCAACTACAGCGAAGTGTTCAACGACACCTTCGGCGTCGCGCTGGGCGTGAACTACCAGAAGCGCACGTTCGAATCGGACAACACCGAAGTGGAGTACGACGGCGAAGACGATGCCGCACCGGGCGACGTCACCGCGATCAACCTGCAGCACCGCAAATACGAAATCGAGCGCAAGCGCATCGGCGCCAACCTCAACCTGGACTGGCGCCCGAACGAGGACAGCAAGTACTACCTGCGTGCGCTGTACAGCCAGTTCGATGATGCCGAAACCCGCCAGCGGGTGATCTTCAACTTCGATGACGCGAAGATGGTGAAGACCGGTACCGACCAGTACCGGTTGGACGGCATGCCGAAGGATTCCATCGACAAGCGCATGCGCTACCGCACCAAGGAAGAGAACACCTTTGCGGCCAGCCTGGGCGGCGAGAACACGCTGACCAACGCCGTGGTCGATTACAAGGTGGGTTTCACCCGCACCGAAGAGCGGGTGAACGATGAAATGGAGGCGCGCTTCAAGCTCAACGGCAAGGCCTTCAACGGTACGCTGGACCAGAGCAGTCGAATGCCCAGCTACAGCTTCGACAATCCGCAGTGGCTGGACAACGCGAACTACGCGTTCGACCGCTTCGTGATTTCACCCAAGCAAGTGAACGACAAGGAGCACAGCGCACAGGTCAACGTCCGCTTCGACGGCGACAGCAGCAGCATCAAGTTCGGCCTGCTGGGGCGCTGGCGCGACCGCGACGTCAACGTCGACGAAAGCGAACTGCGCGTCGGCCCGAAGGTTGCCCTGTCCAGCTGGACCACCGGCTCCCCGGATCACCGCCACGGCACCCTGGGTGACGGCATGGATTCGGACGCGATGCGCGCGTACTGGGCGGCCAACCGTGGCCAGTTCAGTGCTCGCCCGCAGGATGTCGGCGCCAACGCGATGACCTCGCTGGAAGAGGACTACACCGCCAGTGAAGACATCTTCGCCAGCTACGCCATGGGGACCTGGGATGTCGGTGCGCTGCGCATCATCGGTGGTGTGCGTGTGGAGAACACGCGCTTCAGGGCCGAAGGCAACCAGGTCGATGTGGCGGCCAACGGCCGCAGCTACACCGTAACCCCGCGCGTGGCCAACAGCAGCTATACCAACGTACTGCCGGGCCTGCACCTGCGCTATGACGCGGCCGATGACTGGGTGCTGCGCGCGTCGGCCAACAAGACCGTTTCGCGCCCGTCCTTCGGCGATATCTCGCCGCGCGTCGGCTACAGCCGCGGCGACGAGGAAGTGCGCCTGGGCAATCCTGAGCTGGACCCGTACGAGTCGAGGAACATCGACCTGTCGGTGGAGAAGTACCTCGGCAGCACCGGCATCGTTTCGCTCGGTCTGTTCCACAAGTCCATCGACGGCTATATCGTCGAGACGGTGCGCACCAATGATCCGGCCTACGGTGGTTTCGACGTGACCCAGCCGATCAATGGCCGCAAAGCCACCGTGCGTGGTGCGGAGCTGAACTGGCAGCAGCAGCTGGCCTTCCTGCCCGCCGGCCTGGACGGCCTGCTGGTGGGCGCCAGCGGCACCTGGCTGGATACCGGATTCGACGCTGGCATCGAGGCTCGCGCCGGTGAGGATTTCACCCTGCCGCGTGCCTCCAAGCACGTGTACAGCGCCCACATCGGCTATGAAAAGTACGGCCTGAGCACCCGTCTGGCGGCGGTGTACCGCAGCGAGTACCTGGACAGCATCGGCAAGGGCCGTGCGTTCGACATCTACGTCGCGCCCAACACCCAGCTGGACTTCTCGCTGGACTACAAGTTCAACGCGAACGTAAGCGTGTACTTTGAAGCGCAGAACCTGCTGGACAAGCCGTTGGAGCTGTACCAGGGCACGCGCTCGCGCACCCTGCAGATGGAAGAGTATGGCCGCACCTACGCCGTGGGCCTGAAGGTGGCGCTGTGATGGCGCGTTGCATGACCCTGATGGCGGCCTCGCTGGCAGCCGTTCTTGCCGCCGGCTGCACGCCGGCCGCGGACAAGGCGCCGGCAGCGGCTGCAGCGACCGGCGCTGTGGCACCGGTCGAGCGCAACGTGGCGACCATCGCCGAGGCCTTCCTGACCCCGATGACCCCGGCCGACAACATCGATTCGCCCGCGTCCTGGCAGGCGCCGGATGGCAAGACCTGGCTGATCGCCACGGCCAAGGCCACCGACAAGCTGGTGGTCTACGACGGCAGCAACGGCCAGCACCTGCGCGACGTCGGCAGCACCGGCACCGGCCTGGGCCAGTTCGATCGTCCCAACGGCATCGCGGTGATCGATGACCTGCTGTGGATCGTCGAGCGCGACAACCACCGTGTGCAGGTGCTTTCGCTGCCGGACTTCACTCCGTTGGCCACCTTCGGTGCCGACGACCTGCGCAAGCCCTACGGCCTGTGGGTGGACCGCCGTGCCGATGGCTACAGCGTCTACGTCACCGACTCCTGGGACAACGGCGAGGACGCACAGGGCAAGGACATCCTGCCGCCGCTGGCTGAGCTGGACAAGCGCGTGCGCCAGTACCACGTGTCCCGCGATGGCACGAAGGTGCAGGCAACACTGTCGGCCAGCATCGGTGATACCAGCGAAGCCGGCGCGTTGCGTGTGGTTGAATCGATCTGGGGAGATCCGGCCAATGATCGCCTGCTGATCGCCGAAGAGGACGAAAGCTACGCCAGCGAATTCAAGGTCTACACCCTCGCGGGGCGCTTCACCGGCACCACCTTCGGTCGCGACGTGTTCAAGGCGCAGGCCGAAGGCGTGATGCTGCGCACCTGCGGCAAGGACGGCTGGTGGATCACCACCGAGCAGGGCAAGCAGCGCAGCGTGTTCCATCTGTTCGACCGCCATACGCTGAAGCCGGTGGGTGCGTTCCAGGGCAATACCGTGGCCAACACCGATGGCATCTGGATGATGCAGCAGCCGACGCCACGCTTCCCGCACGGTGCCCTGTATGCGGTGCACGATGACCAGGGTGTGGTGGCCTTCGACTGGGAGAGCATCGCCAAGCAGTTGGCCCTGCCGCTGGAGTGTGGCTCGTGAGCGCGCGTTTGGTGCGCTTGCTTGCGATCGGGCTGCTGCTGGCATTGCCATCGATGGCGATGGCTGCGGCCGAGCCCAATACGCAGGTGCCGTCGGGCAGCCGCTACTACGCGGCCACGCCGGTGCCGGACCGCATCGTTGCCTCTCCATCGGTCGACCCCAGCCACGGCTTCGCAGTGGCCTGGCGCACCGATGGCAGCGTGCAGTCGCCGCTGCTGGAAATCGCACGGGCCGACGATTCGCCGGCCATCGAGGGCATCGTCCAGGTGCGCGCGAAGACCCAGGTGCTGCAGACCGAGAACGGCCTGTCGCATCATCATCGCGCCGACATCGATGGTTTGCAGCCGGACACCCTGTATGTCTACCGCGTACAGGGCAATGGCAGCTGGAGCGCGTGGAACCAGCTGCGTACGCTTGCCGCTGCCGACCAGCCGCTGACCCTGCTGTATTTCGGCGATACCCAGAACAAGAACGTCAGCCATGTAAGCCGCGTGGTGCGGGCTGCACAGAAGGCCGCGCCGGATGCGCGGATCAGTCTGTTTGCCGGCGACCTGGTCAGCGGTGGCGACAACATGGACGACAGCGAATGGGGCGAATGGTTTGCCGCCACCAGCTGGCTGGCACAGGAGACGCTGGTGGCGCCGGCGATCGGCAACCACGAGTACTTCGAGGAATTCGAGGACACGCCACAGGAGCGCCGCGTGCTGGGCCGCCATTGGCCGGTGACCTTCGCCCTGCCGGGCAACGGTGTCAGCGCGGCGGCGGGTACCAGCTACTGGTTCGATGCACAGGGCGTGCGCGTGGCTGTGGTCGATGGCACCTCGGCGCTGGATCTCGGTACCGCCAAGGCGCAGGCACAGTGGTTGGACAAGGTGCTGGCCGGTAACCGGCAGCCGTGGACGATCGTGCTGCTGCACCAGCCGTTCTATTCGCCGCGCGAGGGCCGCGAGAATGCTGCCCTGCGCAAGGTGCTGCTGCCGGTGGTGCGCCGTCACAAGGTGGATCTGGTACTGCAGGGGCATGACCATACCTACGGCCGTCGCGGCGAAGGGCAGGCGGCAACACCGCAGTACGTTGTGACAGTGGCTGGACCGAAGCAGTACCGCCTGTCGGACGAGGCACGCAGGACGATGGACCCCGTGGGCGAAGACACCCAGCTGTTCCAGGTGTTGCGCATCGATCCGCAGCGCCTTCGCTACGAGGCCCGCACGGTGACCGGGCGCCTGTACGACGCCTTCGAGCTGAAGCGCGATGACAATGGCGGCAAGCAACGGGTGGAGCAGCGAGAGGGACGGATCACGCCGCGTGACTGCGCGCGTGCCCAGACCGCCAAGGGCCGCACCGACCGGTGCTGGGAGTGAGGAACGACCGATGAGCACGCGCCCGCGCCTCGTTCCGATGGCCGCCATTGCCGTTGCCCTGCTGCTGGTGGTGGGCGCGGTGGCTGCTGCCGATACCGTACTGCACCCGTTCCTGGCCGCTCAGCCGGAGCAGGTGCCGCAGGAAAGAACGACGGACGGGTGATCAGCGAAGCGATGCAGCAGTCCAGAAGTGGATCCATGCCACGCGTGGATTGAACCTTTCCGTGCACCATCCGCGCATGGCGTGGCTCTACTGCATCGCGTCCAGGAACAGTTCTGCTTCATCCGTGCTGCCCAGCACCACAGCGACAGCGCGCAGCGCCGCTTCGCGATGAACCGGACGGATCCCGCCATCATCGTCATCGCTGTACAGATCCTCATCGGCATCGAGGTAAACGCTGCCGGCCGCAGCCAACGCGGCCATCAGGGTCGGCACGTCGGCGGCGAACCCGCCGGCGTCCCAGTGGCCCGCACCATGACGGGCGAACAGTACGCGGCCGTCGTCGATGTCGAGGATGAGGGGATCGGCGCCACGGTCGGCGATCACCAGCCACTGCGCCGGCCAATCGCTGATCGGTTCGCCATCGTTGCCGTTCCAGCGATAGCCTGCCTGGTAGGCCCACAGGCGCTGCAAGGGCGGTATCCACACCTCAAGGCCTGGAATGGTGATGCCGCAGGGGCCTTTTGCAGGATTGAATACCTCGCCGAACGGGCCGACGCGTGCGTAGAATCCGGCCAGCACGTCCGGCAGCGGGAACGGCCCCTGCCACGCGTCGGCGGATTGCAGTTGCAGGGGGCCGAATCGGGCAAACGTGGCGCGTAGATCATCCATGACGAGGGCCGGGCGGAAGCGGAAGAGCGCGCAGCCTAGCAGAGCCGGTCGCACGCATCGCCTTCACCGTCACTGGCTATCATGGCCGCCCAGCAACTGAGAGGCAGTGCACGTGTCGGTAGCGTTGGTATGGTTCCGTCGGGACCTGCGGTTGCAGGACAATCCGGCGCTGCAGGCGGCGCTGGAAGCGGGCCACGCTGTGGTGCCGGTGTACATCCACGCGCCGCACGAAGAGGGCGAGTGGGCGCCGGGCGCGGCCTCCAATGCGTGGCGCCATCGTTCGCTGGCGGCACTGGATGCCGACCTGCGTGCACGGGGTTCATCGCTGGTGCTGCGTGCCGGTGACAGCCTGCCGACCCTGCTGGAGCTGGTGCAGCAGACCGGCGCTGAAGCGGTGTACTGGAACCGCAAGTACGAACCGGCCACGCAATCGCGCGATGCCGCCATCAAACGCACGTTGCGCGAGCAGGGCATCGATGCGCAGAGCTGCAACGGCAGCCTGCTGTTCGAGCCCTGGGACATCGCCACCCAGCAGGGGCAGCCGTACAAGGTATTCACTCCGTACTGGCGCAACGTACTCAGCCACTGGCGTTTGCCCGCCTTGCGGGCCGCACCGGAGACGCTGCCGGCGCATACGGTCGACAGCCTCGCGCTGGATACGCTGCAGCTGGCGCCCACGCTTCACTGGGATACCGGGTTCTGGGAACACTGGCAGCCGGGCGAGACCGGTGCGATCGAGGCGTTGTCCGTGTTCGAGGATGGTGCGCTGCGCGGCTATCGCGAGCAGCGCGACCTGCCGGACCGGATCGGTACCTCGCGGCTGTCGCCGCACCTGCATTTCGGCGAAATCGCGCCGTGGCGCATCGCCCACGCGCTGGAAGGCCTGCGCAGTGCCGGTACCGATGCTGACATCGATGGCTACCTGCGCCAGCTTGGCTGGCGTGACTTTGCCCATCACCTGCTGCACCACTTCCCGAAGACGCCCACCGACAACCTCAATCCACGCTTCGATCGCTTCCCGTGGGCCAGCCCCAGTGCCGCCCAGCTGCACGACTGGCAGCGCGGCAATACCGGCGTCCCCATCGTCGATGCTGGCCTGCGCGAGCTCTGGCATACCGGCTACATGCACAACCGGGTGCGGATGATCGTTGCCAGCTACCTGTGCAAACACCTGCGCGCGCATTGGCTGCACGGTGCGCGCTGGTTCTGGGACACGCTGGTGGATGCCGACCTGGCCAACAACACGATGGGCTGGCAGTGGGTGGCCGGCACCGGTGCAGACGCGGCTCCGTATTTCCGCGTGTTCAATCCCGTCACACAGGCCGAGAAGTTCGATCCGCAGGCGCGCTACATCAGCCGCTGGGTGCCTGAGCTGGCGGCGCTGCCGGTGAAAGCGCGGTTCGCTCCATGGCAGCATCCGCACCTGCTGGCCGAACGCGCGCCGGGCTACCCACGCACGCCGCTGGTGGACCTCGCCGCTGGCCGGGATGCCGCTCTGGCCGCCTACCGTCAGTCGGCGGCGGGGTAAAGCGCTGGCTGAGCGGTCCAGACAGCTAGCTGAACACGCCCCTGTCGACCGGCGTGATCATCATCCCGACATCGCGTCCGGCTGTTTATCCTCGTTGCCGCCCGCAAGCCGCCGGCCCGACCGGAAACCAAGGAGAACATCATGATCCGCAACACCACCCGCAACGTCGCACTGGCCCTGATGAGTGCGGCCGTCCTGTCGGCCTGCGCCACCGGCGGCTCCTATGTGCAGAGTGATCCGTACGGCAACCCGACCGAGCAGCAGAACCGCACCGGCCGCAATGCCCTGATCGGTACCGCCATCGGCGTGGCCGCGGGCCTGCTGTCCGGCGACAGCGCGACCGAGCGTCGCCAGCATGCGCTGATCGGCGCGGGCATCGGCGCACTCAGTGGCGCCGCGGTGGGCCAGTACCAGGATCGCCAGGAGCGCGCGCTGCGCGAGCGCACCGCCAACACCGGCATCGACGTCGAGCGCCAGGGCGACAACATCATGCTGAACCTGCCCGACGGCATCACCTTCGACTTCGGCAAGTCGGCACTGAAGCCGCAGTTCTACGGCTCGCTCAATGGCGTTGCCGGCACCCTGCGTGACTACAACCAGACCATGATCGAAGTGGTCGGCCACACCGACAGCATCGGCAGCGACGCGGTCAACAACCGCCTGTCCAAGGAGCGTGCTGATTCGGTTGCGCAGTACCTGATCGGCCAGGGCGTGCAGAGCGTGCGCATCGAAACCTTGGGCGCGGGCAAGGCCTACCCGATCGCTGACAACAGCACCGATGCCGGCCGTGCCAAGAACCGCCGCGTCGAGATCCGCGTGATTCCTCTCAAGCAATAACGCGCAGCGTTATTGCTGTTCCGGCGCAGCCGGAACGAAAATGCCGCCCTTGCAGGCGGCATTTTCTGTAGGTGCCGAGTGTGCTCGGCACGCCGATAGCCCATGTGGAAAGCCGCGCCGACCAAGGTCGGCATCTACCAGAGGCGATCCAGCAGCAGGGTACAGGCGGCATCGCTGCAGCTTACGCCGCCGAAGCAGCCACCTTTTCCAGGATCCGCTTGCCGCTGCTCGCCAGCGCCGCTTCTTCCTGTTCCTGCTGCTGCCGCGCCAGCTTCGCACCGGGGCACTGCGCCAGCATGTAGTTGGCGTCGAAGTTGAGCTTCTCTACCAGGAAATCGACGAACGCGCGCACCTTCGGCGAGACCAGCCGGCCACCGGCGAACACCGCGTTGAAATCCACTTCCGGGCCGGTCCAGCCGGCCAGAACCCGGCGCACCATGCCCGACTCGACGAACGGCTTGGCCATCACGTCGCCGGTCAGCAGCAGACCTTCGCCACACACCAGCGCGCCATTCAGCGCAGACATGTCGTTGGCCGTCATCAGCGGCGTCACCGGGAAGTCGCGCAGCTCGCCACCGTTCTCGCCCAGCTGCCAGGTAAAGCGTGGCGAATTGCCGGTGTGGTACGGCTTGCGCATGGCCAGGATGCGGTGGAACTGCAGCTCTTCCGGATGCAGCGGTTCGCCGTAGCGCTCGATGTAGGCCGGGCTGGCGAATACCTGCGTGCGCAGGCTGCCGAGCTTGCGCGCCACCAGGTTGGAATCGGGCAGGGCACCCACGCGCAGGGCAAGATCGGCCTCACCGGCGATCAGGTCCAGCTTCTCGTTGCCCATGTGCATGTCCAGGCGGATTTCCGGGTACTGCGCATGGAACTGGCCCAGCAGCGGTGCGATCCAGGTGATGCCGATCGAATAGGGCACGGTGAAGCGCAACCATCCGCGTGGACCAGACTGCAGCTGGCTGACCGCGCTTTCGGCTTCTTCAAGTTCGCGCGCGATGCGCTGGCAATGCTCGTGATAGATCGAGCCGGCTTCGGTGAGGCCGAGGCGGCGCGTGGTCCGGTGCAGCAGGCGCGCACCCAGGCGCGTCTCAAGTTCCTGCACTTTGCGGCTGACCGTGGTCTTGGGCAGGCCGAGCGATTTGGCAGCCGCGATGAAGCTGCCTTGCTCGACCACTTTGACGAAGATCAGCGTCTCGTTGAGATCGTGGGACATGGTCAGGGATCCTGGACGTCGGGGATGGGGCAATCGTGACAGAACGATTGGACCGGGGACGGGATGATTATTCCCCTTAATCAGGACTAATCAAGTAGGGGTTTGAGGTCTATCGTGGCGCCATTCGCTAATTGGAGCCCGTCCGCCATGAGCCTGCGCAACATTCTTGCCCGCTTCCGGATTGCCGGCCAGAACGCCCTGGACCTGGCAATGACCGTTGAATCCCGTCCCAGCTCCTTGGTTAACAAGGATTTTCGGGAGTTTACCGCGCCCATGCGTCAGCAGCGTGGCGGTGCCTTGCACCTTGCTTCACACAAGGGTGACCGACTGCGCCGAATCGGGACTATCCCGGATTTGGGAGGAAATGTCCCGTGAATGGGATTCTGACGCCCGAGGTCCTGGTTCTCGGCGGCACCGGTGCCGTGGGCCAGGGTGTGGTCGGCGCATTGCTGGAGGCCGGCAGCCCCGTGCTGGTGGTCGGCCGCGATCCCGGCCGCCTGACGGCGTTGCACGAGCAGTTCGCTGATGAGCCGGGCCTGCAGACGATGCTGGGCTCGCTCAGCGACGACAGTTCGGCACGTGCGCTGGCCGAACGCGTGGCGCAGCGCCCGCGCCCGCTGGCAGCGGTGGTTGCCGCGATGGGCGGCCCGTACAACCGTGGCCGCGTGGTCGAGCGTGGCGGTGACGCCCTGTCGGCGGCATTGCAGGCGGACCTGATGCCGCATGTGCACGCAGTGCACCACCTGCTGCCGCTGCTGCAGGACAACGTGCACGCCCGCCGCTACGTGATGATCGGCAGCCCGGCCGGGCTCAAGCCCTGGGCAGGCTATGGCGAGACCTCGATCACCACCGCCGCGCTGCGCATGTACGCGCAGGTGGTGCACCAGGAAGCGCAAGCCGTAGGCGTACGCGCGCAGATGCTGGAAGTGTGCAGTCCGGTCTGCACGCCGGCCAACGCTGCCAACGCCTGTATTGAATGGCCGAGTTCACTGCTGGTCGGTCGCCGCGTGGTGTCCCTGCTCGACGGGTGCCGCGACAACCGCGCAATCGTCCGTTGCGACAGCAGTGATGCCGAACTGCCACGCGGCCTGCTGCACCTGGAAATACCGCCGCTGTGGCGCGACACCGCAGGCGTTGCTTGACCTCGACTTTGGTTGAGGTCGCAGGATACGCCGCCGAAAGCTGATAGCAATTCTCAAATAGCTGTACCACCCCTCCGTACGGATGCATGCCATGACTTCCCCCAATACCACTCCACATCGTTTCGGTCATCGCATCGCGATGGCTGGCGTGTCGATCCTCGCTGCCGCCGTCCTGGCGGCCTGCAGCGGTGGCCATGCCGAAGAAGCCGGCGCGCCGCCCCCGCCGCAGGTCTCAGCTGCCCCCGTGCTGCTCAAGCAGGTCAGCCAGTGGGATGAATTCAGCGGTCGCGTCGAGGCCGTGCAGAGCGTCGAGCTGCGCCCGCGCGTGTCCGGCTACATCGACAAGGTCAACTACGTTGAAGGCGAAGAAGTGAAGAAGGGCGCCGTCCTGTTCACCATCGATGCCCGCAGCTACCAGGCCGAGTACGACCGCGCCAACGCCGAACTGGCCCGTGCGCGTACCCAGGCGGTGCTGGCCCGCAGCGAGTCCGAGCGTGCCAAGCGCCTGGCCGAACAGCAGGCGATTTCCACCGAGACCGCCGAACAGCGTCGTGCGGCCGCCGACCAGTCCGGTGCGGCGGTGCAGGCTGCGCAGGCCGCGGTGGATGCCGCCCGCCTCAACCTGGAGTTCACCAAGGTGCGTGCGCCGATCGACGGCCGTGCCGGCCGGGCGATGGTCACCGCCGGCAACCTGGTCACCGCTGGCGACAGCGCCAGCGTGCTGACCACGCTGGTCTCGCTGGATACGGTGTTCGTGTACTTCGATGCCGACGAAAGCACCTTCCTTCGCTACGCGCAGATGGCACGCAAGGGCGAGCGCCCGAGCGAGCGCGACAGCGAGCTGCCGGTGAAGATCGGCCTGTCCGGTGAAGAAGGCTACCCGCACTCGGGCAAGGTCGACTTCCTCGACAACCAGGTGACCCGCAGCACCGGCACCATCCGCGTCCGCGCGCTGCTGGACAACGCCGATCGCCAGTTCACCCCGGGCCTGTTCGCCCGCGTGCAGCTGCTCGGCAGCGGCCAGTTCCAGGCCATGCTGATCGACGACAAGGCCGTGCTGACCGACCAGGACCGCAAGTACGTCTATGTGGTCGACAAGGATGGCAAGGCCCAGCGCCGTGACATCCGCCTCGGCCGCACCGCCGAAGGCCTGCGCATCGTCGAGCAGGGCCTGGCCGCCGGTGACAAGGTGATCATCGATGGCGTGCAGAAGGTCTTCATGCCCGGTATGCCGGTGCAGGCGAAGGCGGTGGCGATGCAGCCCACCGCTGCGCCGGCGCCGGGTCGCGATGCAACTGCCGCACTGAACCACTGATCCGCCGGCTCCTGATCCGCGTCCCCGCTTAGCTGCCGGTGCCAGCGGCAGCCGTCACTGCCTTCGCCAGATTGGCGAGGGGCAGGGCGGCTGTTGCCCGCCGACGGCCTTTTCCAGGAATTCTTCCATGGACTTTTCCCGTTTCTTCATCGACAGGCCGATCTTCGCGGCGGTGCTGTCGATCGTGATCTTCGCCGCAGGCCTGATCTCGATTCCGATGCTGCCCATCGGTGAGTACCCCGAAGTGGTGCCGCCGTCGGTGGTCGTACGCACGGTCTACCCGGGCGCCAACCCGAAGGTGATCGCTGAAACCGTGGCCACCCCGCTGGAGGAGGCCATCAACGGCGTTGAGGGCATGATCTACCTCAAGTCGGTGGCCGGTTCCGACGGCGTGCTGCAGATGACCATCACCTTCCGCCCGGGCACCGACCCGGACGAAGCGGCGGTGAAGGTACAGAACCGCGTTGCCCAGGCCCAGGCGCGACTGCCCGAGGACGTGCGCCGGCAAGGCGTGACCACCCAGAAGCAGTCACCCACCTTCCTGATGGTGGTGCACCTGACCTCGCCCAACGGCAAGTACGACACCCTGTACCTGCGCAACTACGCCCGCCTGCACGTCAAGGACGCGCTGGCACGTATCCAGGGCGTCGGCGACGCACAGATCTTCGGCGGTGGTGACTATGCCATGCGCGCCTGGCTGGACCCGGACAAGGTGGCCGCGCGCGGCCTGACCGCCAGCGATGTGGTGCGCGCCATGCGCGAGCAGAACGTGCAGGTCTCGGCCGGCCAGCTCGGCGCCGAGCCGATGCCCAACAGCCAGTTCCTGACCCTGATCAATGCCCAGGGCCGCCTGCGCAGCGAGCAGGAGTTCGGTGACATCGTGCTCAAGAGCGGCACCGACGGTGAAGTGGTGCGGCTGGCGGACGTGGCCCGTGTCGAACTGGGTGCCGGTGACTACACGCTGCGCTCGCAGCTGGACGGCAAGAACGCGGTGGGTATCGGTATCTTCCAGGCCCCCGGCGCCAATGCGTTGGAAATCCGCGATGCGGTGATGGCCAGCATGGATGAGATGCAGAAGACCATGCCGGCCGACGTGAAGTACGAAGCGGTGTATGACACCACCATCTTCGTGCGCGACTCGATCAAGGCCGTGGTCTCCACCTTGCTGGAAGCCATCGCGCTGGTGGTGCTGGTGGTGATCCTGTTCCTGCAGACCTGGCGTGCTTCGATCATCCCGCTCATCGCGGTGCCGGTGTCGATCGTCGGTACGTTCGGCGCGCTGTACCTGCTGGGCTTCTCGATCAACACGCTGAGCCTGTTCGGCCTGGTGCTGGCGATCGGCATCGTGGTCGATGACGCGATCGTGGTGGTGGAAAACGTTGAGCGCAACATCGAAGAAGGCTTGACCCCGCTGGCCGCTGCGCATCAGGCGATGCGCGAAGTGTCCGGGCCGATCATCGCCATCGCGCTGGTGCTGTGTGCGGTGTTCGTGCCGATGGCGTTCCTGTCTGGCGTCACCGGTCAGTTCTACAAGCAGTTCGCGGTCACCATCGCCATCTCCACGGTGATCTCGGCGATCAACTCGCTGACCCTGTCGCCGGCCCTGGCGGCCCGCCTGCTCAAGCCGCATGGCGCGCCGAAGGATGCCCCGACCCGCATCATCGACCGTCTGTTCGGCTGGGTGTTCCGTCCGTTCAACCGCTTCTTCAAGTCCAGCTCGGAAAAGTACGAGCGTGGCGTGTCGAAGATCCTCGGTCGTCGTGGTGCGGTGTTCGTGGTGTATGCGGTGCTGCTGGTCGGTACCGGCTTCATCTTCAAGCTGGTGCCGCCGGGCTTCATTCCGACCCAGGACAAGCTGTACCTGATCGCCGGCGTGAAGCTGCCGGAGGGTTCGTCGATCGCGCGTACCGATGAAATGCTGCGCAAGGTCGCCAAGATCGCCCAGGAAACCGACGGTGTGGCTCACACCATTTCGTTCCCGGGCCTGAATGCCCTGCAGTTCACCAACACGCCCAACACCGGTGTTGCGTTCATTCCGCTCAAGCCGTTCAGTGAGCGCCATGGCCGCACCGCGGCGCAGATCAATGCGGAGATCAACCAGAAGATCGCAGGCCTGCAGGAAGGGTTCGCCTTCGCCATGATGCCGCCGCCGATCCTCGGCCTCGGTAACGGCAACGGCTACCAGATGTTCATCCAGGACCGTGGCAACCTCGGCTATGGCGCATTGCAGAACGCGGTGCAGTCGATGCAGGGTGCGGTTGCACAGACCCCGGGCATGGCCTTCCCGATCACCAGCTACCAGGCCAACGTGCCGCAGCTGGATGCCGAGGTGGACCGTGTCAAGGCGAAGGCCCAGGGCGTACAGCTGACCGAGTTGTTCGATACGCTGCAGACCTACCTGGGTTCGGCCTACGTCAACGACTTCAACCAGTTCGGACGTACCTGGCAGGTGATCGCGCAGGCCGATGGCCAGTTCCGTGACAGCGTCGAAGACATCGGCAAGCTGCGGACCCGCAACGACCGTGGCGAGATGGTGCCGATCGGCTCGATGGTCACCGTCAAGGAAACCTACGGTCCGGACCCGGTACTGCGCTTCAACGGCTACCCGGCCGCTGACCTGGCCGGTGAAGCCGACCCGCGTGTGCTGTCCTCGGCCGAAGCGATGAACAACCTCACCGCCATCGCCGCCAAGGTGCTGCCGGTGGGCATGGCTACCGAATGGACCGACCTGAGCTACCAGCAGGCGACCCAGGGCAAGGCGGCCTTCATCGTGTTCCCGGTGGCGATCATGCTCGCCTTCCTGGTGCTGGCCGCGCTGTACGAAAGCTGGTCGCTGCCGCTGGCGGTGATCCTGATCGTGCCGATGACCCTGCTGTCCGCGCTGTTCGGCGTGTGGATGACCGGCGGCGACAACAACGTGTTCGTGCAGGTCGGCCTGGTGGTGCTGATGGGCCTGGCGTGCAAGAACGCGATCCTGATCGTCGAGTTCGCCAGAGAGCTGGAAATGGGCGGCAAGGGCATCGTCGAAGCGGCACTGGAAGCCTGCCGCCTGCGTCTGCGCCCGATCGTGATGACCTCCATCGCCTTCATCGCCGGCACCGTGCCGCTGGTGCTGTCGCATGGCGCTGGCGCCGAAGTGCGCTCGGTGACCGGCATCACGGTGTTCGCCGGCATGCTGGGCGTGACCCTGTTCGGCCTGTTCCTGACCCCGGTGTTCTACGTGGCACTGCGCAAGTTCGTCACCCGCAACGGTGGTGGCCAGCTGGTGCAGCACGGCGAGCCGACCATCCACCACTGACATGGAAAACAGCGGCGCCGGCAATCACCGGCGCCCGCTTCCCCCTACCAAGGCAACGAATCCATGAACACCCATCAGAACAAGATCGCGCTGGTCACCGGCGCAACCCGCGGCATCGGCCTGGAAACCGTGCGCCAGTTGGCACAGGCCGGCGTGCACACGCTGCTGGCCGGGCGCAAGCGCGAAACCGCAGTGGATCTGGCGTTGAAGCTGCAGGCCGAGGGCCTGCCGGTGGAAGCGCTGCAGCTGGACGTCAATGATGGCGCCAGCATCGCCGAGGCGGTCGAGCAGGTGCGTCAGCGCCATGGTCGTCTGGACATCCTCGTCAACAACGCCGGCATCATGATCGAGAACCCAGCGCAACTGCCGTCGGAGCAGTCGCTGGACACCTGGCGTCGCACGTTCGAGACCAACGTGTATGCGCTGGTGGCGGTGACCCAGGCGTTCCTGCCGCTGATCAAGCAGGCCAAGTCCGGCCGCATCGTCAACGTCTCCAGCATGCTCGGCTCGCAGACCCTGCATGCCGATCCGACCTCGGGCATCTACGACTTCAAGATCCCGGCCTACAACGCGTCCAAGGCCGCGGTGAACAGCTGGACCCTGGCCCTGGCCCATGAACTGCGCAGTACCCCGATCAAGGTCAACACCGTGCACCCCGGTTACGTGAAAACCGATATGAACGGTGGCAACGGCGAGATTGAAATCGCCGAAGGCGCGCGTTCCAGCGTGCAGATGGCGCTGATCGGCGAGTCCGGCGCCAGCGGCAGCTTCACCTACCTGGGCGAGGTGCTGCCATGGTGATCCGTACCCTGGCGATGGCCGTCTCCAGCCTGGTGCTGGCGGGCTGTGTCAGCGTCGGCCCCAACTACAAGGCACCGGTGCAGGAGCCCGTCGTCCTGCAGGGTGCACAGCAGCCGGTCTTCAGCACCACTTCGCCGGTGGCCAGCTGGTGGGCGCAGTTCGATGACCCGGTGCTTGAAGAACTGGTGCACGGCGCGCTGTCGGACAACCTGGACCTGCGCGTGGCTGTCGCCCGTGTCAGCCAGGCCCGTGCCGTGTTTGTCGAGAGCCGCTTCGACCAGGCGCCACACGTTACCGCTGGCGGCAGCTACGACCGCCGCAAGCAACCCGATCCGCAGCTGGGTGGGCAGCGGGTGTTCAGTGAAAGCTACCAGCTCGGCTTCGATGCGGGCTGGGAGCTGGATCTGTTCGGCCGCAAGCGCCGAGCTGCAGAGGCTGCGCGTGCCGACCTGGACGCCGAGCAGGCCAACCTTGCCGACGCGCAGGTGCTGATCGCTGCCGAAGTGGCACGCAACTACTTCGAACTGCGTGGCACCCAGAAGCGCATCGCGGTGGCCCAGCGCACCCTGGTCAACCTGCGCGATACGCAGCGGCTGACCGAGGCGCGCTGGGAACTGGGTGCCGGCAGCGAGCTGGACGTGCAGAGCAGCCGGGCACGGTTGAAAGCCATCGAGGCCGACATCCCCCTGTTGGAAGTGGCCGAGACGCAGTCGCGCAACCGGTTGGCTGTCCTGCTTGGCCAGCGCCCGGAAGTGCTGACCGCCATGCTGGCGCCGCACGAAGTGCCGGCGTTTGCCAAGGCACTGCCGCTGGGTGATACCCGCGAACTGCTGCGCCAGCGTGCCGACGTGCGCGTGGCCGAGCGTCGCCTGGCTGCCGCCACCGCGCGTGTCGGCGTGGCCACGGCCGATCTGTTCCCGCGGTTGTCGCTGTCCGGCTTCGTCGGCTTCCTTGGCGGCGATGCCAGTGGCCTGGTCAACGGCAACAACAAGGCCTGGTCGCTGACCCCGTCGTTGAGCTGGGCGGCATTCGACTTCGGTACGGTCAAGGCACGCCTGCGTGCCAGCAAGGCCGAGGCCGAAGGCGTGGCCGCGCAGTACGAACAGGCGGTGCTGCTGGCGTTGGAAGACACCGAAAACGCGTTGACCCGCTACTCCAAGCAGCAGGCACGGCTGGCCATCGTGGTCGAGCAGGCGCAGGCGGCGCGGCGTGCCGAATCGCTGGCGCAGATCCGCTACCGCGAAGGGTCGGAGGACTTCCTGACCCTGCTGGACGCGCAGCGCACGCAGCTGGTGGCCGATGATGCACTGGCGGCCGCCGAATCAGAGGTCAATGTCAGTGTTGTGGGTGTGTACAAGGCACTTGGTGGCTGGGGCCAGTCACCGCAGGCGCCGAGCGTGGCGCAGGCGCGCTGATCAACGGGGGACGGAAGCATCTGCTTCCGTCCCTTTTTTCATCACGGCCAGTGGTTGGCCGGAGCATCGTGATCACGCATGCGCACGATGCAGAATCGATGGCCGGTGGGCGCTTCCATCACCCACCAGCGTTTGACGAAACCGACCCGGCGGGCACCGAGTTTTTCCAGCCTTTCGGCTTCGGCGTCGATGTCGTCGCTTTCGATATCCAGATGCACCCGCGACGGGTGATCGACCCGCTGCACCTCCACGTTCAATCCCGCCGGCGCGCCCGTCAGATCGGCATACTCTGCGTCGCCTTCAGCACGGGCGGGCTCGGCCTGCAGGCCCAGCGCTGCGGCCCAGAAGCGCGCGCTGTCTGCGGCGGGTGTGTCCTGGCAATCGATGATGAACCCGGCCAGTCGGCTGCGATGGGTCATGCGTTGTCTCCGCTCAACGAGGATGCTGGCAGGGTAGCGCGTGGGCCGCCGTGGACGTTCTCGCCGCTGTGACGTTTCTGACTCTGCCGGAAGTGCCGCCCGCCGTGTAACTAGTGGGGAAAAACCACGGGAGGACAGGACATGGGCGAACAGAAGCAATCGGCGCAACGGACGCTGCTCGGTGATCCCGGCCTGCCGGGGGCCGGGCTGTCGGTCGGCGTGGTGGTGTTATTGGTACTGGCAGCGATGGCCGCGGTGATCGGCTTCGTGCGCCTGCCCGATTCAATGCTGGGTGTTGGCCTTGTCGGCATTGCGGTGTTCCTTGCCGTCGGCGCGCGCATCTGCCAGGCGCGCGACCAGCACCAGGCGCTGTACCGCCTGCTGGGCAAGCGACCGTCGCCGTAGCGACGGTCGCCGCATTGCTCAGGGCTTCGGCCACTCCAGCTCAACCACCAGCGGGAAGTGGTCGGAGGGCAGTACGCCGTCGATGCGGCGGTCATCGGTCAGGAAGCTGCGCGCGTGGAAGCC
The DNA here is from genome assembly GCF_058783335.1 of Stenotrophomonas sp. FW305-C-20-S1. Lineage (NCBI taxonomy): Bacteria > Pseudomonadati > Pseudomonadota > Gammaproteobacteria > Lysobacterales > Lysobacteraceae > Stenotrophomonas > Stenotrophomonas sp. FW305-C-20-S1. The sequence continues at coordinate 113,842 of NZ_JBYTEK010000002.1, read as the reverse complement.
ACGTACCAGCACCCAGTCCAGCTCGGCGGTCGCCGTTCCTGTGAAGTTGTGGAAGGTCAGGCGCGGACCCTGCGGCGACTTGACCTGGCGACGGGTGTCCTGAAGCACCCGGGTGAAGGCCTGGTAGGTGCCGCCGCCGGGCTCGCTGTTGAAATCACCGGTCAGTACCACCGGCAGGTCGGAAGGCAGCGCGGCCACGCGCGTGGCAATCAGTTCGGCTCCCTTGATCCGGCGCGGTTCGTCCTCGTCGCGGTAGGGCAGGTGGGTGTTCATGAAGTAGAAGCGACGGCCATCATCCAGGCGGCGGAACACGGCCCAGGTGACCATGCGCGGGAACAGGTTGCCCCAGCTGATGCTGCCTGCGACCTCGGGCGTATCGGACAGCCAGAAGTTGCCTGACTCTTCCACCGCCAGCACCTTGCTGTCGTAGAACACGCCCATGTGTTCGTCGCCACTGCCACCGCGGCGGCCTTCGCCGAACCAGCGATAGTCGGGCAGGTGTTCGGCCAGGTAATTGGCCTGCTCCAGCACCAGCTCCTGGGTGCCGATCACCGCCGGATGCGCCTGCTGGATCACCTTGACCATGGCATCGCGGCGGTCTTCCCAGCGCTTGCCAGGGTCGGTGTCGGCAGGGGTGCGCACGTTGAAGGACATCACCTTCAACGGCGCGGGCGATGCTGCCCAGGTGGCGGCGGGCAGTGCAAAAGCCAGGAGTGCGCAGAGCGCGGACGTGCGGAAGCGATACAACATCGTGGAATCCCTCCATTCCATGAAAGCGGTTTCATGGAGGATGCCATGGAAGGCAAGGGCAGCGGTATGCCGGGATGGGCGGCTGCAAGGGCCGGGCGGACGGCGTGCGACCGCCCGGCTGATGCCGCTGGGCGATCAGGGGTCGTACATCATCCCGTTCTCGTCGCGGTTGTAGTGGTCGCTGGCCACGCGGGTGCCATCGTCATAGACCACGTACAGCGTGCAACGCTGGTGGATGCCGAAGCCGGCCCGGAAGGGCACGCACTCTTCCTGCAGCCCGACTTCTTCGGCGGCATTTGCCGGCGCTGAAGGCACCAGCGCGGCAAGCGCCAGCACGGCACCGAATGAACACGCGAACAGTTTCTTGTGCAGCATCATCGATCACACTCCTTGTAGTCGTAGTCGGTGTTCAATCCAGATCAGTCCGCCGGGAGGTACCACTGGCCGTTCTGGTCGATCCAGTACACCGACGTGAAAACGGTGCCATCTGCCAGCGTGCGGGTAACTGTGCAGCGTTGATGCACAAGGTTTGGCCCCAGTCTTACGGGCACGCAATCGGTCGTCGATCCGGGAGACCCGGCCGCGTGGCTGCTCGCCGGTACCACACTGCCCACTGCCAATATCAATGCGGCCATCGAGGCCAGTTGCAGTTTCATAAGCATCATCCTTGCTTTCTGCAATCGCGCACATGCGCCTGGCCTGTTTAACATGCGACCGCAGTAGCCGGAAGTGCCGCGCCTGCGCTCAGTCTCCGATCTCACCGCGCCGGCTTGCCGCGCGCACTGCCTGCGCCGTGGTCGCCACGCCCAGCCGCTGGCGTGCTCTGCGCAGGTGGTTTTCCACCGTGCGTGTGGACAGCCCCAAAGTCGCAGCGATATCGGCCTGGCGACGACCAGCGGCAACCCAGCGCAGGACCTCACGCTCGCGGGCGCTGAGGGTGCCGGCAGGCACAACCGCCGGGGCGACAGACAGCCGATGCGCCATACGGAAGGCGGCGGTGCCAATCAGCTCCAGCAGCAACCGTGCCGATGGAGATGCGTCGATCGTGCGTCCTCCCCAGCTGACTGCCCCTTCCAGGCCGGTCGCACCGAACACCGGCACCTGCAGGCCGTGCAGTCCTTCGCCGCGCGGTTGCCGCACGACCTGGTAGCGCTCGCCGCGCACGCCCTGCTGCTTGCTCCAGAAGAACGGCGCATCGCTGTCCAGCACATGGCGATTGACCGGGCACGCATGCAGGTAGTGCGCCACGCCACTGCTGGCGCCCTCGCCGAACCAATCGCCATCGATCCAGTACAGGCGCTGCGCGCCTCGGTCCAGATCGGTGCCGGTAGCGAACATCAGCGTGCGGTCATAACCCAGCGGCGCGCCGACGCCGCGCAGTACGGTACCGATGGCTGCCAGCGAACGTGCACGTTCCAGCACCAGCAATGACTGCACAACGGTATCCATGCCGGTCAGCGTGCGGCCAACGCATCCAGCAGGGTGCGCGCAGCCAGCTTGCCCAGCGCATTGCCCGCCAGCGGGCTGTCGCCGGTCAACAGCAGGCGGTCCTGCATCACGCTGCCATCGATGCCCTCGTTGACGATCTGCACGCCCTGCTGGGCCAGGCGCTCACCGAAGAACCACGGCAGTTGACCAGGCATGTAGCCGATATCCGGGGTCTGCCGGTCCATCGCATCGGGGAAGGCGCAGATCCGATGCCCGCGGAACAATGAACCGCCACCGGCTTCATCCACGCCGGCCGCCAGCAGCGCGGCAGGGCCGTGACAGAGGGTGATGATGTGACGTTGATTGTCCACCGCCCACTGCAGGGTGGCCTTCACCGCGCGGCTTTCCGGCAGGCCGATCAACGCACCGTGACCGCCGGGAATGAACACCGCGGCATAGTCCGAACCGGCATCGAGGGCGGCCGCCACGTCGTCCAGGTGCAGAGGCTGGCGGAAGCGGGGTTCGTAGTGTTCGTACAGGCCGCCGATCTCGCGGTCTTCGCGTGGGAACGCCCACCATTCAAACTTCACCGGGTTGCCCGACAGCGTCGCCACGTCGATGCCGAAACCGGCCTTGTGCAGGTGATACATCGGCAGCAGCGTCTCCACCGGATGGTTGCCGGTCGAGAACAGGTGGCCGTTGGCGGTCGGCAGATAGCGTTCGTCGGCGGCGATCATCAGCACTTTCCAGCGTCCGTCACGGCGGGCATCGGGATAGTCCGCGCCGGACAGATCGGTGGTTGCCGAAGTGAACTGGGACAGCGAGTACGGCGACGGGAAAAACGCATCCCGCTCGGCCGGATCGGGGCTGGGCTGACGGCTGGGTTCTGACGTGTTCATGCGGACCTCCTGCGGAAGAGAGTGGTCACCTTAGCCAGAGCGCTGCGTACGCACGATGAGGGATTTCCCCCAATGCGATCAGGCAGGGTGCGCTTGCTGAACCCGCTGGTAGGCGTCGTCCAGCATTGCCAGAAACGCCTGTCGCTGCGCGGCATCAAGTACCACCGCGCGTTCGAACGCATCCACGCTCGCACTACAGTCTGCCAGTGTGTCGTCGTTGTAGAGGGCCTGATGCCGTTCCCATGCTCCGCCTGCCTTCAGGTACAGCCACTTGTCGAACAGGTGCAGCGGGCTCCCGTTGTCCAGTTGCAGGGGACGGGTGGTCCTGGTGTGGGCCAGCACGCTGCGCAGCGCAGGTGAATCGTGAAGCTGGCTTGCCCAGACGTGGTTGCCAAGATGTTGCTCGGCAAAGCGCAGGATCGCCTGGTGATCATCCTCCAACCCGGCCTCGTAGAGTGCCTGCGGCACCCGCAGGTGCCGGCGATCGAACAGCCACTTCAGTACCAGCGTTGCCGCCTGCGGGGTGGTGTTGTGTTCATTGCCAGGGTCGAAATCATGATGGCCGATGAACTCGCGGTCCTCATGCAGATTGAGCTGGATGGTGTCCACGCGCTGCCTGAGCTTGCAGAACCAGAGCTTGATGTCGACGTCCCCGGTAAGCGGCTTTTCAAAATAGGCGGTGTCGCCGAATTCTTCCAAACGGCCGTTGAAGTACGCCAGGCAGTCCTGGAGCGTGGCTGATGGCTGCACGTATCCGTCCCAGAAGCCTTCGGGCTTTGGCGGATTGCCCTTGGGCCGGCGACTGAACAGGGTGGCGGACTTGAAGTGGCTCAGCAGGCTGCCACGCGCTCCGACGGTGGGCGGATAGAAGCGATCATTGATGATGTCGAAGGCAAAGTAGAACTCCATGTCGTGGAGCTTGTCCTTGACCGATTTCTGCCCCTGGTTCGCGCTGATCGTGGTCGGGGGCTTGCCGATACCGTGCTGCGCGAACCATGCCTGCAGATGAGCATCCGAGCCCTTGCTGCCGAGCAGCTCGACCAGTGTTGAGATATGCATTCCATTGCCTCGTTGTCGGTGGCCCGGACGGGAAAGCGCGGGCCATGGTTGCTGTAAGTCGTGCGCTACTTCGCCGGCAGAGGATGAGCCTCCATGTCCTCATGCAGGATGCGGCGAAGTTCGACGATGGCCGGCGTGGCTTCCTGCACGCTGTGACCGGACACGATCACCTTTTCCGAGACGGCCTTCGGCAGATGCGAGCTCCAGTAGGGAACCAGTCCATCGTCGGTCTTTTCAAGCGGGCCTTCGGCCTGGGTCCGCGCGATGATCGAGTGGTAACGCACCTTCGGCGATATCGGCAGATCGGCCACGGCCTTGACGAAGGCATCGTCCTTGTCCAGGTTCTGGATGCTGTTCATCTGGTAGCCGTGCTTGTCATCGTTGCGCTCGACCTTGCCGTCGTTTGCCAATGTCGCGACATCCTCCAGCACCGTCAGCGGCAGGCGCACGAAGCGGCCGAGCCAGCGCCCCAGGCGCGTGCCGGCAACATCGGTGCCGCGATGGGGGGTAGCGATGAACACCACCCGTGAGATCTCCGGTTCCGGCTGGAATGTCAGCACCGGCGCGCCCTTCGTACGCAGCAGTTCGCGCTGCGCCGGGGTCATCTGCGCAGTCGCCAGCAGGGTGTCGACCAGATGGTCGCCGGAGGAGGACACCATCAGCCGCGAAATCACCCCGCCCATGCTGTGCGCGACCACCACCATGTCGCGCGATGCGAGCGCCTTGCCGGTTGGGTCGAAGTGCTGCAGTGCCTCGTGCAGGATCCGCCGGATCTCATCGTGGCTTAGGGCGATCGGCATGTTGGTCGGGTAGTAGAACTGCCAGATCTGGAAGTCGCCGCGGATCTCATCGTCACGCATCAGTTCGTTGGCCACGTTGACCCACGCCTCCGGGCTGCTGGCCAGGCCATGGATCATCAGCAGCACGCGGCGGTCCGGATCGTACGGCTGCATCATGAAAAGATGCGGCTTGTCGATGCCGCCCTTGCCGCCGAACAGCGTACGCAGCGATTGCCGGCTGAAGTTGGAGCGGGCCAGCCACAGCGCGTAACCGGCGGTGAAGTTCGCCGCCAGTGGCACCTGCTCGCCGTGCAGTTCCACCACCGCCACCTGATAGGGGTCGTGGATCTCCAGTTCCGGCTCGTCGTCGTGCAGCACTTCCCACAGGTTGTTGCCGGAAAAACGCAACAGCACGGTCATCGACGGCGACGGCATCTCGCTCCAGTCGCGCTCGGCCTTCGTTGCGGTACCAGCGGCGGCGGCCGCCAGGCCGGTGCTGGCCGGGTCTGCCATCACCGCCACCAGTTCGGCGCCGAAGCCATCGCGGCGATGCACGCTGCGCAGGGTGCCGGTGAAGGACATCGATGCGGCCGGTACCAGTTCCAGCGGCTCGCGGGTGTCCGCTGCCGGGCCATCGTCGGCAGGCGCCAGTACGAAGGTCCAGCGTCCCAGCTGGAACCGCCCGTTGTCGTTGCGCACCTGCTTGCTCGAATAGGCTTCGAACAGCAGCACGGCTGATTCCTGCACGGCCAGGTTGTAGTAGTCGCGCACCTGGGTCTGGCGGTCTTCGAAGCCACGCTGGTTGGCGGTGCGTTCGGTGAAGAACAGATATGCATAGGATTGCCGCGCGATCTGCATCCACGCATCCAGGCGCGGCTGGAAGGTCGGGTCAGGCGGGGCGGTCGCGGCCTTGCTGCGGGCCACCGACGCCGACTCGCGCTTCGGCGCCGGCATCGTCATCGCGTACTGCACCCACAGTTCGGCCAGCGCCGAGCGCTTGTCTTCCTCGCGCACGACGATGCTGCCCTCCATCGCCTCGATGCAGGGCAGGCCGGGTTTGGCACAGGCGCCCTCGTCCAGGCCGGCCACGCGCAGGGTCTCCATGGTGGCCGCGCTGAGCTTGCCGCTGGTGAGGATGTCGCCGCGCTTGAGCGCGATGTACTGTCCTGGCGTGACCGTGCCCACCTGCACCGATGGGCCGAACTGGCGCAGCGTCGCGCACCCGCTCAGGGCGAGCAGGGCAACGAGGACGAAGGTGGTGCGGATGACGCCGATGCCTGTTCTTTCCATGTGAACTCCCTGCGCTGGCGCCACTCTAGCGGCAGGCGTGTCAACGCGGAAGCAGGCCTGCGGCAGCGCCGGACCGTGCCCGGCGAACCCCGCCTGTCAGCCGGTCTCCCCGCAGATCAACCCTCGATCAGGCAGGTCACCGCAGCCGAATAACCTTCGTAGTCGTCACCGGCACCCACATGCAGCGTGTGCGTGGCATCAATCTTCTTGAGGTAGGAAGGCGCTTCGGTCTCGGCCGCGTCGTTGACCGTCGTCACTCCCCAGGATCGGGCCAAACGCTGGTGATCGACGCCCTGCAGATACACATGCAGGCTCTTGTAGGGCTTGGAAATGCTCACATCCGCGCTGGCTACGGTGCCTCCGAACAGCGCCACCGGCTTGCCCTTGGGCTCGAACACGCTGCCGGGGTCGCGGCTCAGGCCGGCGGCATGGAATGCCTGCTCCACCTGCGCTTCAGTGAAATCGGAACCCGCCTTGCAGGCCAGCAGAGTTTCCAGCGCGGTGGTGCTGGTTGCCGGAGGTGCGGCAACAGCGGCGGTTGTCAAGGGCAGGCCCAGCATCAGGGCGATAAGCGGCTTGTTCATTGCAGATCCTTCTGTATGTCGCGGAGCAGCGGAGGCGCCGGCACCAAGTCCGGGAAGACAGGCTGAAGTGTGGGGCAGGGCAGCGTTGTCGGCTAGGCCCCCTCGCTGGGCTGCCAAGGAATTCCCCGATCAAGGGCATCCAAGGCCAGTTGCGCCCACTGGCGGACCTCTTCCAACGGATGCTGCAGCTCAGCCCGCAGGGTCGGGCTGACCGTGCTGTCGCCTGATTCGCCGAGCAGTTCCAGCAGCTTTCCGCGCGAGTAACCATCATCCACCGCCGGCAGCCGGGCAAGCAGGTGGGGCACCGCAATGGCCGCGGCCGGGCGGGGACCCCAGTAGGCGTCTTCATAGGTTGCCGGATCCTGATCCAGGATCTGGTCGAGCCAGGAGACAACGTCGATTCTGTCGAGATCCATGGCAGCCCCTCCCGTAGCCAAGGATTACACCATCTGCACGCCAGAGGCGTCGGTTTCCACTGTGATCATTTCCACCAGTGCCCATAGGCCGGTGAACAGCACGCCGATCAAGAGCCAGCCCAACAACAGCGTGATCAGTAGTTGGCAGACCGCGCGTCCGAGGTAACCGGCATAGAAGTTGTGGACGCCGAAAATGCCCAGGAACAAGGCGAGCAGGATGTAGATGGCACGGTTCCTGGGGATAGGCGCGGATTGCGAAACCGGTGCCGCATAGACAGCGTCGATTGGCTGCTGAGTGGCCGGTGGGGCAGCTGCATCGCAGGTCGGGCAGATCGCCGTATCGCTGCGTGCCTTGCAGTTGCATTCGGAGCTGTTCATCAACGCCACGGTGCTTCTCCTTGTCGAGGCAGCGGTTCTGGACTTGATGCGGCCAACAAAAAAGCCAGACCCCAATCGACGGGAGATCTGGCTTTTCGTGCCCCGAAGGACGGTACAAATGGTGGAGGTGGGCGGAATTGAACCGCCGTCCGAAGGCACTCCATCCCCAGCACTACATGCTTAGCTCACCGTTGAATCTCATCCCCGAGCAGCACGGTGTGCAAAGCGCACCCGGGAACCAGCCTGTTGTGTTCTTGTGCCGGACTGACAGGCAGCCGCCCAGCGCGATTCCATGATAATGACTCTACGCTGCGAGCATGGACACAAGCAGTTTCGAGGCTCCGCCTAAGTCGGCAGAAGGTCACGCACCGCAGTTTTTAGGCTGCGAGAGCGACCGGAGCGTAGTTGTCGTCGTTGGCAACTAGAGTTTTGCAGCTGGATTTACGAGGAAAGCTACCCCCTCGGCATGCGCCAGGCGACTTCACAACCCCCGTCGAAACCAATGCACCCCCGGTTTCTTCAAGTTCTGCAAGGTACGAGGCCTGTTCCGTGTCGCCACGGTCAGTGCCTGCCCAACGCTGCGCATGCTACGCCAAAAAACCTGAACAGTCACCCGCTTCCGCAGGTCGCTTGCTAGCATCGGCGGTTCCGATAGCCGCTCAGGGAACGGACCGCATGCAGCTCGAAATCGCCGTGACCGACGCCCCCAGCCCGCAAGCACTGGAGCTGATTGCCGATGGCCTGGATCAGTTCAATCTGCAGGCGGCCGGCCATGCCGATCGACGCACCTTGGCCGTGCTGGCCACCGATCCGGCCAGCGGCGAAGTGGTGGGTGGCTTGAGCGGGCGCACCTCGCTGGGCCTGTTGTTCATCGACCTGTTCTACCTGCCGCCCGCACACCGGGGTAATGGCATGGGGTCGCAGATGCTTGCCGCTGCCGAAGAGGAAGCACGCCGGCGCGGCTGCCGTTCCGCCGTGCTCTACACCATCAGCTTCCAGGCGCCGGACTTCTATGTGAAGCATGGCTGGACCGTATTCGGCCAGGTCCCGTGCGATCCGCCGGGGACCAGTCGCGTGTTCCTCAGCAAGGATCTCCGCGCGGCGTGAATGGCAGGCGTCGGCCGGTCGTCACGCCAATCCGCAACATGTTGTAGAGCGTCCGTCATAGCGGATTGCTAACGTCGTGGGCACGAATTTGCGACACACTGGCTACGACCATTCCAGCCAGAACAGATACGGAGACGGCCGGTGACCGAAGCAATGCAACAACGCAGCCTGCGTCAGCTGGTTGGCCCGGTAGGGGCCGATTACCAGCGGCGGGCACTGCCGCCCGGCTGGGTCTGGGCGGTGCTGGCGGTGTTGTTGGCTGCAACCTGGGCAACCGAGTTGCCGGCCACGGCTGCAGCCGCGCTGATCGCCAGTGCGGTGGTGGTGCATTGGCCTCGGCGTGGCCGCTTCCATTGGCTGGGCTGGCGGCTGCCGGCCCTGGCGGTACTGGCCGCACTCCTGTGGGGTCCGGATGTACTGTCACAGTGGTTCGAACATGGCCTGGCCTTGACCCTGATGTCGCTGGCCAGTCTCAGTATTGGCGTGCACGTGTGGCAGTCGCGGCAACTGGCGCGGCAGCTGCAGGCCTCCGCCGACGCGCTGGACGACGCCCAGTTGCTGGCCCTGCTGCCCGTCGACGCCGCGCGGCTGGCGCAGCAGTGGCGTGCCGGTGATGATCGCCATGCCCCGGAGCTGTCGGTGGTGATGCACCTGGCGGTGATGCACGCGGCGCTGTCACCGCGTCTGCGCGGGCAGGGCATGCTGGCGGGCTGAGTCGTTGCCCGTAACGGTGGGCGATGCCCCGCGCTGGGGCAGTCTGGCGCAGTCCTTCGAAAGCCGACGGAGGTGCCGTGGGCTAAAGGCCTGGCAGCACCTTGCGCAGATAGATCCGCTCGTGGCCCGGCGGGCAGTCGGGGAGCCGCCCGAACACTTCATAGCCCTGTCGCAGGTAGAAGTGTTCGGCCTGCCAGTCGAAGGTGTCGAGCATCACCCCGCACGCACCAGCGTCACGGGCCTGGGCCTCGGCATCCGCCAACAGGCGCTGGCCGATGCCACGCCCGCGAAGTTCCGGGTCGACCCACAGGACATGCACCTGCAGCCAACCTGCGCAGACATCGGCAAGCAGTCCGCCCCGCAGTTCACCTGGTTCATCGCGCCAGGCCAGTCGGACCGGCACGTCTTCGAAGTTGAAGCCGCTGCTGGCGCGGTTGAACGCAGACAACCGCGCGCACAGCTCACGCGCGTCTTCAGCATTGGCCGCCGCAGGAGCGTCGGCGCGCTCCATCAGGCGTCGCGGTTGCCGCGACGCATTACCCGCTGCTTCTCGATCGCCCAGTCACGATCCTTGGCGGCATCGCGCTTGTCGTGGGTCTGCTTGCCCTTGGCCAGCGCCACTTCCAGCTTGATCTTGTTCTTGCTCCAGTACATGGCGGTGGGCACGATCGTGTAGCCATCACGCTCGACCTTGCCAACCAGCTTGTCGATCTCGCTCCGGTGCAGCAGCAGCTTGCGCTCGCGCCGGTCGTTGGCCACCACGTGGGTGGAGGCCTGGATCAGCGGGGTGATCTGCGCGCCGATCAGGAAGATCTCGCCGTCCTTCACATAGGCGTAGGCGTCGACGATGTTGCCGCGGCCAGCGCGGATCGACTTCACTTCCCAGCCCTGCAGGGCCAGGCCGGCTTCGAAGCGGTCTTCGATGTGGTACTCGTGACGGGCACGCTTGTTCAACGCGATGGTCTTGTTGGCCGTCGCGCTCTTTGCTTTATCCTTGCCGGTGTTCTTGCTCATTTCCGTATTGTCTCCGATTCGGGCCCGCCCGGTCGATTGCCGAAGCGTCCTGTATTCATGCCTACTATCCGCCGCAGTGCCCTGGTCGAACATTCGGCCGCGCGCATGTTCGATCTGGTCAACGACGTCCAGGCCTATCCGCGCCGCTTCCGCTGGTGCTCCGACGCCCGCATCCTCGAGCAGGGCGAAGACCGGCTGGTTGCTCGCCTGGACCTGGGCCTGGGTTCGTTCAGCACCTGGTTCCAGACCGAAAACACCCTGCAACGCCCGCACAGCATCGACATGCAGCTGCGCGAGGGGCCGTTCAAGCAACTGCACGGCCGCTGGGAATTCCACGCCTTGGCGGAAGATGCCTGCAAGGTCACCCTCACCCTGGACTTCGAGCCGAGTTCACGCCTGCTGGGTCCGGCGCTGGCCATCGGCTTCCAGGGATTGGCCGATCGCATGGTCAACGATTTCGTCCGCGTCGCCGACGAGGACTGAACGATGATCGAGGTCGAGGTCGTGCTGGCTTGGCCACAGCGGGTGCTGTCGCGCCGGTTGCAGCTGGACGAAGGGACGACCGTGGCTGATGCGATAGCAACGGCCGGGCTCGAAGGCAGTGCCGACTGTCCGGCCGCCGCCGTGCATGGCGTACTGGCGCAGCCGCATCAGGTGCTGCTGGATGGTGATCGTGTGGAGCTGCTGCGCGTGCTGCAGGCCGACCCCAAGGACAACCGCCGGCGTCGCGCGCGCGGCGGGTGATTCCCAGGCCCGTCCCGGAGGACGGGCAGGGTGGCTCAGCGGCCGCCCTTCTTCTTCTTGTCCTTCGGCAGATTGCGGCCGAACTGGCGCACGGTCTGCTGGGCAAGGGCCTTGTCGTTGGCCGGGAAGTAATCGCCTTCCCAACGGGTGACCACATCATTTTCGAAGTACACGACGAAATTCTTCACGTCGGTACGGCCCAGGCGGTTCACGCGCTCGGTCGAGGTGTAGTCCCAGCGCTGGGCGTGGAACGGGTCCGGCACAGAGGGGGTGCCCAGCAGGGCGTTGACCTGCTGCTTGCTCTGCCCGACCTGCAGCTTGGCCACGGCATCTTCCCGGATCAGGTTGCCCTGGTAGATGGGTTGCTTGTAGATGATGCCGCACCCGGTGGTGGACAAGGCGACGGCGGCGACCAACAGGAGATTGCGCATCGGGACTGGCGGTTGGGGAAATCAATCCGATGATACACTCCCGGCGTGCCACCGCGACCCAATCCGAGGCAGCTGGCGCTAAATCGCCAATGAACGGAGACCTATGGAAACCCACGACCTGCGTAAAGTCGGCCTGAAGGTGACCCATCCGCGGATGCGGATCCTGGCGCTGCTCGAGCAGCGCAATGCCCAGCACCACATGACCGCCGAAGACATCTACCGCCAGCTGCTGGAGCATGGCGACGAGATCGGCCTGGCCACGGTGTACCGGGTGCTGACCCAGTTCGAGGCTGCCGGCCTCGTGCTCAAGCACAATTTCGAAGGCGGCCAGGCCGTCTACGAACTCGACCGCGGCGGCCACCACGACCACATGGTCGATGTGGACAGCGGCAAGATCATCGAGTTCGAAAGCACTGAGATCGAAGACCTGCAGCGCAAGATCGCGGCCGATCACGGCTACGAGCTGGAAGAGCACTCGCTGGTGCTGTACGTGCGCAAGAAGCGCAAGTAAGCCCCGCAGCCAGCTGATTGCGACGAAACCCCGGGCATGCCCGGGGTTTTTGTTTGTCTGGCCTCAGCGTCGCGGTAGATCCACGCCCTGCGTGGATGGCCCCATCAGGACGTCCAGATCCACCGCCTCGGCCATCGCCCGGTTCCCCGCATCGCCCGGGTGCAGGTGGTCGCCGGAGTCGTAGGCAGCCGCCATCCGTGACGGATCGGCCGGATCGCGCAGGGCCGCGTCGAGGTCGATCACCGCGTCGAACGGGCTGTCCGTGCGCAGCCAGGCGTTGAGCTGCTGGCGCAGGGCGTCCTTGTCCGCGGCGTAGTAGTCGTCCAACGGGGTGCCGGGCAGGGCGCCGGCAAACGGGGTCAGGGTCGTGCCGAGGATGCGCAGGCCGCGTGCGTGGGCGCGCTGGGCCAGGTCGCGGTAGCCGGCCTGCAGCTCGGCCAGGCTGGGCCGGGCCTGCGCGCGGGCAAAGGCCGTGCCCGGCCAGCTGATGTCGTTGATGCCGATCAGCACGATCACACTGGCGACACCGGGCTGGTCGAGCACGTCACGCTGGAAACGCTTGCGGGCCGATTCGCCCATGCCATCGCGCAGCAGGCGACCGCCGGATATGCCGGCATTGACCACCGCTACACCTTCTGGTGCCAGCCGCGCGGCGAGGTGATCGGTCCAGCGCTGGTCCTGGTCGAGGCTGGCGGTGGCGCCATCGGTGATTGAATCGCCGATCACCACCACGCTGCGCGCGATGGCCGGGGCCTCGATTTCGATAGCCGACAGGAGCAGGCGGGCCGTGGTGCTGCTGGCGTCCCGCAGCGCGGGCCGTTGATGCTGGTCGCCCGGCGCAATCCAACTGGTCTGCCGCCCTTCCCAATGGAAGGTCTGCAGCGGCGTGCGGTCGGGCAGGTAAACGCTGACCTGCACCGCCTGCCGATCAGCGGTGGGAAGGGGGAGCGGATCGCTCAGGCGGTCCTGCCCGGGCGCAATCACGACCCCGGGCTGGCCGTCGAAGCGCAGCGGCTGCGGCGTGTCCCCGGTATGGGCGGCGATGCTGGCAGCGCCGATCCGCAAAGGTTGGGTGCCGTAGGCATTGCTCAGGCGGATCCGCAGGCGCGACCCGCCCAGACTGATGCGAGCGCTCTGGCGAAAGGTCTGGTCCTGCAGTTGGCCGGGAATGAGGGTAGGAAACAGGAAATCGCTGCCCCACACCGGCTGCGGGCTGGCTTGCCAGCTGGCCACCCAGTGCGGGGCAGGTGACGCGGCGGCGGCGCCGGACAGGACAAGCAGGGCGGTGGCGGTCAGTTGGCTCAGGCGATTCATCGGGATGACCCGGTGGGAGGGACGACCATGGTGCGTCCAGGGTCATCTGTGACCTAGACTGCGCATGGACAATCATCTGTGAATCGAATTCATTGGCATGGCACGCACCGACATCAACCGATCCGGCGAACTGGAAGTGTTCGTACGGGTGATCGAAACCGGCGGCTTTTCCGCCGCCGCCCGCAGCCTGGAGATGACACCGTCGGCGGTCAGCAAGCTGGTTGCGCGGCTGGAACAACGGCTGGGCACGCGTCTGCTGCAGCGCTCCACCCGCCAGTTGCAGCTGACCCCGGAGGGCTGCGCGTTCTATGAGCGCGGCCTGCGGGTGCTGGCCGATCTGGAAGAGGCCGAACGCTGTGCCAGCGCCCACGCCGAGCCACGCGGGCGGCTGCGGGTCAATGCCAACGTGCCGTTCGGCCAGCATTTCCTGCTGCCGCTGCTACCGGAATTCCTGCAGCGTCATCCGCAGGTCGGTGTGGACCTGACGCTGACCGACGAGGTGATCGATCTGCTGGAGCAGCGCACGGACGTGGCGGTGCGGGCCGGTCCGTTGAAGAGTTCCAGCCTGGTCGCGCGCCGGCTGGGTGCAACGCGGATGATGATCGTGGCGGCACCGGCCTATGCGGCACGACACGGACTGCCGGCCAATGCCGATGCGCTGCTGGCGCACAACCGGTTGGATATCGGCCATGCACGGTCGGTGCAGGGCTGGCCGCTGCTTCAGGATGGCCAGCAGCAGCGGGTGCTGCCGAGCGGGAATGCGCGCGCCAGCAATGGCGACGCGCTGCGTCAGCTGGTGCTGGGTGGGCTGGGCCTGGCCCGGCTGGCGGCGTTCCAGGTGCAGGCCGATATTGCGGCAGGCCGGTTGCTGCCCGTGCTGGAGGACGCCAACCCGGGCGACCTGGAAGAGGTGCACGCGGTGTTCCTGGGGCAGGGGGGCTACCTGCCGCTGCGGGTGCGCGCGTTCCTTGATTTCCTGGTGGAGAACGTCGATCTGACGCAGCCGCGGGGGTAGTGCCGGCCGCTGGCCGGCAGCGTCATGACTTCGTCCACGTGGGTCGGGTTGCCGGCCAGCGGCCGGCACTACCAGGTCTTCGTCCGCGTGCGTCGGGTTGCCGGCCAACGGCCGGCACTACCAGGTGTCAGGCCTGCAGTAGATCCACGCCATGCGTGGATGAATGCCCGCGATTCACGCGCGCCAACAGGCGTGCAGGGGCCTATACCTGCAGCAGCTTGCGCGCGGCGGCGCGGGCTTCCTTGCTCACTTCCACGCCACCCAGCATGCGCGCCAGCTCTTCCTCGCGGGCCTTTGCGTCGAGCTTCTCCACCGCGCTCTGGGTCATGCCTTCCACCGGTGCCTTGCTGACCCGGTAATGGGCGTGGCCCTTGGAGGCGACCTGCGGCAGATGGGTCACGCACAGCACCTGGCGCTTTTCGCCGAGGGCGCGCAGCTTCTGGCCGACGATATCGGCCACCGCGCCACCGATGCCGGAGTCGACTTCGTCGAACACCATGGTCGGCACTGCATCCAGGTCGAGCGCGGCCACTTCGATGGCCAGCGAAATACGTGACAGCTCGCCACCGGAAGCGACCTTGCGCAGCGCACGCGGTGGCTGGCCGGCATTGGCAGCCACCAGGAACTCGACGCGCTCGGCGCCCTGCGGGTCCGGCTTGCCGTTGTCCTGCGGCTCCAGC
Source organism: Stenotrophomonas sp. FW305-C-20-S1 (assembly GCF_058783335.1). NCBI lineage: Bacteria > Pseudomonadati > Pseudomonadota > Gammaproteobacteria > Lysobacterales > Lysobacteraceae > Stenotrophomonas > Stenotrophomonas sp. FW305-C-20-S1. The sequence continues at coordinate 98,729 of NZ_JBYTEK010000002.1, read as the reverse complement.
TCGATCAGGAACTGACCGCCGCCCATGCCCAGCTCGGCAATGATGCCGGTGGTGGTGGCCGACAGCTCGGCAGCAGCGGTGCGGCGGCTGGCGGTCAGTGCTGCGGCCTCGACACGCCAGGCCGCTGCGGCCTTTTCAATTTCGCCGGCCAGACGCTGCAGGCGCTCGTCGGCGCCGCGCAGCTGTTCCACTTCGGCGTGCATGCGCTCACGCTGCGCACCCAGCTCATCCATCGGCACGCGGTGCTTGCGGGCCAGGTCGTGCAGGCGGCCGAGGCGGCGCTCGTTCTCCTCGAACTGGTCCGGATCGGCGTCCAGGTCGTCATGCACCCGGTCGAGCAGGGCCAGCGCCTCGTGCAGCTGGATGGAGGCGCTGTCGATCAGGGCATCGACGTCGCCCAGGCGCGGGTCATGTTCGGCCACCCTGGCCAGTTCATGCCGCACCTGCTGCAGCTGATCCAGCGCCGAGTGGCCTTCGTCGCCGTTGAGCTGGTCCGAAGCTGCCTGGCAGGCGGCCAACAGGGCGCTGGCATGCGCCTGACGGCGATGGCTGGCGCCGAGCGCGGTGATCGACTCCGGCTCCAGATCCTCACGGTCCAGTTCGCGCAGCTGGTGTTCGAGGAAGCCGATGCGGTCACTCACGTCGCCCTGTTGCGAAAGTGCCAGGGATTCATCGACCAGCGCCTGCCAGGTGGCGGCAGCGCGGCGCACCTGGCGGCGTTCGCTTTCGTTGCGGGCATAGGCGTCCAGCAGGGCCAGCTGCGACGGACGCGTCAGCAGGGCCTGCTGCTCATGCTGGCCATGGATTTCCACCAGCAGGCCGGCGAGGTCGGCCAGCTGCGCCAGGGTGACCGGGCGACCGTTGATCCACGAGCGCGAGCCGCCGTCGGCGCGGATCACGCGGCGCAGCTGGCATTGGTCTTCATCGTCCAGCTCATTGCTGGCCAGCCACTGGCGGGCGGCCTGCAGCTGGTCCAGCGCGAATTCGGCCGACAGTTCGGCCCGGGCCGCGCCATGGCGGACCACGCCGCTGTCGGCGCGCAGGCCGGACAGGAAGCCCAGAGCGTCGACCATCAGCGATTTGCCCGCGCCGGTCTCGCCTGAAACCACGGTCATGCCCGGCCCGAACTCCAGTTCGGTGGCGCGGACGACGGCGAAATCCTTGATTGAAAGATGTCTGAGCATGGGTAAGGGGGTGTCTGCAGCCGCGCAACGCTAGCACGCGCGGCGGGGTCGTCCAATGACTTGCCAAGGGGATGCGTCGCCATTATCTAATGTCCCTGTCTCACAGGTTGATTCCATGCACGGTTCTCCCGACCAACTTGCCCCGCGCGCGCGGCACCTGCTGCGCACGCTGATCGCGCGCTACATCCAGGATGGCGAGCCCGTGGGTTCGCAGACGCTGGCGCGCGTGGCCGGCCTGGAGGTCAGTCCGGCCACCATCCGCAACATCCTCGGTGACCTGGAAGACCTGGGCCTGCTGGCCTCGCCGCATACGTCGGCGGGCCGGATTCCGACCGCGCATGGCTACCGGGTGTTCGTCGACAGCCTGTTGCAGATGCAGCCGCCGGGCGAAGGGGAGCTGGCCCGACTGCGTCAGGAGCTGGCCGGAGGCGGCAGTACCCAGGCGCTGCTCGGCAGTGCGTCGGAGCTGCTGTCGGCGATGAGCCACTTCGTTGGCGTGGTCAGCGCGCCGCGCCGCGAGCAGTTCGCCTTCCGCCAGATCGATTTCGTGGCGCTGGACGGGCGCCGGGTGCTGGCGATCCTGGTGTTTGCCGACAATGAAGTGCAGAACCGGGTGATCGAGACGCGCCAGGACTTCGCACCGGGGCAGCTGGAGCAGGTGGCCAACTACCTCAATGCCCACTTTGCCGGGCTGCCCCTGGCCGAGATCCGTACCCGCCTGCTGCTGGAGCTGCGCGACGCCCGTTCCGAGCTGGAACAGGTGCTGGCGCACAGCGTCGAGCTGGCCGAGCAGGCCCTGCAGCCGCCGGCCGACGACATGCTGGTGGCCGGCCAGACGCGTCTGATGGGGGTGCAGGACCTGTCCGACCTGGAGCGCCTGCGCGAGCTGTTCGAGCTGTTTTCCAGCAAGCGCGAGATCCTGCAGCTGCTGGAGCGGACCATCCAGGCCCCCGGCGTGCGCATCTTCATCGGCGAGGAAACCGGCGTGGTACCCCTGCAGGGCGTCTCGCTGGTCACCGCGCCGTACACCGCCAACGGCCAGGTACTGGGCGTGCTGGGCGTGATCGGGCCGAAGCGGATGGCCTACGACCGCATGATTCCGCTGGTCCAGGCCACCGCCGATGTGCTCGGCGCGGCCTTTTCGCCGGGCGGGCGAACTCCGGGTGCATCGGACGCTTGAAACGCAGCATCCCGCCCACACTAGGGTGGGTGGAGGCGGAGAGTGACCGCCAGGGACCCAGACATGAATCAAGATCAGCCAGACATCGCCGCCCAGCAGGCCGCCGCCGACGCAGCTGCCGCCGAGGGCGTCAACGAACAGATCGAACAGCTCCGTGCCGAAGTGGAGCAGGTCAAGGCCGAAGCGCTGCGTGAGCGCGCCGACCTCGACAACCAGCGCAAGCGCGTGGCCCGCGACATCGAACAGGCGCGCAAGTTCGCCAACGAGAAGCTGCTGGGCGAACTGCTGCCGGTATTCGACAGCCTCGATGCCGGCCTCAAGGCCGCCGGCGACGATGCCCATCCGCTTCGCGAGGGCCTGGAGCTGACCTACAAGCAGCTGCTGAAGGTCGCTGGTGACAACGGCCTGGTGCTGCTGGACCCGACCGGGCAGCCGTTCAACCCGGAACACCACCAGGCGATCAGCCAGGTCGCTGCCCCCGGCGCCGCCCCGGGCAGCGTGGTGACCGTGTTCCAGAAGGGCTACCTGCTCAACGAGCGCCTGCTGCGGCCGGCGCTGGTGGTGGTTGCCGCCGATTGACCGCGGGCGCCGGGCCTGGCCTGGCGCGGGTTTTCCCGCCGCGACCGGGGCATCGGCATGACCGACGCTGAACGTGTTGGGCGAACGGAAACACAGCGTTCGGGGGATGGCTTGAATGTTCCACGAGCCTCCCCCACATCCCATTCATCCACCGGCCGAACGGCCGGACTGACAAAAACAACATCCTTCAAGGAGTCTCCCCCATGGGCAAGATCATTGGTATCGACCTCGGCACCACCAACTCGTGCGTGGCGATCATGGACGGCGGTAAGGCCCGCGTCATCGAAAATTCGGAAGGCGATCGCACCACCCCGTCGATCGTCGCCTACACCAAGGACGGCGAAGTCCTGGTCGGTGCCTCGGCCAAGCGCCAGGCCGTGACCAACCCGAAGAACACCTTCTACGCGGTGAAGCGCCTGATCGGCCGCAAGTTCACCGACGCCGAAGTGCAGAAGGACATCGCGCACGTCCCGTACAGCATCCTGGCCCATGACAATGGCGATGCCTGGGTGGCCACCAGCGATGCCAAGAAGATGGCGCCGCAGGAAATCTCGGCCAAGGTGCTGGAGAAGATGAAGAAGACCGCCGAGGACTTCCTCGGTGAGAAGGTCACCGAAGCGGTCATCACCGTGCCGGCCTACTTCAACGACAGCCAGCGCCAGGCAACCAAGGACGCTGGCCGCATCGCCGGTCTGGACGTCAAGCGCATCATCAACGAGCCGACCGCGGCCGCGCTGGCCTATGGCCTGGACAAGGGCGACAACAAGGATCGCAAGATCGTTGTCTATGACCTGGGCGGCGGCACCTTTGACGTCTCGGTGATCGAGATCGCCAATGTCGACGGCGAGAAGCAGTTCGAAGTGCTGGCCACCAACGGCGACACCTTCCTGGGTGGCGAAGACTTCGACAACCGCGTCATCGAGTACCTGGTTGAAGAGTTCAACAAGGACCAGGGCATCGACCTGCGCAAGGATCCGCTGGCCCTGCAGCGCCTGAAGGATGCTGCCGAGCGCGCGAAGATCGAGCTGTCCAGCGCCCAGCAGACCGAAGTGAACCTGCCGTACGTCACCGCTGACGCGTCGGGTCCGAAGCACCTGAACATCAAGCTGACCCGCGCCAAGCTGGAATCGCTGGTGGAAGAGCTGATCAGGAAGTCGATCGAGCCGTGCCGCGTTGCGTTGAATGACGCCGGCCTGCGTTCGAGCGACATCAGCGAAGTGATCCTGGTCGGCGGCCAGACCCGCATGCCGAAGGTGCAGCAGGCTGTCACCGAGTTCTTCGGCAAGGAACCGCGCAAGGACGTCAACCCGGACGAAGCCGTGGCACTGGGTGCTGCGATCCAGGGCGGCGTGCTGGGCGGCGACGTCAAGGACGTGCTGCTGCTGGACGTGACCCCGCTGTCGCTGGGCATCGAAACCATGGGCGGTGTGTTCACCAAGATCATCGAAAAGAACACCACCATCCCGACCAAAGCCTCGCAGGTGTTCTCCACCGCCGAGGACAACCAGTCGGCCGTGACCGTGCACGTTCTGCAGGGTGAGCGCGAACAGGCCCGCTTCAACAAGTCGCTGGCCAAGTTCGACCTGTCCGGCATCGAGCCGGCCCCGCGCGGCCTGCCGCAGGTGGAAGTGTCCTTCGACATCGACGCCAACGGCATCCTGCACGTGTCGGCCAAGGACAAGAAGACCAACAAGGAACAGAAGGTCGAGATCAAGGCTGGTTCGGGTCTGTCCGAGGAAGAGATCGCACGCATGGTCGCCGACGCGGAAGCCAACCGCGAAGAAGACAAGAAGTTCCAGGAGCTGGTGCAGGCCCGCAACCAGGCCGATGCCCTGATCCACGGCACCCGCAGCGCGATCACCGAGCACGGCAGCAAGGTTGGTGGCGAAGTGATCGGCAAGGTGGAAGCGGCCCTGGCCGATCTGGAAACCGCGATGAAGGGTGACGACAAGGCGCAGATCGAAGCCAAGTCGAAGGTGCTGGAAGAAGCTGGCCAGTCGCTGTTCGCTGCGGCTTCGGCCGACCAGGGCGGTGCCGCCCCGGGTGCCGACGCCGGCAATGCGGGCAAGGCGCAGGATGACGTGGTGGACGCCGAGTTCACCGAAGTCAAGGACGACAAGAAGTCCTGATCCGGACCGACACGGGACGCTGGTTGCCAGCGTCCCGTTGTCGTACCAGGGTCCTGACCGCCCTCTGGCGTGTCGGGGCGCCCGACGCAAGAGCGGACCTGGTTCCGCTCTTCCGCTTTGACGAATCCCGACTTTCCGGAATGCGATCCACGATATGAGCAAGCGCGATTACTACGAAGTGCTGGGCGTTGCCCGCACCGCCACCGACGAAGAACTGAAGAAGTCCTACCGCCGTTGCGCGATGAAGTTCCACCCGGACCGCAACCCGGGTGATGCGGCGGCCGAAGCCTCCTTCAAGGAGTGCAAGGAAGCCTACGAAGTCCTGTCCGACGGCAACAAGCGCCGCATGTACGACAGCCATGGTCATGCCGCGTTCGAACACGGCATGGGCGGTGGTGGCGGTGGTCCGGGCGGCCCGGACATGAACGATATTTTCGGCGACATCTTCGGCAACATCTTTGGTGGTGCCGGCGGTGGTGGCCCGCGCCAGGCGCGTCGCGGCGCCGACATCGGTTACGTGATGGAGCTGGACCTGGAAGAAGCGGTGCGTGGCGTCGAGCGCCGCATCGAGATTCCGACCCTGGCCGAATGCGGCGACTGCGATGGCAGCGGCTCGGAAGACGGCAAGGTCGAGACCTGCAACGTCTGCCATGGTCGTGGCCAGGTGCGCATCCAGCGCGGCATCTTCGCCATGCAGCAGGCCTGCCACAACTGTGGTGGCCGTGGCCAGATCATCGCCAAGCCCTGCAAGACCTGCCACGGCAACGGCCGTGTCGAAGAAGACAAGGTGCTGTCGGTGAAGGTGCCGGCGGGCGTGGATACCGGCGACCGCATCCGCCTGGCGGGTGAGGGCGAGGCCGGCCCTGCGGGGACGCCACCGGGCGATCTGTACGTGGAAGTGCGCGTGCGCGAGCACCACATCTTCCAGCGCGACGGTGACGACCTGCACTGCGAAGTGCCGATCCGCATTTCGCAGGCCGCACTGGGCGATACCGTGCGCGTGGCCACCCTCGGTGGTGAAGCGGAAATCCGTATCCCGGCCGAGACCCAGACCGGCAAGCTGTTCCGCCTGCGCGGCAAGGGAGTGCGTTCGGTGCGCAGCCGCAGCGAGGGTGACCTGTACTGCCGCGTGGTAGTGGAGACGCCGGTCAACCTCACCAGCGACCAGCGCAAACTGCTTGAGCAGTTCGAAGCCACCTTCAACGGCGAGGATGCGCGCAAGCATTCGCCGAAGTCGGCGACCTTCATCGACGGCGTCAAGGGCTTCTGGGATCGGATGACGTCCTGATCCCTTGAGGGAAATGTTGAACGACAGCGCCGGGCCATGCCCGGCGTTTTCGTTTCCGGCGCAGCAGATCCGTGCCATGCGTGGACGCGGTGCGACGGATCAACGGAAGAATGCCGCCGGCGTCTGCCCCAGCTGACGCTTGAACATGCTGGTGAATGCACTGGGGCTGTCGTAGCCCATCGCCAGCGCAACATCGATCACCTTTTCGCCGCGGGCCAGCCGTTCCATCGCGGCCAGCAGGCGCGCCTGCTGCCGCCACTGGCCGAAGGTCATGCCCAGTTCGCTGGCGAAGTGGCGCTGGATGGTTTTCACGTCGATCGCCAACGCCTGCGCCCAGTCCTGCAGGGTCGCCTCGTCGCCGGGATGTTTCTGGATGTGCTGGCAGATCCTGTGCAGGCGCGGGTCGACGGGCTCAGGCAGGTGCAACGGCAGTACGTCCATGCGGTGCAGTTCGTCGAGCATCAGCCGCACCACGCGGCCATCGCGGCTGTCTTCTTCATGCGGTCCGTCGATCAGGATGGCTGCCTGCAGCAGTTCGCGCAGCAGGGGGGCCACCTGCACGGCGAAGGGCTCGGCGGGCAGCTGCGGGGCGAATGACGGTTCGATGTACAGGCTGCGCATGTGCACCTCGGCGATGCAGTCCACCGCATGCGCCATGCCCGCCGGCATCCAGATGGCGCGGGTGGAGGGCACCACCCAGCGGCCGACCTCCGAGCGCACCACCATCAGCCCGGACATGGAATAGACCAGCTGGTGCCGCCGGTGCTTGTGCGCCGCGATGTGGGTGCCGGCGCGGTAGTCGCGTGCGCGGCAGGTGACCGGGCGATGCACCGGCACCTCGTTCCACGGCGCGGTTTCGCGGATGGGGCAGGGGGTGTCCTTTTTGCGATAGGCCATGACCAGAACGCGGCAGAAGGGAGCGGGTGGCCACCGTAGCATGCACGGCTCGCCCCCATCCTGACCGTGCGCAATGTCGACTCTGGCTTCTCCCGCCGTATCCGCCCGCCCCGTATCGCCAGGAGTGCTGGCGGCAATCTCCAGCTCGCACATGGTCAACGACATGATGCAGTCGCTGATCCTGGCCATCTATCCGGTGATCAAGGGCGGCTTCAATCTCAGCTTCACCCAGATCGGCCTGATCACGCTGACCTACCAGCTCACCGCCTCGATCTTCCAGCCGCTGGTCGGCCTTGCCACCGACCGCCGGCCGGCCCCGTACTCGCTGCCGATCGGCATGGCCTCGACCTTGTGCGGCATGCTGCTGCTCGGCTTTGCGCCCAACTACGCGATGGTGCTGCTGGCCGCCGCGCTGGTCGGCATCGGTTCGGCCATCTTCCATCCGGAAGCCTCGCGCATCGCACGCCTCGCCTCCGGCGGCCGTCATGGCCTGGCGCAGTCGGTATTCCAGGTGGGAGGCAACTTCGGCACGGCCCTGGGGCCGCTGATCGCCGCAGCGGTGATCGTGCCTTATGGCCAGCATTCCGCATCGTGGTTTGCCGGTGCAGCGTTGATCGGCATTGCCCTGCTGACCTATGTCGGTCGCTGGTACTCGCTGCATCTGGGCGTCCCCCGGCCAGCAGCCCACGGTGTGACTGCCGCGCGCCATCCGCCGCGCACGATCGCCCGGGTGCTGGCCATCCTGCTGGTGCTGATCTTCAGCAAGTACTTCTACATGGCCAGCATCGGCAGCTACTTCACCTTCTACCTGATGCATCATTTCGGCATTCCGGTGGCGCAGGCGCAGCTGCATCTGTTCGCCTTCCTGGTGGCGTCCGCCGCGGGTGGATTCTTCGGCGGTCCGCTGGGCGATCGTATCGGTCGCAAGCCGATCATCTGGGCCTCGATCCTGGGCGTGGCACCGTTCGCGCTGATGCTGCCGCATGCCGACCTGCTGTGGACGACGGTGCTGGCGGTGCTGATCGGCTTCGTGCTGTCTTCGGCCTTCTCCGCGATCGTGGTCTATGCGCAGGAAATGATGCCGCACCGCATTGGCATGGTGTCCGGGTTGTTCTTTGGCTTTGCCTTCGGCATGGGCGGCCTCGGCGCAGCGGTGCTCGGTCTGCTGGCTGACAAGACCAGCATCGAATTCGTCTACCAGCTGACCGCGTTCCTGCCGTTGCTGGGCATCGTCGCGGCCTGGCTGCCGCCGTCCAGGCCTGCTGCGCACTGAGGGGTGTTCTTCGGCAGGGCTGCGCCCTGCACCTGCAGAGGCCAGAGCAACGGCAACGGCAACGGCAAAAGCGTGCATTTCGTGGGATGGCGGGGTGGGTCCGGTTGCGGGGGACGCCGTGAATCCATCCCTGGAGGCTTGGCCGCGGCATCCATGCCGCGGACACCCCCGCAACCGGACCCACCCCGCCTTCGACAGATCTCCGCAATCTGTCGGGATGGCATGACTTGCTGTTGGTGGGTGTCGACCTTGGTCGACACGTCGTGGATGCTCTTCGATTCGAATTCGAAATATTCGATTCCGATGGAGATTCATCCACGCATGTCGTGGCTCCATCACCATCCGTCACCGGGAAACTGTCGAGGGCGGGGCGGTATGGGGCTGCAGGACCGTTGGCGCCATGGATGGCGCCATCGAGCCCCCATGGATGGGTTTACGGCGTGTCCTGCAGCCCCATGCCGCCCCGCCAAACCAGAGAAAAGCCAGAGCCGGCTGTTGCTGTTGCCTCGGCTTTGGCTGTGGCTGTTGCCTCTGCAGGTGCAGGGCGCAGCCCTGCCGAAAACCCCCTTGGGCGTAGAATGCGGGCATGAGCGAATCCCTCGACAACCACCTGGTCCACGGCCGCCGCCAGCGGCCCGACGGCCCTTCGCCGATCGATGTCATTTCGGTCCAATCACAACTGGTCTACGGCCATGCCGGCAACAGCGCCGCGCTGCCCCCGATGCGTGCGCTCGGCGTGCGCGTGGCCTCGATCCCGACCACGCTGCTGAGCAATGCGCCGTTCTACGAGACCACCCGTGGCCGTGTGCTGCCCAGCGACTGGTTCGCCGATCTGCTGCTCGGCACGCATGAACGGGGTCTTCCGCAGCGGGCGAAGATGCTGGTCTCCGGTTACTTCGGCAGCGCTGCCAACGGTGCGGCCTTTGCTGATTGGCTGGACGAGATCCTGCCGGCATGTCCGCAGCTGCGCTACTGCCTGGACCCGGTGATCGGCGATACCCACACCGGTCCCTACGTGGAGCCGGGACTGGAAGCGATCTTCGCTGAGCGCCTGCTGCCGCATGCATGGCTGGTTACCCCGAATGCCTTCGAACTCGGTCGCCTGACCGGCATGCCGGCGCTGGCCGAAGCCGATGCCATTGCTGCTTCGCGCGCGCTGCTGGCACGGGGGCCGCAGTGGGTGCTGGCACACAGCGTCGGCGGCAATCCGGGCGAGCTGGTGACGCTGGCTGTGGGGCGCGAGGAAACCTGGCGCTGGACCTCGCCGCTGCTGCCTGTGGATGTGGCAGGCACCGGCGATGTGCTGATGTCGCTGATGGTGTCCTTCCTGCTGCGTGGTGAGCCGATGCAGATGGCCATCTCGCGGGCCATCGCCGGCACCCATGCGGCGCTGGAGGCGACCTTGGCCCACGGCTTCGAAGAGTTCGACGTGATCGCGGCCGCACCGGCGACACTGGCCGACGGCATGCGCTTCCGCGCCGAACGGCTGGCATGAGCGATCTGCACGAACGCACGCCGCGCACGGTCGGCATCGTCGGCAGTGCCGGCGCCTATGGACGCTGGCTGACCCGGTTCTTCGAACAGCACATGCAGGTGCGCGTGATCGGCCACGATCCGGCCGATCCGGGTTCGCATGCGCCGGAGCAGTTGCTGGAACAGGCCGACGTGTTGGTGTTCTCCGCACCGATCCGGCACACGTCCACGTTGATCGCCGAGTACGCGCGCCTGTCGGCGGGCCGCGAGCAGGAACGCTTGTGGCTGGATGTGACCTCGGTGAAGGAAGCGCCGGTGCAGGCGATGCTGGCCTCGTGCGCCGAAGTGGTGGGCCTGCATCCGATGACGGCGCCGCCCAAGGCGCCGACCCTGAAGGGCCGGGTGATGGTGGTCTGCGAGGCGCGACTGCAGCACTGGCGGCCCTGGGTGGACGCGTTGTGCCTGGCACTGCAGGCCGAATGCGTGCGCGCCACCCCGCAGCACCATGACCAGATGATGGCGCTGGTGCAGGCGATGGTGCATGCGACCCACTTGGCCCAGGCAGGTGTGCTGCGCGAGTACCAGCCGCAGCTGGGCACGCTGGCGGCGATGCTGCCGTATCGATCGGCCTCGTTCGAACTGGATACCGCGATCATCTCGCGCATCCTGTCATTGAATCCGGCGATCTACGAAGACATCCAGTTCGGCAATCCGTATGTGGCGCCGATGCTGCAACGCCTGATCGGCCAGCTGCAGACGCTGCAGGTGCAGGTCGGGCAGGGCGACGATGCTGCGCGGGGCGCGTTCCGCGATCACCTGCTGGAGGCCAACAGGAGTGCCTTCGGCGATCAGGCCCTGGCTGCGGGCAACTACACCTTCGAGCGCGTCGGCTATCTGCTGGCCGACCTGACGGAGCGCAATGCACTGTCGGTGCATCTGCCTGAAGACCGCGCCGGTTCGTTGCGTGAGCTGCTGAACGTGTTCGAGCAGCATGGCATCAGCCTCGCCTCGATCCACTCCTCGCGCACGCCTGCTGGCGAAGTGCATTTCCGCATCGGTTTCGTGGCCGGCAGTGAGCCAGGGGCTATCGCGGCAGCCGCGGCCGAAGTGGATGCCAGCGGGATCGGCCGGGTGCTGGCGTAACGCCATTCATCCACAGGGCGTGTGGATGGCTTCTGCGCAAACATGTGGATAACCGGCGGCAGGCCTTGGCGTGCAAGGCTGTCAAGATGGTTGGTCAAAAAATGACCAACCTTTTTTCTGTCCGGAACAGCAGTAGAGCCGGGGCATGCCGGGCTCTGCGGTGGGTCGCTAGCTAGATCGACAACCTGACCTCGCCGCCGCTGGTGGTGAACTCGCGGCCGTTGCGTACCAGCTGGCGCCCGTCATCAAGCTCATAACGCGGCGTCGCTTCGGAGCCATGCCCACTGCCGCTGGCCTCGGGCTTGAACTCGATGATGATGTGGCTTTCGCCATTGCTGTCGACAGCAGGGAACTGACGGAACGACATGCCTGGCCTCCTTCAGTGGTTCTTCGCTACGCCACCAGAGTGATCCGGCCGGTGTTAGCCGGCCGTCATCAATCGATGAACTGCAGGCGTGCAAGCTCCGCATACAGGCCGCCTTCAGCCAGCAGCTGCGTATGCGTGCCTTCGGCCACGATACGACCATGGTCCATCACCACGATGCGGTCGGCCTTCAGCACGGTCGCCAGTCGATGGGCGATGACCACCGTGGTGCGCCCCGCCATCAAGCGTTCCAGCGCCTGCTGCACGCCATGTTCGCTCTGTGCATCCAGCGCGCTGGTGGCTTCGTCGAGCAGCAGGATCGGTGCGTCCTTCAGCAAGGCACGGGCGATCGCCACGCGCTGCTGCTGGCCACCGGACAGGCGGGCACCGCGCTCGCCCAGTTCGCTGTCGTAGCCCTCTGGCAGCGCACGCAGGAAGGCGTCGGCCTCGGCGGCACGGGCTGCGTCCTCCACCTCGGCGTCACTGGCCTCCAGCCGACCATAGCGAATGTTGTCGCGCGCGCTGGAGGCGAACAATGTCGGCTGCTGCGGCACCAGCGCCAGCTGCGCGCGAAGCTCGGCCGGATCGACCTCGCGCACGTCGATGCCGTCCACGCAGATGCGGCCGCTTGCCGGATCATGGAAGCGCAGCAGCATCGACAGCACCGTGCTCTTGCCGGCGCCTGATGGGCCGACCAGGGCGACGGTTTCACCCGGCCGCACGTGCAGGTTGAAATGGTCCAGCGCGGCCTGGTCCGGTCGCTGTGGGTAGTTGAACACCACGTCGTCGAAATGGATCTCGCCACGCAGCGGCTGTGGCAGCGCACGCGGCTTGGCCGGCGCACGGATCTCGATGTCTTCCTGCAGCAGCTCGCCGATGCGGCCCATGCCGCCGGATGCGCGCTGCAGTTCGTTCCACACTTCGGCCAGCGCACCGACCGAACCACCACCGATCAGTGCGTACAGCACGAACTGGCCCAACGTACCGGCGCTGAGCCGCCCGTCGATGACGTCGTGCGCGCCCAGCCACAACACCCCGACAATCGCACCGAACACCAGCAGGATGGCGCTGGCGGTCACCAGCGACTGCGCGCCGATGCGCCGGCGCGCGGCACGGATCGCATCGCCCAGCGCATGGTCGAAACGGCCGCGTTCATAGGGCTCGCGCGCATGCGCTTGCACGGTGCGCACCGCGCCCAGCGTTTCGCTGGCCAGGCTGTTGGCATCGGCGATGCGGTCCTGGCTGCTGCGCGCGATGGTACGCAGCTTGCGCGCGCCGATGATGATCGGCAGCACTGCCAGCGGGATGCCGAGCAGCGACCAGGCGGCCAGCCGCGGACTGGTGACGAACAGCATCGCCAGGCTGCCGACCACGGTGACACTGCTGCGCAGCGCCACGGACATGGTCGAGCCGACCACGCTGCGCAGCAGTTCGCTGTCGGCGGTCAGGCGCGAAACCAGCTCGCCGCTGCGGCTGCGGTCGTGGAAGCCGGCGCCGAGCTGGATCAGGTGCGCGTACAGCCGGCTGCGCAGATCCGCCACGACCTTCTCGCCGAGCAGCGAAACAAAGTAGAAGCGCGCCGCCGTCGCCAACGCCAGCACCACAGCGACCAGCATCAGCAATGCAAAGGCACGGTTGATCTGGCCCCCGCTGCTGAAGCCGTGGTCGATCATCTGCTTCACCGCCGGCGGCAGGCTCAGGGTCGCTGCCGAAGAAACGGCCAGGGCCAGCAGCCAGGCGCTGAACAATCCACTGTGCCGGCGCACGAACGGCCACAGTGTGCGCAGGCTGCCGAGGCGGCGCAGCGGCGGGGAGGCTGGGTCGGTCGCCGGTGCGTCCTTGTCAGTCATCGAGGGGGTCATCTTGGATACGGATACGATCACGGGTGGCGTCGCGCAGGCGGATTTTCAATGCGTCGACCTGGTCTGCGGGCAATTCCACCCGCAATCTCACGCCATTGGCATCGAACTGTTCATCGCGCTTTTCGGCCGCGTGGGCCGGCAGGGCCGCATGCAGCGGGCCCAGGTCCTCGAATCCAGCCACCAGCTGCAGCCGCGCCATCGCCACCAGTGGCAGGCGCGGCGCGGTGCGCAGGCATTCGGCAGCGGCGCCGCCGTAAGCCCGGACCAGCCCACCGGCGCCCAGCTTGATGCCGCCGAACCAGCGGGTGACCACCACCATCACCCGGTCGAATCCCTGGCCATCGATGGCGGCCAGGATCGGGCGGCCAGCGGTGCCGGCGGGCTCGCCGTCGTCGCTGGAGCGATAGTCCTGGCCGTGCCGGTAGGCCCAGCAGTTGTGGGTCGCATCGGCTACCGACACCTCCTGTAGAAATGCCATCGCCGCAGACGCGCTCTCGATCGGCGCGGCATGCGCGATGAAGCGGCTGTGCTTGACGTCCAGGGTGTGGTTGACCGGTTGGGCGAGGGTATCGGGCATTCCCTCCATTCTACGGGCTTGCCGCCGACGTGCTTCAGTCGTCCAGCAACGGCCGCACATCCTTTGGCAGGCGTGCCTCTGGATAGGTCTGCAGATAACGCTCCAGGCTCGCCCGGGCCAGGTCGCGCTGGCCGGCGTCGCGGCGCTCGCGGATCTTCTGCAGCCATTGCCGGCGTGGCAGCCCGGCATCGGCCTGCACTTCGGCCTGTACCGCGTCCGCGCTGAGGTTCGCGTCGCTTGCGCGGCGCATGACGCCAGGCGCGGTTCTGCCGGCCGCGTCCTGCTTGGCCGCGGTGAGCGCGACGCGGTCTTCGGCCGTGGCCTGTGCGGAGGGCATGGATTCGGCCGTCGCCGCAGTGGCCTTGCGGGCCCTCATCGTCGCGGCAGGAGCCGCAGGCGCAGGCGCCGAATAGGCTTCGGCTGCGGGGGGCGCCGCCGCCGGCATCGGAGGCGGCGCAAACGCTGTGTCGGCTGCAGGCGCAGGTGGCGGTGCCGGCGCCATCATCGGAGCAGGTGCCTGCCGGGGTGCGGCAGGCGCGGGTTTCACCACCTCCGCGATGGTCGGTGCCGGTGCCGGTGCTGCCTTGGCCGCCGCAGGTGCCGGTGCTGCGACCGGTGCAGGTACCGGTGCGGCTTCGGTGGTCGCGACATCGGCGGCCGCGCTGTCGTAGGCCGTGCCTTCGGCGCTCGCATCGGCCGCCATTTCCTGTGCAGCCGGCGCGGTGGCAACTGCCTCGGCAGGGGCCGAGGGCGGCTCTGGACGCATCTGCCAGGCGATGCCAACGGCGAACACCGCCGATGCGGCCACGCCGAATACGGCCGGCCAGCGGCGGCGCGGGCGCAGCGTGCGCGGTGCCACCGGCGCTGGGGCCGCCTCGAGTGCTGGCGTCTCCACGGCCGCACGCGCAGCGGCGAGGATCGCCGCATCCAGTGCCGGCGGAGGGCCCTGTTCGGTGCGGCGCCCAAGCAGGCGTGCCAGTTCGCGTTCTTCCGGCGTCAGTGCATCGTCTCGGTTCATGCGTTCAGTCCCGCACGCAGCTTGTCCATCGCATAGCGCAGCCGCGATTTCACGGTTTCCCGGCCAACGCCGGTGATCTGGCCGATCTCCTCCAGGCTCAGTTCCTGTTCCAGCCGCAGCTGCAGCACTTCGCGCTGTTCTGCGGGCAGTTCTTCCATCGCCAGCTGGATGCGGCGACGTTGCTCGAATTCGGACAGTTCCGCTTCCGGTGTCTGCCCATCTTCCAGCGCGGCCAGGCGCAGATCGGCATCGGCCGGTGCAGGGGGGCGATGGCGGGCGGCGCGCCAGTGGTCATTCAGGCGGTTGTGGGCGATGCGGAACAGCCAGGTGCTGAAGGCGGCATCGGCCTGCCAGCCTGCACGCGCGCTGATCACCCGCTGCCAGACGTCCTGGAACATCTCCTCGGCCAGCGCGGTGTCGCGCAGCTGCCGCAGCAGGAAGCCGAACAGTCGCTTGCGATGACGGGCATACAGGCTTTCGAACGCGTGCACTTCACCGGCGGCCCAGGCCAGCATCAAGGCTTCATCGGTTGGCAGGGCGCTGGCATCCACGCCGTACAGGGTAAGCCCTGCAGGCGGTGGCGCATAGCCAGCGATGGGGTGGGACAGGGCGACAGTCACGGCAGGAACCGGGAGGGGATCGAAAGGAAAAACGCCCGAGGGCACGTTTCGGGGTTGCCGGGCTTCCATTGCCCCCCGGGTGGCGCGTTATGCTCGGTAATTCAGGGGAGGCGGCGCTCAGGCGGCGCCAAGAGAACGTCATTTGTCCACCGAAGCCGACCGCGCGCTGGAAGCGTCAAACAACGAGCCTGTGCTGAGCGCAGCGCTGGTGCGCGCGCTGCATGCGCTGCTGCCGGAAACGGCGATCGTGCGCGTCGGCTGGGACGATCCGCAGCTCGGCAGCGGGCAGGGCGGTTGGCCGATCGGCGGCGGCGAGGAGGACATCTGGCAGCCGCTGGCCGACCACGCCGAAGGCCGCCACGGCTGGGAATACGACGGCGCCCGGCTGCTGCTGTCGGTACGCGGCGCGACGCCTTCCCCGGCCTGGTGGGGGCTGGCCCGGCAGGCCATGGAGCTGGCCCTGCAGCGGGGCCGCCAGGCGGGGCAGATCAAGGCGCTGGAAGAAGCTGAGCGGTTGCAGCAGGCCCTGTTCCAGATTGCCGACCTGGCCGGTGCCGACCTGGAAATGAGCGAGATGCTGCGCCACGTGCATGGCGTGCTGGGCACGCTGATGTACGCGCAGAACTGCTACATCGTCGAGTATGACGATGCCCGCCGGCAGATCCGCTTCCTGTACTTCGCCGACCAGGTCGATGATTTCGTCGCCGATCCTGCCCAGGGCTACGACATCGACCAGATGCCGCGCAGCCTGACAGTGGCGCTGCTGCGGCATGGCCGGCCGTTGAGCGGGCCTTCGCGCGAACTGCTGGCGCGGGTAGACCAGGAGCACGACCCGCAGCGCGGCCCGGAGAGCCTGGACTGGCTGGGCGTGCCGATGCTGCGCGATGGCCGGGTGTGCGGTGCGATCGTGGTGCAGAGCTACGAGCATGCCGACCGCTACGGCGAGGCCGAACGGGCCCTGCTGGGTTTTGTCGCCCAGCACGTGCAGACCGCCATGGACCGCCGCCAGGCGCAGGTGCGGCTGGAGCAGCAGGTGGAACGGCGCACGCAGGAGCTGCAGCGCGCCAATCTCAGCCTGCAGGATGAAGTGGCCGAGCGCCGCCGCGCCGAGCAGTTGCAGACCGCGCTGTACAACATCGCCGAAATGGCGATGTCGGCCGACAGCCTGGCGCAGTTCTACGGGCAGGTGCACGGCGTGGTCGGGCGCTTGCTGGATGCGCGCAATTTCTATATCGCGCTGGTCAATGCCGAGGGCGATGGGCTGGATTTCGTCTATTCGGTCGACGAGCACAACGCGAGTCGTGCACCGCGCGCGTTCAGTCGTGGCCTGACCGAGTACGTAGTCCGCCATCGTCGGCCCCTGCTGGCCTCGCGTGCGCAGATCGATGCGCTGCTGGAAACCGGCGAGGTGCGCGAATCCGGCGCACGTTCGCAGTGCTGGCTCGGCGTGCCGTTGCTGCGCGACGACGAAGTGGTCGGTGCGATCGTGGTGCAGAGTTACACCGAGCAGATCGCCTTCAGCGTGCATGACCAGCGCCTGCTGATCTTCGTTGCGCAGAACATCGGCACCGGTCTTGCGCGCCAGCGCGACCAGCAACGACTGCGCTCGGCGCATGCCGAGCTGGAAAAGCGGGTGGAGGAGCGCACCCGCGAGCTGGGCGAGGTGAACGAAAAACTGCTGGGCCAGATCGGCGAGCGCCTGCGCGCCGAGCAGCGACTGACCCACCAGGCGATGCACGACGCGCTGACCGGACTGCCCAATCGCCTGCACCTGCTGGACAGGCTGCAGGATGCGCTGGCGCTGGCCCGGCGCGAAGGTGGCCCGGTGTTCGCGGTGCTGTTCCTGGACCTTGACCGCTTCAAGCTGGTCAACGACAGCATCGGTCACGCCGCCGGCGATCGCATGCTGGTGGAAGTAGCCAAGCGCATCGTGTCCATGGCCGGCGACAATGATGTGGTGGCGCGCCTGGGCGGTGATGAGTTCGCCGTGCTGCTGCACTGTCCGGAGGGCCTGGCGCAGGCACTGGATTTCGGCCAGCGGCTGTTGCTGGCGCTGCAGGAATCGATGTGGATCGCCGGTCGCGAGCTGTTCCCCTCCGGCAGCCTGGGCATCGCCTTGTGGAACCCGCGCTATCGCACCGGCGAGGAACTGCTGCGCGACGCCGATGCGGCGATGTACCGGGCCAAGGCCCAGGGCCACGACCGCTGCTCGATCTTCGATGAGGAAATGCGCGAGCAGGCGCTGCGCAGCCTGGATCTCGAGGCCGACCTGCGGCGGGCGATCAACAACCGTGATTTCGTGCCGTTCTACCAGCCGATCGTGCGCCTCTCCGACGGCGAGGTGGTCGGCCACGAGGCCCTGCTGCGCTGGAAGCACGAGCGCCGTGGACTGCTGCTGCCAGGCGCGTTCCTGGAACTGGGCGAGGAAAGCGGCCTGATCGAACAGGTCGACTGGTTGATCTACGAGCAGGTCATCGCCGGCCTTGCCGATGGTGGGCGTGGCTATGTGTCGGTCAACGTGTCGCCGCGGCATTTCCGCTCCGCCGAGTTCAGCGGGCGCCTGTATGGCCTTCTGGAGGCGAGCAACGCGGACCCGCGGCGGCTGCGCCTGGAGATCACCGAGGTGGCGCTGCTCGATGACGGTCCACACACGCTGCGCATCCTGAAGGGCCTGCGTGAACGCGGCATCCAGGTGCAGCTGGATGATTTCGGCACGGGTTTCTCGGCGCTGTCCTACCTGCACCGTTTCCCGATCAGCACGTTGAAGATCGACCAGAGCTTCATTGCCGGCCTGCACGGCCCGGAGGCACAGAGCACGCGCGCGCTGGTCGAAGGCGTGCTGTCACTGGCACGCACGCTGGGCATCGAGACGATCGGCGAAGGCATCGAGACCGAGGCGCAGCGTGACACGCTGTTCGAGCTCGGCTGCGACTACGGCCAGGGCTACCTGCTGGGCCGGCCGGCACCGTGGACGCGCGCGGCAGCCTGAGCCACCGCGCACGTAGTCTTCAACGCAGCGCCGCGCGGCGCTTCTCGTCGATCCACTTCGAGGCCTGGGCCGGTTGATAGTTCTTCATCCAGGCCAGCATCTCCTCGATGTCCGAGCCGTACCACAGGTCCTGGCGCTGCTCGGGGTGCAGGAAGCGCTCTTCCACCATGCGATCGATCATGCCGATCAGCGGCGCATAGAAGCCGTCCACATCAAGGAACGCGCAGGGCTTGTTGCCGATGCCGAGCTGGCGCCAGGTCAGCATCTCGAAGATCTCTTCCATGGTGCCGAAGCCGCCGGGCAGGGCGACGAAGCCATCGGACAGATCGAACATGCGCGACTTGCGCTCATGCATCGAACCGACGATCTCCAGTTCGGTCAGGCCGCGATGGGCCACTTCCCAGTCGGCCAGCTGGCGCGGAATCACGCCGGTGACCTCACCGCCGGCGGCGAGCACGGCATTGGCCACGGTACCCATCAGGCCGACATTGCCGCCGCCGTACACCAGGCGCATGCCGTCGCGGGCGATGCGATCGCCCAGCGCGATGGCGCGTTCGGTGTAGACCGGCTTGCTGCCAGCGTTGGAACCGCAGTACACACAGATCGACTTCATGGATCTTCCTGTCTTGGCCGGAAACGAAAACGCCCCGCGGTCAACCAGTGAAGCCGGTCGCAGGGCGGGGTGTCCGGGCAATTATGAGGCTTTGCCGTTGTTCTCTGTAGCGCCGGGCTTTGCCCGGCGATATTTCGTTCAGATCAGGGCCAGCCCTTCAGCCGGGCAGCGCCCGGCTCTACGAGGGTCTTTACGCAGCGGCCGCCTGTTCGCGGCGCGGCCCTTCACGCAGCGCACGGCCCACCATGCCTACCAGGAGGTCCAGCTCGCTGCTGTCCATGCCGAAGTGCGGGGTGAAGCGCAGCGAGTTCTCGCCACCATGGATCACGTTGATGCCGTGCTGGCGCAGCCATTCCTCGGTGGAATTGGCGCCATAGCACTTGAACTGCGGGGCCAGTTCGCAGGAGAACAGCAGGCCGGTGCCCTGCACCTTGGTGATCAGGCCGCCCAGTTCGTTCTTCAGTTGCTCCAGCTTGCGCACGGCCTCGGCACCGCGCTCGGCGATGTTGGCGCGGACCTGCGGGGTCAACTGGGCCAGGGTGGCGCAGGCCACGTCCAGCGCACGCGGGTTGCTGGTCATGGTGTTGCCGTAGATGCCCTTGCGGTACAGCTGCGCGGCGTGCTCGGTCACGGCCAGCACCGACAGCGGATACTGCGCGGCGTTCAGTGCCTTGGAGTAGGTTTCCATGTCCGGCGCGTCCAGGCCTTCAAAGCCGGGATAGTCGACCACCGACAGCACGCCGTGGGCGCGCAGGCCGGCCTGGATCGAGTCCAGCAGCAGCAGGCTGCCATGGGCGCGGGTCAGTTCGCGGGCCAGCGCATAGAACGCCGGCGGCACGGAGCGGCCCGGGTCACCTTCGCCCATCACCGGCTCCAGGAACACCGCTTCGATGAACCAGTTGTTGTGCGCGGCATCCTCGAACACCTTGCGCAGGCCGGCCTCGTCGTACGGGGCGACGGTGATCACCGACTCTTCGCCACGGTAGCTGGCCAGGTGCTGCATGTAGGTCTTGCGGCTGGAATCGGAATACAGCGCCGGTCGGTCGGTGCGACCGTGGAAGCTGCCCTTGATGACTACGCGCTTGATTGCCGCACCGGCATGGCGGGCACCCGGGTCGGTCTGCAGCTTGGCGTTGACGTCGGCGATGCGCGCGGCCAGGCCAACCGCTTCAGAGCCGGAATTCAGGCACATGAAGCGCGTGAACGGGCAGCCGCCACGACGGTGGCCGATCTCGGCCCGCAGCGCGGTGATGAAGCGCTGCTGGGACAGGCTGGGGGTCATGATGTTGGCCATCACCTGCGGCCGTGACATCGCTTCCATGACGGCGTCCGGGGTGTGGCCGAAGCCCAGCATGCCGTAGCCGCCGGCGTCGTACAGCACCGCGCCTTTCAGGGTGACCACCCACGGACCACGCGCGGCCAGCGCCACGTACGGGGTCACCGCATCATCGGCGTAGAAATTGACGAAGCCGTCCTGCATGGCATCGATCTGCGCCTGCTCATCCTGTGCCAGCAGCGGCCCCAGCTCAGCCTGCACGCGCGCGAATTCGGCAGCAGCGGCATCGACCGCGGCGACCAGCTGCGGATGGTTGGCGGCGAGGGCGGTCAGGGTTGCGTCATCCAGGCCGTTGGTGAGGCGGGTGCCGGGCTGGGCGCGGAGGGGGGCGAGGCGTTCGATGAAGCTCATTGCAGATCTCCTGAAACGTTGGGTCGCACGGGCCTTCAAAAGCAAAACGCGCGTCTTCACGCGCGCTTGGGGCGGGCTCGTGCAGCGGACTTCCTCGTCGATGCTAGCACTTGTTTTTTTGCGCGATAACCCCGCAAAAGACTGCTGCATAGCAGCATTTTGCGCGACGTTCGGCCTCGCTCGTGCCGGCTCGCAGACGCTGGACGTACAATGCGCGCCATTGTCGACCTGTTGCCGTCCACTGCCTTGAAGAAGTCCGATTTCCATTACGAACTGCCGGCCGAACTGATTGCCCAGGCCCCCTTGGCCGAACGCTCGGCGAGCCGCCTGCTGCTGGTGCCGCCGGCGCCGGCTGCCTTCACCGACCTGCAGGTGCGCGACCTGCCATCGCTGCTGCAACCGGGCGACCTGCTGGTGTTCAACGACACCCGGGTGATTCCGGCGCGCCTGTTCGGGCAGAAGGCCAGCGGTGGCCGCGTGGAGATCCTGATCGAGCGCCTGCTCGGCGGCCAGCAGGCGCGGGCCCAGGTCGGTGCCAGCAAGTCGCCGAAGGCCGGCAGCCGCATCGCCCTGGATGCCGGTGGCGAAGCCGAAGTGCTGGGCCGCGATGGCGAGTTCTACGTGCTGCAGTTCCATGTGCCGGAATCGCTGGAGCAGTGGCTGCTGCACGCCGGCCGGCTGCCGTTGCCGCCCTACATCCAGCGCGAGCCCGGCGTGGATGACCGCGAGCGCTACCAGACCGTGTTCGCGCGCGAAGTGGGCGCCGTGGCGGCACCGACCGCCGGCCTGCACTTCGATGAGGCGCTGCTGGCAGCACTGAAGGACAAGGGCGTGGATTTCGGCCACGTCACCCTGCACGTGGGCGCAGGCACGTTCCAGCCGGTGCGCGCCGACGACCTGAAGGACCACGTCATGCACCGCGAGTGGCTGAACGTCGGTGCCGAGCTGGTGCAGCAGGTGCGACGCACGCGTGCGGCCGGTGGCCGGGTGATCGGCGTCGGCACGACGGTGGTGCGCGCGCTGGAAAGTGCGATGCGTGAGGGGGAGTTGCTGCCGTTTGCGGGTGAAACGCAGATCTTCATCACCCCCGGCTACCGGATCCGCAGCGTCGACGCGATGGTGACCAATTTCCATCTGCCCGAAAGCACGCTGCTGATGATGATCTCGGCGTTTGCCGGCAAGGAGCGCGTGTTCGAGGCTTATCAGCACGCGATCGAGCAGCGCTACCGCTTCTTCAGCTACGGCGACGCGATGCTGCTGTTCCCGCAGGCGGGGTAGGGCGAGGTGGGTAGCGCCGGGCCATGCTCGGCGGGGCGCAGTTGCGGGTCATCCGCCGGGCATGGCCCGGCGCTACCGGAGCAGGAAAGGCGGTTTTGGGAGACAATGGGCGACTATTTGCCCGAACGACCGCTCCATGTCCCGATTGCAGTTCCAGCTCCAGACCCGTGATGGCCGCGCCCGCCGTGGCCGCCTGACCTTCCCGCGTGGCACGGTGGAAACGCCGGCCTTCATGCCGGTGGGGACCTATGGCTCGGTCAAGGGCATCCTGCCGGACCAGGTGCGTGCGCTGGGCGCCGAGATCATTCTCGGCAACACCTTCCACCTGTACCTGCGGCCGGGCCTGGACATCATCGCCGACCACGGCGGCCTGCACGGCTTCTGCCGCTGGGATGGCCCGATCCTGACCGACTCCGGCGGCTTCCAGGTGTTCTCGCTGGCCCACCGCCGCAAGATCACCGAGCAGGGCGTGACCTTCGCCTCGCCGACCGACGGTGCCCGGGTGTTCCTGGGCCCGGAGGAGAGCATGAAGATCCAGAAGGTGCTCGATTCGGACGTGGTGATGATCTTCGACGAGTGCACGCCGTACCCGGCCACCGAGGACGTCGCCCGCCGGTCGATGGAACTGAGCCTGCGCTGGGCCCAGCGCAGCCGCAACGCGCATGACGAGCTGGGCAACGATGCGGCCCTGTTCGGCATTGTCCAGGGCGGGGTGCATACCGACCTGCGCAGCCGTTCGGCCGAGGCCCTGCAGGGGATCGGCTTCGACGGCTATGCCATTGGCGGCCTGGCCGTGGGCGAACCGGAAGACGAGCGCAACGCCATGCTCGACCATCTGGACCCGGAGCTGCCGGCCGACCGTCCGCGCTACCTGATGGGCGTTGGCCGCCCTGAAGACCTGGTCGAGGGTGTCGCCCGTGGCGTGGACATGTTCGATTGCGTGATGCCGACCCGCAATGCGCGCAACGGCCACTATTTCACCTCGTTTGGCACCGTCCGCATCCGCAATTCGCAGTACGCGCGGGACATGGACCCGATCGAGCCGGGCTGTGGCTGCGTGGCCTGTGCCGGCGGCTATACCCGCTCGTACCTGCGCCATCTGGACCGCTGCAACGAGATGCTGGCGCCGATGCTGGGCACCCAGCACAACCTCTTCTATTACGAAAAACTGATGGCCGACATCCGCGTAGCCATCGAGGCGGGAACCTTCCTGGCCTTCCGCGAGTCCTTCTACGCAGCACGCGGGGCGGTAGCGCCGCCCCTGTAAACCCGCAGCACCCCCTGCCAAACGGCCCAAGGACGAACGCCCGGGGCCGTGGCATACTTCAAGGCTGACCCAGATCCGCGGTCGACACCTCGTGCCCGTGAAACGGCCGAAGCGCCGCCCAACCAAAGGACCAACGATGAACCTGCTTGCCTTCCTGATTCCCGCCGCCCACGCCCAGGCCGCTGGCGGCCAACCGCAGGGCATGGGCCTGACCACGCTGCTGTTCCCGATCATCCTGATCGCCATCATGTACTTCCTGATGATCCGCCCGCAGATGAAGCGGCAGAAGGAGCACAAGGCCATGCTGGAGAAGATCAAGCGCGGCGACGAAGTGCTGACCAACGGCGGCATCGCCGGCAAGGTCACCGATATCGGCGACAACTTCGTCACCGTCGAAGTGGCCGAGAACGTGCGCATCCGCGTGCAGAAGGGCGCTGTCGGCAGCGTGCTGCCGACCGGCACCCTGGATTCGGCCAAGTAAGCCACTCCCTTTCTGAAGCACAACCGCGGCGCCGGGGATGGCGCCGCGCGGGACCCAAGCAATGCTCGAATTTCCACGCTGGAAGTACGTCGTCATCGTGATCGTACTGGCGCTCAGCACGCTGTACGCACTGCCCAACATCTACCAGAAGGACCCGGCCATCCAGATCACCGCCAACCGTGGCGGGCAGATCGACGATGCGCTGCGCGACCGTGTGCTGGCCGACCTGAAAAAGGCCGGTGTCACCACGATCGGTGCAGAGAAGGAAGGGGACAGCCTGATCGTCCGCCTGTCGGACCTGAAGTCGCAGTCTGCCGCCAGCGATGCGCTGCGTGACAGCGTGGGCGAGAACTACACGGTTGCCCTGAACCTTGCCTCGACCGTGCCGGACTGGCTGGCCAAGCTCGGCGGCCGCCCGATGGTGCTGGGCCTGGACCTGCAGGGCGGCGTGCACTTCGTGCTGCAGGTCGACCAGAAAGCCGCGCTGGACAAGCGCCTGGACGCCTACACCGAGGACGTGCGCAGCACCCTGCGTGATGCGCGCATCGCCTACCAGTCGGTCGAGCGTCGTGCCGACAACACCATCGTCGCCAACCTGAGCCCGTCGGCCGGCGAAGACGCCGGTACCCGTGCCCGCGCCGCGCTGGCCAAGGCGCAGCCGACCCTCGGCTATGACGTCAGTGGCAACCGCATCACGGTCTCCATTCCGGAAGCGGAAATCACGCAGATCGCCAACGGCGCCATCGAGCAGAACATCAACACCCTGCGCAACCGCGTGAACCAGCTCGGCGTGTCCGAGCCGATCATCCAGCGCCAGGGTGCTGATCGCGTGGTGGTGCAGCTGCCGGGCGTGCAGGACACGGCCGAAGCCAAGCGCATGATCGGTGCCACCGCCACCCTGGAATACCGGGCCGTGGTGGAAGGCAACGCGCAGGACGCCATCGCGTCGGGTCGTATTCCGCCGGAAGCGAAGGTCTACCAGCGCCGTGACAACGGCGGCCCGGTGCTGCTGAACAAGCGCGTGATCGTCACCGGTGACCAGATGGTGGCTGCGCAGGCGGTGACCGACTCCACCAGCGGCACCCCGGCAGTCAGCGTGACGCTGAACAACGTCGGTGGCCAGCGCATGTTCGACTTCACCAGCGCGAACGTGAACAAGCCGATGGCGGTGGTCTACACCGAGCGCGTGCCGACCGTGACCGTCGTCGACGGTGAGGAAGTGCGTGGCTTCAAGGTCAACGAGGAAGTGATCTCGGTGGCCAACATCAACGGCGTGTTCGGCAAGAACTTCCAGACCACCGGTCTGCAGAAGAAGGAAGCCGAGGACCTGGCCAAGCTGCTGAAGTCGGGCTCGCTGGCTGCGCCGATGGACTTCGTCGAAGAGCGCGTGGTCGGCCCGAGCCTGGGCGCGGAGAACGTCAAGAACGGCATCACCGCGGTGGTCTATGCGTTCATGTTCACCCTGGTGTTCTTCACCATCTACTACCGCATGTTCGGTCTGATCACCTCGATCGCGATGCTGTTCAACCTGCTGATCGTGGTGGCGGTGATGTCGCTGTTCGGCGCGACCATGACCTTGCCGGGCTTCGCCGGTCTGGCGTTGTCGGTCGGTCTGTCGGTCGACGCCAACGTGCTGATCAACGAGCGTATCCGTGAAGAACTGCGTGCCGGCGTGCCGGGCAAGACCGCGATCGTGACCGGTTACGAGCGTGCGTCGGGCACCATCCTCGACGCCAACCTGACCGGCCTGATCGTCGGTGTGGCGCTGTTCGCATTCGGTACCGGTCCGCTGAAGGGCTTCGCGCTGACCATGATCATCGGTATTTTCGCTTCCATGTTCACCGCGATCACCGTATCGCGTGCACTGGCGACGCTGATCTACGGCCGTCGCAAGAAGCTCCAGAACGTGGCCATCTGACGGGACGACACGCACATGAAACTGTTTCCGCTGCACATCCTCCCGAACGATACCAAGATCGACTTCATGCGCTGGCGCCATGTCGCGATGGTCGTCACGATCATCGTGTTCCTGGCCTCGATCGGCATCATCGGCTTCAAGGGCTTCAACTACGCTCTGGACTTCACCGGCGGCACCCTGATCGAAGCCCGCTTCGAACACGCGGTGGATGTCGAGGACGTCCGCAGCAAACTTGAGCAGAACGGCTTCGACGGCGCCCAGGTACAGAGCGTCGGTGGCAACACCGACCTGCTGATCCGCCTGGCCCCGCACGGTGAGCATGCTCCGGGTACCGGCGGCGCTTCGGCCGAGGACAAGGCGACTGCCGCGGCCGTGGTCAAGGCGGTCTCTTCGGCTGACAACCAGGCCACCGTGCTGCGCAACGAGTTCGTTGGCCCGCAGATCGGCAAGGACCTGGCGATGAATGGCCTGTACGCCACCATCTTCATGCTGGCCGGCTTCCTGATCTACATCGCGGTGCGTTTCGAATGGAAGTTCGCGGTCACCGCGAGCATCGTGGCGATGTTCGACCTGATCGTGACGGTGGCCTACGTGTCGCTGCTCGGCCGTGAGTTCGACCTGACCGTGCTGGCCGGCCTGCTGTCGGTGATGGGCTTTGCGATCAACGACATCATCGTGGTGTTCGACCGCGTCCGCGAAAACTTCCGCAGCCTGCGCGTGGAGCCGATGGAAGTGCTGAACCGTTCGATCAACCAGACGCTGTCGCGTACGGTGATCACCGCGGTGATGTTCTTCCTGTCCGCACTGGCCCTGTACCTGTACGGCGGCAGCTCGATGGAAGGCCTGGCCGAGACGCACATGATCGGTGCGGTGATCGTGGTGCTGTCCTCGATCCTGGTGGCGGTGCCGATGCTGACGGTCGGCGCGCTGCGCGTGACCAAGCAGGACCTGCTGCCCAAGGCCAAGGACGTCGAGGCCCTGGCGCGCCGTCCGTAAGCCTCTGCTGCACGCAGTACACAGAAAACCCCGCGCAAGCGGGGTTTTTTGTTGGCAGGGCTGCGCCCTGCACCCGCCGAGGCAAGAGCAACGTCAACGTCCAAAGCGGAGCTGGCTTTCTGCTGGCTGGGCGGGGCCATGTGGGTTGGCAGGACACGCCGTAAACCCGTCCATGGGGGCTCGATGGCGCCATCCATGGCGCCAACGGTCCTGCCAACCCACATGGCCCCACCCCCGACAGATTCCTGCGGCTGTTGGTAGGCGTCGACCTTGGTCGACACATCTGTCGGATATCGAATGAAACTCATCCGTGTCGACCAAGGTCGACACCTACCAGGGCTGGATGCTGTTCCAACAGATCGCGGGAAACTGTCGAAGGCGGGGTGGGTCCGGTTGAGGGGGCGTGAGCCGCATGGATGCGGCGACCGAGCTTACATGGACGTACTTGCAGCGTCCCCCTCAACCGAACCCACCCCGCCAACCCACAGGAACCCGGCTTCTGCCGTCGACGTTGCCTCTGCGGGTGCAGGGTGCAACCCTGCAAAAGAAATACCACCCTACGCCGCCGTCGGTTGTGCAATCTTCCCCCGCGCACTACGATCCTGCGGTTCGCGCGCACGCGCGCGCCACGTATTCCTGCTGAGCGCCCCGCGCGCCGCACCTGCCAACCCGAGGTCTTCATGGTCATCAAACCGCGCGTCCGCGGCTTCATCTGCGTCACCACCCACCCGACCGGCTGCGACGCCGCCGTCAAGCAGCAGATCGACTACATCCGTGCGCGCCCGCCGATCCAGAACGGCCCCAAGCGCGTGCTGGTGATCGGCGCCTCGACCGGCTACGGCCTGGCCGCGCGCATCACTGCCGCCTTCGGCAGTGGCGCGGCAACCCTGGGCATCTTCTTCGAGCGCCCGGGCAGTGAAACCAAGCCGGGCACGGCGGGCTGGTACAACTCGGCGGCGTTCCACAAGTACGCCGACGAAGCGGGTCTGTATGCCAAGAGCATCAATGGCGATGCGTTCTCCGATGAGGTGAAGGCCAAGACCATCGAGATGATCAAGGCCGATCTCGGCCAGGTCGACCAGGTGGTCTACAGCCTGGCTGCACCGCGCCGCAAGCATCCCAAGACGGGCGAGATCATCAGCTCCACGCTGAAGCCGATCGGCGAGCCGATCACCCTGCGCGGCCTGGATACCGACAAGGAAGTGCTGACCGAAACCCACCTGCAGCCGGCTACCCCGGAAGAAATCGCCGGCACCGTCGCGGTGATGGGCGGCGAGGACTGGCAGATGTGGATCGACGCGCTGGCCGATGCCGGCGTGCTGGCCAACGGCTGCACCACCACGGCCTTCACCTATGTGGGCGAAGAGATCACCCAGGCGATCTACTGGAACGGCTCCATCGGTGCTGCCAAGAAGGATCTGGACGACAAGGTGCTGGGGCTGCGCGAGAAGCTGGCCAGGATCGGCGGCGATGCGCGCGTGTCGGTGTTGAAGGCGGTGGTGACCCAGGCCAGCTCGGCCATTCCGACCATGCCGCTGTACCTGTCGCTGCTGTTCAAGGTGATGAAGGAAAAGGGCACCCACGAAGGCTGCATCGAGCAGCTCGACGTGCTGTACGACATCCTGTACGGCGCCAAGGCCGATGGCGTGGCGGTCGATCGCCTGCGCCACGACCTGGTCGATGGCGATGGCCATACCGTTGCGCTGATCGATGAGGAAGGCCGCCTGCGCGCCGACTACAAGGAAATGGCCGCTGACGTGCAGGGCAAGGTGCTGGCGCTGTGGCCGCAGGTGACCAACGAGAACCTGTACGAGATCAGTGACCTGGCCGGCTACAAGGCCGATTTCCTGCGCCTGTTCGGTTTCGGCGTCGAAGGTGTCGACTACGAAGCCGACGTCAACCCGGACGTGAAGATCGACAACCTGGTCGATCTGACCTGATCAACGGAAAAGGCCGGCGCAAGCCGGCCTTCTTCATGGGTAGCGCCGGGCCATGCCCGGCGAGCGCAGCGGTCTGCTGGCCATCCGCCGGGCATGGCCCGGCGCTACCGGTGAGGTGTCAGCCGAACTCGAAGTTCATCGCCGGCGCTGCCGGGCCGACGAAATCGCCCTGCACGTAGTCCACGCCGGCACTGAACAGCAGTGTCATCGAGTTGGCGTCGCTGACGAACTCGGCGATGGTGCGGATGCCCGCTTCCTGCGCGCGTGCGGTTATCTGGCTGACCCGGTCGATGTTCTCGCGGGTGGCGGCCAGGTCGCTGGTGAAGCCGCGATCAAGCTTGAGGAACTGCGGCTGGAAGTGGGCCAGCAGCTGGAACGAGTCCAGGCCCGAGCCGAACTGCTCCAGGCCGATCCGGCAGCCGAGCGGTGCCACTTCCGCCAGGAACTGCTGGGCACTGCGCAGGTGGGTGAACACCTTCGATTCCGGTGCATGCAGCCACAGGCGTTCGCCCGGCACGCCGTGCGCCTGCAGCTGCTGGCGCAGCGTGGCGATCATCTTCGGATCATCGAACGATTCCGGCGTGACCTTCACCAGCACCTGGGTGGGATGACCCTCGCGGGCACGCGCGCCCAGCACCGCGATTGCCTGCGACACGACCCAGCGGTTGATGTCCGCCAGCAGGCCATGTTCTTCGGCAATGCCGAGGAAGGCGGTCGGGCTCAGCAGCTCTCCGTTGTGTTCCAGCCGCAGGTAGGCTTCATACAGCTCCAGCGACTCGCCCTGCAGGTTCAGCACCGGCTGGTAATGCAACTGGAAGCCATCGCCTGCCAGGGCTTCGCGGATACGTGCGACCCAGCGCTGCACGCGCTCTTCCTCCACGCGATCAACAGCGGCCGGGTCGAAGATGCGGCAGGTATTGCCGAGGGCGGCTGCGGCCTGCGTGCATTCACTGGCGCGCGCCAGCACCTGGCCGATGCTGGCGATCTTCTCGCCCACCTGTACCCCGCCAATGCTGACGGTCACCGTGGCCGAGCGCGCGCCGATGCTGAAGACGTGTGCGGCGTAGGCTTCGCGGATGCGCTCGGCCAGTGCCACGGTCTGCGCATAGGGGCCGGACTGCAGTACGGCGAAACTGTGTTCGCCGAAACGGGCCAGCTGCGCATCGTCGCCAACGACGTCGGCCAGCAGGGCGGCGAGGGCGCCGATCAGGGCGTCGGCCGAGGCCAGTCCGATATCCGGGAGCAGGCGCGCGTAATGGTCCGGCTCGACCATCAGCAGGCCGAACTGGCCTTCGCTGCGCCCGGCCTGGGCAACCGCGTCCTCGACCTGCAGCATGAAGGTGGGGCGGTTGAGCAGGCCGGTGACCTGGTCGCGCTGGCGCAGGTCCTCGACCTCGCGCGCCAGCTCCGGGTCGAATTCCATGCGCCGGCGGAACACCACCTGCAGGCAGGATTCGCCCTCGTAGGTGGCTGCGGTGAATTCCATCGTCGCCGGGAAGGCGCTGCCGTCCTGGTGGCGGGCATCCAGCTGGTACTGCGGCGGCGGTGCTTCGCCGCGGCTGAGTGACTTCAGCAGCTGCTTGAAATCATCCACGTGCTGGGCGGCAACCATGTCCAGCAGCGAGATGCCTTCGACCTCCTCGAAATCCTCGTAACCGAACATTTCCAGGTAGGCATCGTTGGCGCGGATATGCATGCCTTCGTGGACATAGGCAATCGGCTCGCGCGAAGAGGCGATCAGCGCGTCGCAGCGACGCTCGGTCTCGCGCATCTGCGCTTCGATCCGGCGCAGGCCGCGGCGCGCCTGCAGGTCGACCCACTGGTCGCGGACCACCGCCAGCAGGTGTTCGGCGCGCTGACGCAGGGCGAGGGCGCGCACTCCGTTGCTGCTGGCCTGTACCAGTTCGTCCTCGTCGATGCGTTCGGCCAGCAGCACCAGCGGGATGTCCTTGCCGCTGGCGGCGATGTGCTGGGCCACCAGTGGCAGCGGAATGCTCTGCGAGGGCGCAGCCAGCACCAGGTCGATCGCCTGGCTGGCCAGCACCTGCGACAGCTCGGCCGAGTCCTGCGGGCGCCATGGGCGCACGGCGATGCCGCTGTTGCGCAGGGTGCTGACGATGGCTTCGGCGTTCTCGCCGCTGTCATCGACGATCAGCAGGCGGATGGTGATGTCGTTCGCGTTCTGCATGCACTGCTCCCCAATCTGCAAATCTAGATACACGATGCGTGGCGGCGCGTCCATGCGCGCAACGGTTGCGTGCATGGAACGGCGATGCGGTTCACACCACGCCGCCGGCCGCGTGCCCGCTGGCCCAGGCCCACTGGAAGTTGTAGCCGCCCAGCCAGCCGGTCACGTCCAGCACCTCGCCGACGAAATGCAGGCCGGGTACGCGCTTGGATTCCAGCGTCGAGGAAGAGACCTCGTTGGTATCGACGCCGCCCAGGGTGACTTCGGCGGTGCGGTAGCCCTCGGTGCCGCTGGCCACCAGTGGGAACGCTGAAAGCACCTGTGCGGCCTTGCGCAGGTCCGGCTCGTCCAGCTGGCGTACCGGGCGGTCGGGCAGCCAGTGCTCGCACAGGCGCTGCGCCAGCCGCTTGGGCAGCACATCGCCCAGCACCGTGCGCAGTTCCGCAGCGGGGCGTTCGCGTTTCATCTGGCGCAGCCATTCGGCGGCATCCTGGCCGGGCAGCAGATCCAGCGACAGCGCGTCGCCGGGCTGCCAGAACGAGGAAATCTGCAGGATGGCCGGGCCACTGACGCCGCGATGGGTCAGCAGCATGAAGTTGCGGAAGCGGGTGCCGTTGCTGCTGGCCTCGACCGGCAGGGCAACGCCGCTGAGCTCGGCCAGGCGCTCCTGGTGGGTGCCGCTGAGGGTCAACGGCACCAGGCCGGCGCGGGTGGGCAGCACCTGGTGGCCGAACTGGCGCGCGATCTCATAGCCGAACCCGGTTGCACCCAGGCTGGGAATGGACAGGCCGCCGGTGGCGACCACCAGCGAGGCGCAATGGAACAGGCCGTGCGTGGTGTGCACGCGGAAGCCGTCAGTGCCGTGCTCGATGCGCTCCACGCTGCACTGCGTGCGGATCTGCACGCCGGCCTGCTGGCATTCGTCCACCAGCATCTTCACGATCTGCTTGGACGAGACATCGCAGAACAGCTGGCCCAGTTCCTTCTCGTGATAGGCGATGCCGTGGCGCTCGACCATCTCGATGAAGTGGTAGGGCGAGTAACGCGCCAGTGCCGACTTGCAGAAATGCGGATTGGCCGACAGGAAGTTGGCCGGGGTGGTGCCGGTGTTGGTGAAGTTGCAGCGGCCACCGCCGGACATCAGGATCTTCTTGCCGATCTTGTTGGCGTGGTCGATCACCTGCACATGCCGGCCTCGCTGGCCCGCCGTGATCGCGGTCATCAGCCCGGCAGCGCCGGCACCGATCACCAGTACGTCGCAGCGGATCGTGCTCATGCCTTGGCGCGCTTTCGCCAGTTGGGGATCACGTCCAGCTGCATCTGATCGTTGAGCAGCTGCACTTCGGCGTCCTGGATCAGCACGCTCCAGCGCATCGCACGCTGGATCTGCTGGCCCCACAGATCGACGAAGCCGCCGTCCAGGTCGACCACCGACAGGTTGTCGAAGCGGGCCAGGCCCTTGCCCTGCTTCTGCCACCAGATGTCCGATGCATTGCCACCGTAGTTGACCACCTGCACCTGCCGGCTGCGGTTGCTGGCCTTGCGGATGCGCGACTCGTCCGGATGGCCGAGGTCGATCCACTGCAGGATGTCGCCGGTGTAGTCGTGTTCCCACAGGTCCGGCTCGTCGTCGGTGCTCAGGCCGCGGCCGAATTCCAGGCGGTCGCCAGCGTTCAGCGCGAAGGCGAGCAGGCGCACCATCAGGCGTTCGTCGGTTTCGGACGGATGCTGGGCCAGGGTCAGGTTGTGGGTCGCGTAGTAGCCGCGATCCATGTCGCTGATCTGCAGTTCGGCCTTGCGGATGGTGGCGGTGAGGGCCATGAAGATCCAGAGGGGTAAAGACCGTCAATGATAGAGGTTTGCCCCGGGGGTGTCCGGTATGGGGGTGTCGGCAGGGCATGATCGGTGGCACGCTGGCCGCCCTGATGCTTCTGGCGTGTCCTGTCGTATGTCCCTTTCACGTCCGCGCCGTCTGCAGAGCGATGGCGCCCCGATCGCGCCATGACCACGCCCAGCCGACTGCAGCTGCCGCCCGGTGACTGGAATTCCCTGCTGGACGGCCTGTGCGCGCGCTTCCCGCGCATCGACCGGCTGCAATGGGAGAGCCGCTTCGCACGCGGGCGGATACAGGACGCACAGGGCAGGGCGCTGGCACCGGACATGCCGTGGCAGGTGGGGCTGGAGATCCGCTACTTCCGTGAAGTGGCCGATGAGCCGGTGATTCCCTTCGAAGAGAACATCCTGCATCACGACGCGCACCTGCTTGTGGCCGACAAGCCGCACTTCCTGCCGACCGCGCCGGTCGGTGCTTTTGTGCGCCAGACCCTGCTGGCGCGCCTGGTCGAGCGCACTGGCAACGCCGATCTGGTGCCGTTGCACCGGCTGGACCGGCTGACGGCCGGCCTGGTGCTGTTTTCCACCCAGCCGCAAACGCGCGACGCGTACCAGAGGCTGTTTCGTGAGCGCCGCATCGAGAAGACCTACGAGGCGCTGGCGCCGGCCTTGCCGGACCTGCGGTTTCCGCTGGAGCGGCATAGCCGGCTGCAGCCGGGGGAACCGTTCTTCCGTATGGCTGAAGTTCCCGGCGAGCCGAATGCGCTGACCCGTGTCGAGGTCATTGATGCGCACGGTCCGGTCTGGCGCTACCGGCTTGCGCCCGAGTCCGGGCGCAAGCATCAGCTGCGCGTCCATATGGCCGCGCTCGGGGCGCCGATCCTGGGGGACGAGCTCTATCCGCAGCTGCACGTGCGGCCACAGAGTGTGGCCGAGCCGCCGTTGCAGCTGCTGGCGCAGGCGTTGGCCTTCGATGATCCGTTGACCGGCCAGCGACGCAGCTTCCGCAGCGCGCACACCTTGTGCGTTCCCGGCTGACGCACAGCCGGATTCACCTGCGCGGTCGTCGCGCCAGCCAGCGGTCCAGCTCGGCAGCGAACAACTGGCGGTCACGCGCGCCGAGCGGCGGTGGCCCGCCAGTCTGGACGCCGGCGCCACGCAGTTCTTCCATGAAATTGCGCATCGACAGCCGCTCGGCCATGTTGTTGGGGGTGTACAGCTGGCCGCGCGGGTTCAGGGCCACGCCCTTCTTCTCCAGCACCAGGGCCGCCAAGGGGATGTCCTGGGTGACCACCAGGTCGCCGGCAGCCATCCGTTCGACAATGGCGCTGTCAGCCACATCCAGTCCCTGCGGTACCTGGATGGAGCGCAGCCAGCGCGAAGGTGGGGTGCGGATCCACTGGTTGGCGACCAGGGTCAGCTCCACGCCGACCCGTTCAGCTGCGCGGAACAGGATGTCGCGGATGACAACAGGGCAGGCGTCTGCGTCCACCCAGATGCGGGGGAGCAGGGGTTCAGCTCGGGTTTCAGCTTCAGTCATTTACCCAGTGTAGGGTAGGAAAAACCTGAATGGGGACCCGGGTTTAGCCTCGATCTGGTGCAACCCCTTGCCCTGTCTAGGGGCTGGCCGTTTGACGCTGAATATCATGGCTATCGCTTTTTGCTCAAAACACGCGTATCGTCTGGCCCACTGTGTTTGCTAGGGTCACCGTGAATCGTGGCCTGGTGCAGTTGATCTCACGATCCGCTCATCGATCCGCTTTACCAACGCCTGCAACTCAGTCTCGGCCCCGATACCCGGTGGCTGCGATTTTTTTCAACATGTGTTTCAGGAGTTAGTAAATATGTCTGATCGTCAGACCGGCACTGTCAAGTGGTTCAACGACGCCAAGGGCTTCGGCTTCATCACCCCGGAAAGCGGCCCGGACCTGTTCGTGCATTTCCGCGCGATCCAGGGCACCGGCTTCAAGACCCTGCAGGAAGGCCAGAAGGTTACCTTCGTCGCCGTCCAGGGCCAGAAGGGTATGCAGGCTGACCAGGTGCAGGCGGTCTAATCCGTCTGCTACCGTTTGGTAGCCAGAACGCCGGGAGCGAAAGCTCCCGGCGTTTTTCGTTTGCGTCGCACGACGGGTTCAACCCGCAGCCAGCGCCCGCTCCAGCAGCTGGGTTATTTCCTGGTACTCGGCGCGTTCGGCTGCCGGAATGCGCGACAGGATCTCGCGCAGGACATCAACCACCTCCGGACCCACCGGCACTTCCATCCATTGCAGGTGATAGGCCGCCAGTATCCGGCTGTCGTCATCGCTGGAATGGAGCTGACTGAACAGCAGCGGCAAGGCTTCGGGCTTCATGCATTCACCCAGCGCGTCGGTGCAGCGTTGCTGCCAGAACGCGGGTTGCGCTGCGATCATCTTCTGCAGGCGCTGCCAATCGTGCGCTTCGAATCTGCGCAGGACGCCCTTGGCGACGTGTTCGCAGATGTACTGCGTCCAGTTGTGGTCCTCGGATTGCCCGAGGTAACCAAGCAGTGCATCGAACGGCGGGGTGTCCATGCTGGCAGGCCTTCCACGGCCGGGCAGGGTAGCAGACACCTGCGTGCACCAGGCCGCGCTACCATCGGGCACCTTTCTGCGGAAGCCGCCCATGCGCATCGTCCATCATCTGGAAAATTCCCGTTCGCTTCGCGTGCTGTGGATGCTGGAAGAGCTGGGCCTGGACTACGAACTGCGCCGCTACCCGCGCGACCCGAAGACCCTGCTGGCGCCGCCGGAACTGCGCCAGGTGCATCCGCTGGGCAAGGCGCCGGTGCTGCAGGATGGCGACCTCATCCTGGCCGAATCCGGCGCCATCCTCGACTACCTGGTTGACCGCTACGACGTGCATCGCCAGCTGTCGCCGTCGCCGGTACCGGCCGAAGGCAAAGAGCGCATCGATTACCGCTACTGGCTGCACTATGCCGAAGGTTCGGCCATGC
Source organism: Stenotrophomonas sp. FW305-C-20-S1 (assembly GCF_058783335.1). Classification (NCBI taxonomy): domain Bacteria; kingdom Pseudomonadati; phylum Pseudomonadota; class Gammaproteobacteria; order Lysobacterales; family Lysobacteraceae; genus Stenotrophomonas; species Stenotrophomonas sp. FW305-C-20-S1. The sequence continues at coordinate 62,978 of NZ_JBYTEK010000002.1, read as the reverse complement.
CGCCGATGCTGCTGACCCTGGTGATCAGCCGCATCCGCAACGCGCCGATGCCATTCTTCGCGCGGCCGATCGCCCGCAGCATCGCCGACAAGGCCGAGCGCGGTTTCATCGGCCCGCAGCGACGCCTGCATCTGGACTGGATGGAACGGCGCCTGGCCGAAAGCCCATGGTTTGCAGGCGAACGCTTCACCGCTGCGGACATCCAGATGAGCTTCCCGATCCAGGCGGCGGCCGCACGCGGCGGCGGGCTGGACGACAAGCCGGCGTTGCGTGGCTTCCTCAAGCGCATCGGTGAGCGTCCGGCCTACCGGCGCGCCGAGGCGCACGGCGGGGCATTGCAGGCCTTGCGCGGCGATTGAGGATGGCCGTCGCCGCCCCCATGATTTGCCCATGGATACCACTGCCCCCCAGTTCGACAACCGCCTGCTGAATCTGCTGCCGGGCGATCCCGAGTCCGGTCCGCGCCGGCGCGAAGTGCTGGGTGCGGCCTGGTCGTCGGTAATGCCGACGCCTGTCGCAGCGCCGGTGCTGCTGGCGTGGTCGCCGGAGGTTGCCGGGATGCTGGGGTTCGATCCTGCGCAGGTCGATGACGAAGGCTTCGCCGAGGTGTTCGGCGGCAACGCGTTGTATGCGGGCATGCAGCCGTGGGCGGCCAACTATGGGGGCCATCAGTTCGGCCATTGGGCCGGTCAGCTCGGTGATGGCCGCGCCATCTCGCTGGGCGAGGTGATCGCCCCCGATGGCCGGCACTGGGAGCTTCAGCTGAAGGGTGCCGGGCCGACGCCGTATTCGCGCGGCGCCGACGGCCGTGCGGTGCTGCGCTCGTCGATCCGTGAATTCCTGTGCAGCGAGGCCATGCATCACCTGGGTGTGCCGACCACGCGCGCCCTGTCGCTGGTCGGCACCGGCGAAGACGTGGTGCGCGACATGTTCTACGACGGTCATCCGCGCGCGGAACCTGGCGCGATCGTCTGCCGGGTATCGCCCTCGTTCCTGCGCTTTGGTTCGTTTGAACTGCCTGCTTCACGTGGCGAGACCGCACTGCTGAAGCAACTGGTCGAGGCGTGCATCGCCCGCGATTTCCCGGAACTGACGGGGCAGGGCGAAGCGCTGTATGGCGACTGGTTCGCACAGATCGCCGTGCGCACCGCAGAGATGATCGCGCACTGGATGCGCGTGGGCTTCGTGCATGGGGTGATGAACACCGACAACCTCTCCGTGCTCGGCGTGACGCTGGACTATGGCCCTTATGGCTGGGTCGAAGACTTCGACCCGGACTGGACCCCGAACACCACCGATGCGCAGGGACGCCGCTATCGTTTCGGCACCCAGCCGCAGGTGGCGTACTGGAATCTCAACCGGCTTGCGCAGGCGCTGTCGCCGTTGTTCGCCGACGTGCAGCCGCTGCAGGCAGGGCTGGCCGCTTACCAGGCGACCTTTGTCGCCTGCACCCGTCGCGATGTTGCGGCCAAGCTGGGGCTGGCCGCGGCCGACGATGCCGATCTGCAGCTTTACCAGCGCTGGCAGCAGCTGATGCAGGACGGCGGCATGGACATGACCCTGGCATGGCGTGCGTTGATGCGCATCGATGCCAACGCACCCGATGCAAGCGTATTGTCCGAGGTCTTCTACGACGCCGAGCGCCAGCACGCGGTGCAGGAACCTCTGCAGCAGTGGTTGCAGGAGTACTCGGCGCGGCTGCGTGCCGATCCGCTGCCGGCAGCCGAGCGTGTCGCCAAGATGGGCGCGGCCAATCCACTGTATGTGCTGCGCAACTGGCTGGCACAGGAAGCGATCGACCGCGCCGAGCAGGGCGACCTGGGCGGTGTGCATGCCCTGCAGGACGTACTGCGTGATCCGTACACCGAACGCCCGGGGCTGGAACATTACGCCGGCAAGCGGCCGGCGTGGGCTGACGACCGCGCAGGCTGTTCGATGCTGTCCTGCAGTTCGTAGGGTTTTCTTTTGCAGGGCTGCGCCCTGCACCCGCCGAGGCCGGAGCAACAGCAACAGCGGGCATCCTGTGGGATGGCGGGGCACTGTGTGTATGCGGGGACGCCGTGAATCCCCAGACCGGCCCAGCCGCTGGCGGCTGTGCGTTCGGGCGCTTACGAAGCAGTGCCTCGCAAGCAAAGCGCCCTCACCCATGGGGGCTTGGTCGCCGCATCCATGCGGCTCACACCCCGCAAACCCACAGTGCCCCGCCTTCGATAGTTGGCCGCGATCTGCCGGATCTGCCCCCGATCTGTTTCGAGATCTGTTGCTCTGGCTCCTGGCAGTGCAGGGCTACAAGCCCTGCAAACACCTCGCCTACAACGATGGTAGTACCCATTCAGTGCGATATTCGCACACGTAGTCGATTACCGCACTTGAATGGTGCAGTGCGATAAACCTACTTTCATTTCCGCAGTTTCATAGCAGTCCAAGCGATCCACCCCTGGCGGGGCGAGGGCAGCAGCCGGTCCGGTGCTGATGCCAGGTGCAGGGGGAAGGCCGCCGGATTTTCCTTCCTCTGCGCGGAGTGATCGCATGCGCCGTCGTCTGTCCATTGTTTCCCTGTCCCTGCTTGCCGTGCTGCCGACGCTGGCGCTGGCCTACCAGGCCGAACCGCCGCGCGAAGCACTGCAGGTGCTGCGCGTGGACCGCTACGCCGACGACGCCAACGCCGGCTCGCTGCGCTGGGCGATCACCACTGCCAATGCGGCGCCGGGTCGCTACCGGATCGAGATCGCGGCCGTGGGCGCTGCGCCTTACGTCATCACGCCGGCCACGCCGCTGCCGGAGATCAAGGGGCCGGTGCAGATCATCGGCACGTCCTGGGAACGCGATGGCCAGTACGTCGCCATCGATGGCTCGGCCTACGTCACCGGCACCGGTACCGATGCCTGCCCAGGCGCCGAGCCGGGCCAGTCCGGCACCAACGTGCGCACCACCACGCTGCCGGGCCTGGTCCTGCGCGATACCCAGGGCGTGGAGCTGGCCGGCCTGGAGATCCGCAATTTCTGCATCGGCGTGCTGGTCAACCGCTCCAGCCACAACGAGATCCATGACAACCGCATCGTCGCCAACAAGGGCGGCGCCGGCATCATGCTCACCGGTGATGACGGCAAGGGCCAGTCCACCGCCGCCACCACCGTGCACAACCGCATCGTGCGCAACGTATTCCTCGATAACGGCGACGGCCTGGAGTTGACCCGCGGCGCGGCCTGGAACCTGGTGGCCGACAACCTGTTCCAATCCACCAGGGCCAACCCGGAACCCTCGCAGGGCATCGAGATCCTGTGGGGCAACGACAACAGCGTGGTCCACAACCGCTTCGTCGATTACTCCGATGGCCTGCAGATCAACTGGGGCAACCGCAACTACATCGCGGCAAACACCTTCACCGGCAATTCGCTGGGCCTGAGCATCACCGGCAGCGGCAACGTGGTCGACGGCAACACCATCACCGGCAATGGCATCGGCATCGGCGTGCGCCCGCAGCCGGTCAGTGCGCCGAACCGCTTCACCGGCAACCGCATCTACGGCAACGGCCTGCCGATCGAGCGCTGCGAAGCCGGCGGGGCCTGCGTGAAGGGCCAGCCGCGTGGCGCCATCGTGTTCGGTGTGCCGGGCCTGGAGCACGCCAGCTTCGTCGGCTCCCGTGGCCGTGGCGTGGACAACGATGCGTCCAAGCGTGCGCGCATCTGCACCGCTGCCGGCCAGGCTGGCTGCCAGCCGCTGCCGAACCTCGGCCAGGCCGCGCCGCAGCTGACCGCAGTGCAGGGCAAGGGTGCGCAGCGCCAGCTGACGGGTCGTCTTCAGGGCGTGCCTGATACCCGCTACCAGGTGGAAGTGTTCGGCAACCGCGCCGCCACCGGCAACGAGGCCGAGTGGGTGCTGGGCAGTGTGGAAGCACGTACCGACGCGCAGGGGCAGGGCAGCTTCACCTTCCCGCTCGGTGCAGGGACCGACGCTGCCGCTGCCGGCAGCCTGACCGCCACGGTTACCTCGGCGCAGGGCGCCACCTCCCCGCTGAGTGCGCCGCTGTCGCTGCGCTGATCACCTCCACGAGACCGCGATCATGAATCCTGCGAAACCTGTTTCCCTGGGCCTGCTGGCCGCCCTGCTGCTGCCAGCCGTGGCCAGCGCGCAGTCCAGCAACCGCTACGAAGGCAAGACGCTTACCGGCGACTGGGGCGGTAGCCGCACCGATCTGTTCGAGCGCGGCGTTGCCTTCCGCGGCGACTACGTGGGCGAGGCCATGGGCGTGGTCGACGGTGGCTACGGCGAAACCGGCGCGCGCTATGCGCAGCAGGTGCGGGTGGGCGTGGACCTGGACATGGGCACGCTGGCCGGCTGGGACGGCGGTGCGTTCCACTTCACCCTCAACGATCGTCGTGGCCGCAGCACCTCGGTGGACTTCGTCGGCAACCGCTTCCCGATCCAGGAGGCGTATGGCGGCCAGTACACGCGGCTGACCGAGCTGAGCTACGACCAGACCTTCAATGCGGGCCGGTCGTACTACAAGCTGGGGTACTACGCGATGGGCAACCAGTTCGGCCTGCACAGCCTGCTGACCCACTTCGTCAACGCCGCATTCTGCGCCCACCCGCTGGCGATGTCCGGCAACAGCGGCTGGTACAACTATCCGATGGCACGCTGGGGCGGTGAGTTCGCCCAGCAGATCAGCCCGGCGGTGAACGTGCGCACGGGTTGGTTCCAGGTCAACCCGAACCTGGGCGGCAACATCGAACGCAACGCATTCCGTCCGTTCGTTTCGGGCACCACCGGCTCGCTGTTTCCGGTGGAGGTGACCTGGACGCCGGCCAAGGGCAGCCGCTACGCCGGCGTCTACAAGTTCGGTGGCTACTACGACACGTCGCGCGTGGACAGGCGCGGCCTCGATACCTCGCCGACCACCGGGCGCCACGGCGCCTACGTGCTGGCCGAACAGCGTCTGACCCAGGAATCGGCCGACCCGAGCCGCGGCCTGACCGCCTTCGCGCAGTACATGGTGTCCGACACCGATACCGCGCAGATCAAGCGCTGGTACGCGCTGGGCGGCGTCTACCAGGGCATCGGCGCGCGTGCGCAGGACAGCATCGCGCTGGGCTACGTCGGCGCTGACATCAATGACCGCCTGGTCGATGCGCGGCGCGCCACGTTGGCCGCCGGGGGCGTGCCCACCGATTCGCCGCTGTACAACCTCAGCCAGGCCGAGGAGCTGTTCGAGCTGTCCTACAGCTTCCAGGTGAACCCCTGGCTGATGATCCGCCCGGACGTGCAGTACATCGTCAACCCGGGCACGTTCAATTACAGCGGTACCGACAACGCCTGGGCCGTGGGTGTCCAGGCCAAGGTGACCTTCTGATGGCCGCGCGCTCCTTCCATGCTGTGGTGACCGCGATGAAAATTCCGCTCGCTTCCGTTGTCCTCGCCGGCGTGCTCGCCTCCTCCCCCTTGCTGGCCTTGGCCGCGCCGCCACCGGCGGTGCTGCAGGTCGGCCAACTACGCATCGGCGAGGGCAGCCCGCGCACCATCGTACCGATTACCGGTGCCACCGCGGATGTCGCTCTGCAGCAGGCCGCGGCGATCGCCGCCAGCAGATCCACCGACATCGCCGAATGGCGCATCGACTACCTGGACATCGCCACCGATCGCAAGGCGCTGATCGCGCTGGGCAAGCGCATCCAGGCCACGCTGGGGGGCAAGCCGGCCATCGTGACCTTCCGCACGAAGGCCGAAGGGGGCGCCAAGCCGATCAGCGATGCCGACTACGGCAAGCTCTACGCCGCGCTGCTGCGCGGTGGTGTCGCCCAGCTGATCGACGTGGAGATGTTCCGCGATCCGAAGGTGGTGCAGGCGCTGGTGGCGCAGGCCCACAAGGCTGGCGTGAAAGTGGTGATGTCCAGCCATGACTTCCACGCCACGCCACCGCGCGAGGAAATCGTCGCACGCCTGCTAAAGCAGCAGGCCCTTGGCGCGGACGTGCTGAAGATCGCGGTGATGCCGCGCGACGCTGGCGATGTGCTGGCATTGCTCGATGCCACCTGGCAGGTGCGCCAGCAGAGCGACAAGCCGCTGCTGACCATGTCGATGGGCGGCACCGGCGTGGTTTCGCGCCTGGCCGGCGAAACCTTCGGCCAGGCCCTGACCTTCGGCATGATCGGCACCCCGTCGGCGCCAGGCCAGGTCGAGGTTGAGCGCCTCCAGGACGTTCTGCAGGTCATTCATGCATCCAGCCAGGCCGGTCACTGAGACCTTCCCCGCCGGACGTTCCACCGCATCACGCTGTTGCAGGAAACCGCACCATGAGCCACGCCTCCGCCGCCGCACCGTCGCTTGTCCTTGAACGGATGAGTCCCTTCCAGTGGACCGCCATCGCCATCTGCGTGCTGTTGAACATGCTTGATGGCTTCGATGTGATGGTCATGGCCTTCACCGCGCCGCATGTTTCGGCGGACTGGGCGCTGTCGGGCAAAGTACTGGGGCTGATGCTCAGTGCCGGGCTGGTCGGCATGGCGCTGGGTTCGTTCCTGCTGGCACCGCTGGCCGACCGCTGGGGGCGGCGGCCGATGATCGTCTGCTGCCTGCTGATCCTCACCAGTGGCATGGCGCTGTCCGCGCTGGCCGCCGACGCCTGGCAGCTGGGTGCGCTGCGCGTGTACACCGGCATCGGCATCGGCGGCATGCTGGCCGGTGTGGGGGTGATCACCGCTGAGTACGCCAACGCCAAGTGGCGCAGCACCGCAGTCGCGCTGCAGGCCACCGGCTACCCGATCGGTGCGACCGCTGGCGGTCTGCTGGCTGCTTGGATGCTGGAGCACTGGGCCTGGCACAGCGTGTTCCTGGTCGGCGCAGCGGCATCGCTGCTGTGCATTCCGCTGGTGCTCAAATGCCTGCCCGAATCGCTGGATTTCCTGGTCGCGCGTCGCCCGGCCAATGCCTTGCCACGCTTGAACGCGCTGCTCTCGCGCATGCGCTTGCCAGAGCTGCAGGCGCTGCCGCCAGCGCCGGTGCGCGACGGCCAGCGCCAGGGTTATGCCGCGCTGTTCGTGGGTGACCTGCGCCGCGTCGCGCTGCTGATCGCGCTGGCGTTCTTCCTGCACATGTTCGCGTTTTATTTCGTGCTGAGCTGGACGCCGAAGCTGCTGGTCTCGGCCGGCGTGTCGGCGCAGCAGGGCATCACCGGTGGCGTGCTGTTGAACCTGGGCGGCATCGTTGGCGGCAGCCTGTTCGGCTGGCTGGCCTCGCGCTGGTCGCTGTCCAGGCTGACGGCCGGCGCGCTGCTGCTGGCGATGGTTTCGATGCTGGGCTTTGCGGCCTTCAGCACGCAGCTGGGCGTGGCCTTCCCGCTGGCCTTCGTGATCGGTGCGGCACTGTTCGCAGCGATGGCCGGCCTGTATGCGGCCGCGCCGGTGGTGTTCGCCGCCGAAGTGCGGACCACCGGCCTGGGCTGGGCCATCGGCATCGGCCGGGTCGGTGCGATCCTCTCGCCACTCACGGTGGGTGTTCTGGTCGATGGTGGCTGGCAGCCGTCCTCGTTGTACGTGCTGTGCGCTGCGCCGCTGCTGCTGGCGGCATGGGCGTGCCTCGGCCTGCGCGTGGGCGTGGGTCAGAACCGGCGTTGAACCGATGGCCGGAGCACATCACTCAATGTGCGATTATCGAATCGAATGGCCGAATATCGCATTGACCGGGCGACGTGCCATGGCGACCATGTCCGGGTCATGTTTTCCCTTCGCAGTGGCCCTGCAGCGTGGCGGTGATGACCGCCGGCAGGCAGGGCAAGGAGCAATGCAGTGATCGACAAGAGCGTGGCCAGCGTGGAAGCAGCGGTGGCCGATATCCATGATGGCGCGACCGTGATGATCGGCGGCTTTGGCACTGCCGGCATGCCCGACGAGCTGATCGATGCGCTCATTGCACAGGGTGCGCGCGAGCTGACCATCATCAACAACAATGCCGGCAACGGCGATACCGGCCTGGCTGCGCTGATCAAGCACAAGCGCGTGCGCCGCATCGTCTGCTCCTTCCCGCGCCAGGCCGATTCGCAGCACTTCGACGCGGCCTACCGCGCCGGCGAGATCGAACTGGAGCTGGTGCCGCAGGGCAACCTGGCCGCGCGCATCCATGCGGCAGGTTCCGGGCTGGGCGCGGTCTTCACGCCCACCGGTTATGGCACCGAGCTGGCCCAGGGCAAGGAAACGCGCGAGATCGACGGTCGCCACTACGTGCTCGAGTACCCGCTGCATGCCGATTTCGCGCTGATCAAGGCCGACCGCGGCGATCGCTGGGGCAACCTGGTGTATCGCCGGACTGCACGCAACTTCGGCCCGCTGATGGCGATGGCCGCACGCTGCACCATCGTGCAGGTGCGTGAGGTTGTGCCGCTGGGCGAACTGGACCCGGAGGCCGTGGTGACCCCCGGCATCTTCGTGCAGCGCGTGGTGCCGGTGGCCGCAGAAGGAGTGCAGGCATGAACAAGCTCAGCCGCGAACAGATGGCCGCGCGCGTGGCGCGCGATATTCCCGAAGGGGCCTACGTCAACCTGGGCATCGGCCTGCCGACCACGGTGGCCAACTTCCTGCCGGCGGACAAGGAGATACTGCTGCAGTCGGAAAACGGCCTGCTGGGCATGGGCCCGGCGCCGGCGCCCGGCCAGGAAGACCCGGACCTGATCAATGCCGGCAAGCAGTCGGTTACCCTGCTGACCGGTGGCTGCTATTTCCACCACGCCGATTCGTTCGCGATGATGCGTGGCGGCCACCTCGACATCTGCGTGCTCGGTGCCTTCCAGGTCTCGGCACACGGTGACCTGGCCAACTGGAGCACCGGCGCCTCCGATGCGATTCCCGCCGTGGGCGGTGCAATGGACCTGGCCATCGGGGCCAAGCAGGTGTTCGTGATGATGGACCTGCTTACCAAGCAGGGTGAAAGCAAGTTGGTGGCCGAATGCAGCTATCCGCTGACCGGCCTGCGCTGCGTGTCGCGCGTGTATACCGATGTGGCGGTGTTCGACCTCGGCGCCGACGGCGCGACCGTGCTGGAAATGGTCGAGGGCGTGGACATCGATCAACTGCGTGAACTGACCGGCCTGCCGCTGGCACTGGCCGAGGGAGCCTGAAATGCCGCTGCACGAGACCTATATCGTCGATGGCATCCGCACCCCGATCGGCCGCTACGGCGGCGCGTTGTCCGGTGTGCGCGCCGACGACCTCGGCGCGATTCCGCTGAAGGCACTGCTGGCGCGCCACCCGCAGCTGGACCCGGCGCTGGTGGAGGATGTCTACCTGGGCTGCGCCAACCAGGCCGGTGAGGACAACCGCAACGTCGCCCGCATGAGCCTGCTGCTGGCCGGCCTGCCGGTGAGCGTGCCCGGCAGCACGATCAACCGCCTGTGCGGTTCGGGCCTGGATGCGATCGGCACCGTGGCCCGTGGCATTGCTGCCGGCGAGCTCGGCCTGGCCATTGCCGGCGGCGTCGAATCGATGTCGCGCGCGCCGTTCGTGATGGGCAAGGCAACCTCGCCGTTTGCCCGCGACCAGCAGATCGAAGACACCACCATGGGCTGGCGCTTCATCAACCCGCGCCTGCGTGAACTGCACGGCGTGGAGACCATGGGCCAGACCGCCGAGAACGTGGCTGAGCGCTACGGCGTCAGCCGCGAGGACCAGGATGCGTTCGCCCTGCGCAGCCAGCAGCGAACGGCCGCCGCGCAGGCCCGCGGCTTCTTCGACGGCGAGATCGTGGCGGTAGACGCACCGGGCCGCAAACGCGGCGAAACCGTGACCGTCGAGCGCGATGAACACCCGCGCGGCGATACCACCGCCGAAGCACTGGCCAAGCTGAAGCCGCTGTTCCGCCAGCCGGGCACGGTGACCGCCGGCAACGCCTCGGGCATCAACGATGGTGCCGCCGCGCTGCTGCTGGCCTCCGGTGCGCAGGTGCAGGCGCTGGGCCTGACCCCGCGCGCGCGCATCCTCGGCTTTGCCAGTGCCGGCGTGGAGCCGGCGATCATGGGCATGGGCCCGGTGCCGGCCAGCCAGAAGCTGATGGCACGGCTGGGCCTGGCCATCGACGATTTCGATGCCATCGAACTGAACGAGGCCTTCGCCTCGCAGGGGCTGGCCTGCATGCGCCAGCTGGGCCTGGCCGGCGATGCCGCGCACGTGAACCCCAACGGCGGTGCCATCGCGCTGGGCCACCCGCTGGGCATGAGCGGCGCGCGCCTGGCGCTGACCCTGCTGCGCCAGCTGGAGGCCAGCGGTGGCCGCCGTGGCCTGGCCACGATGTGCATCGGCGTGGGGCAGGGCGTGGCCCTGGCCATCGAGCGCGTGTGAACCATCCCCTGATTCCGTAATCTCAAGACAGCTGCGGCTTCCGGGCCGCTCGCCAACAGGAGTACGCCATGAGCGATCCCACCCCACTGCGCGGCTACCGCAAGCCGTACCCCGGCAGCCAGCCGCCGCGCATCCACCTGCCGTATGCCTCCACCGCGCTGCGTGGCCCGGGAACCGACCCGATCGCGATCCCGGTGACGCTCTCGGAAGTGACCGGCCCGAGCATCAACCGCATCACCCTCGGTGAGCATGCAGCCGACCTGACCGCCGGCTTCCCCGGCCAGCCGCAGGGTGAGCGCATCATCGTCAGCGGCCGCGTGCTGGACGAGAACGGCCGCCCGGTGCGCAACACCGTGGTGGAGGTATGGCAGTGCAACGCCGCCGGCCGTTACCTGCACAAGGGCGACCAGCACGACGCGCCGCTGGATCCGAACTTCAAGGGCACCGGCCAGGTGCTGACCGACAGCGAAGGCCGCTACCGCTTCACCACCATCAAACCGGGCGCGTACCCGTGGCGCAATCACTACAACGCCTGGCGCCCGGCACACATCCACTTCTCGCTGCATGGCGAAGGCATCGGCCAGCGCCTGGTCACGCAGATGTATTTCCCCAATGATCCGCTGCTGGCGTTTGATCCGATCTACAACTGCGTGGACGACGCCAAGGCGCGGGAGCGCATGGTGTCCTCGTTCGATTGGGAAAACACCGCCAACGAATTTGCGCTGGGCTACCGTTTCGACATCGTGCTGCGCGGTCGCAAGATGACCGTCTGGGAGTAACACCATGAGTTTCCAATCCACTCCATGGCAGACCGTGGGCCCGTACTACCGCCTGGGCCTGGAACCGCTGTACCGCACCGACATCGCCCCGGCCACCGCGCAGGGTGAGCGCGTGGAAGTGCAGGGCCAGGTGTTCGATGGCAATGGCGTGCCGGTGTCCGATGCCGTGCTGGAAATCTGGCAGGCCGACGCGCAGGGCATCTATGCCCATGGCGAAGACCCGCGCCGGGACGATCACGACCCTGCCTTCGACGGCTGGGGCCGCGTGCCCACCGACGACCAGGGCCGCTTCGCCTTCACCACCGTCAAGCCGGGCCGGGTGCCGGGCCTGCGTGGCGAGCCGCAGGCGCCGCACCTGGTGGTGCTGGTGTTCATGCGCGGCCTGCTGCAGGCCACCCGTGCACGCATCTACTTCAGTGACGAAGCCAGCAACGCCGAGGACGGCATCCTCGCGCTGGTGCCGGCCGAACGCCGCCACACCCTGGTCGCACAGGCGCAGGGCAAGGGCCTGTACCACTGGGACGTGCGCATGCAGGGCCCGGACGAGACGGTGTTCTTCGCATACTGATCGCGGCGCGCCCGACGCGCCTTCCGGCCACTCCACGCCCGCGTGCGGCGGGCGCGGGTAAGCTGTGATTACCCAGGATGGACTGCACCGATGAGCCACTTCCCAACGCTGCTGGGCGGTCTGTTCGGCGACCCCGCCGTCGACGCCGTGTTCCGCGATGAAGCACGCCTGCAGGCGATGCTCGATGTCGAACGCGCTCTGGCGCGCGCGCAGGTGCAGTGCGCGGTGATTCCCGCAGCCGCGCTGGCACCGATCGAAGCGGCCTGCAGTGCCGATCTGTATTCGTTGCCGGCGCTGTCGGCAGCCACCGCACTGGCTGGCAATCCGGCCATTCCACTGGTCAAGGCACTCACCGCGCAGGTCAAGGCGAACGATGCCGAGGCCGCGCGCTGGGTGCACTGGGGCGCCACCAGCCAGGACATCATCGATACCGGCGCGGTGCTGCAGCTGCGCGCGGCAGTCAGCCAGGTGCAGGCGCGCCTGCGCGTGCTGTGCATGGCGCTGGCGCGGCTGGCCGAGGCCGAGCGCAGCACGGGGTTGCCCGGGCGCACGCTGCTGCAACACGCAGTACCGGTGACCTTCGGCCTGAAGGCGGCCGGTTGGCTCGACGCCCTGCAGCGCAGCCAGCGCAGGCTGGATGCGTTGGCCGCAGACACGCTGGTGCTGCAGTTCGGCGGTGCCGCTGGCACCTTGGCCTCGCTGCAGACGCGCGGGCTGGACGTGGCCGAAGCCCTGGCTGCCGAGCTGCAGTTGCCGCTGCCGGCATTGCCCTGGCACACCGCGCGTGACCGCATTGCCGAGTTCGGCAGCGTGTTCGCACTGCTGACCGGTAGTCTCGGCAAGATCGCCACCGACATCGTGCTGCTGATGCAGTCCGAGGTGGCCGAAGCCTTCGAGCCGGCGGGTGAGGGCAAGGGCGGTTCCTCGGCAATGCCGCACAAGCGCAATCCGGTGGGCTGCGTGGCCGCCATTGCCGCCGCCACGCGCGTACCGGGCCTGCTGTCCACGCTGTTCACTGCCATGCCGCAGCCGCACGAGCGCGCAGCAGGCCAATGGCACGCCGAATGGGACACCGTGCCGGAGATCGTGCGCCTGTGTGCGGGCAGCCTGGCCCAGGTGGATGTGGTGGTGCAGGGCCTGCAGCTGGACCGCGAGCGCATGCGCCAGCACCTGGACAGTCATGGCGGGCTGCTTTACGCCGAAGCCGTTGCGGTCACCCTGGGCGAGCGCATCGGCAAGCCGGCCGCACATGCCTTGGTGGAACAAGCGGCCAGGCAGGCGCTTGCGCAATCGCAGCACCTGCGCGTGGTGCTGGGGCAGATGCCCGAAGTCACCGCGCAGCTTTCCGCCGCACAACTGGATGCCCTGTTCGCCGCAGACAGCTGGCGCGGCATGGCCGATACCTGGATCGACCGCGTGCTCGCGCGCGGCTGATCCTACGTTCAACGCTGGAGCACGCATGCCATTCCTCGACCTTCCGCAGCATCGCCTGCACTACCAGACCGAGGGCCGCGCCGACGGGCAGTGGCTGACCTTCTGCAATTCGCTGGGTACCGACCTGGGCATGTGGCGGCCGCAGGTGGATGCACTCGCCTCGCAGTACCGCATCCTGCGCTATGACCGTCGCGGCCATGGCCAGTCCAGCACGCCGCCGGGGCTGTACAGCGTGGCCGAACTGGGCGCTGATGTGCTGGCCCTGTGGGACCACCTCGGCATCGCGCGCAGCCATTTCTGCGGGCTGTCGATCGGTGGCCTGACCGGGCAGTGGCTGGGCGTGCATGCTGGCAATCGCCTGCGCACGCTCACGGTGGCTGCCACCGCAGCGAAGATCGGTACGCTGGACGGCTGGCAGGCGCGCATCGCCCAGGTCCAGCACGATGGCCTGTTGCCGCTGGTCGATGGCACCCGCGAACGCTGGTTCACCGCCGCTTTCGCGCAGACCCATGCCAGCCAGGTGGAAGACATCCTGCAGCGCTTCCTCGCCACCAGCGTGGCTGGCTATGCCGGCTGCTGCAACGCCGTGGGCACGGCCGACTTCCGTGATGCGCTGGGCCGCATTGGCGTGCCGCTGCTGGCCATTGCCGGAAATGACGACCCGGTGTGCGCTCCGGCCGAGCTGCAGGCAATCGCCGACGGCGTGGCCCATGGCCACCATGCCGCCGTGCCGGGCCGCCACATCTGCAACCTGGAATCGCCGCAGGCGTTCACCTCCGCACTGGCCGCGCATCTTTCGGCGCAGCACTGATCCCGCACAACAGGTAGACCACGATGGACGAACAGGAACGCTACGAAGCCGGCCTTGCGGTGCGCCGCCAGGTACTGGGTGAGGCACACGTCGAACGCTCGCTGCAGGCGCGCACCGAGTTCACCACCGAATTCCAGGAGTTCATCACGCGCACGGCGTGGGGCACGGTGTGGACGCGCGAGGGCCTGCCGCGGCATACGCGCTCGCTGCTGACCATCGTGATGATGGTGGCGCTGGGCCACGACGAGGAGTTCAAGCTGCATATCCGTGCCGCCCGCAACAACGGCGTGACGCCGGAGGAGATCAAGGAAGCGCTGCTGCAGGCCGCGATCTACTGTGGCGTGCCCGCGGCCAACCACGCGTTCGCGCTGGCCAAGCCGATCCTGGAAGAGCAGGCCGCAGAGCGCTGACGCCGAACATCCGCGGGGCATGGCCCGGCGCTACCAGGGCGCGGTCCCGGAAGCGCCGCGCCATGCCCGGCGGCTGCACCTCAATTCAACAACGTCCCCAGCCGCTGTGCGGCTTCGCGCAGGCGCGGCAACAGCTGGGTCTGCATTACGCCCAGGCCGATACGGCCCGCCTGGGTGCCGATGTTCAGCGCGGCCACGACATCGCCGCTGCGCGAACGAACCGGCACGGCGATCGAGCGCAGGCCGATCTCCAGTTCCTGGTCGACCAGCGACGCGCCTTCGCGGCGCACCTTTTCCAGCAGGTCGAGGAAGTCATCCATGCGGGTGACCGTGCGTTCAGTGCGCGGCCGCAGCGGGTTGCGTTCCAGGTAGCCTTCCAGCGTGTCGCGCGGCAACGAGGCCAGCAGCACGCGGCCCATCGAGGTGCAGTAGGCCGGCAAGCGGCTGCCTGCGCGCAGGCCGATCGACATGATGCGTACGGTTTCCGCGCGCGCCACGTACAGGATGTCATCGCCATCGAGCACGCCCAGCGAGCAGGATTCGTGCACGGCATCGCGCAGGGCATCCAGCACCGGTTGTGCAGCAGCGGTCATCGACGACGACGCGACATAGGCGCCGCCCATGCCCAGCACGCGCGGCAGCAGCACGAAGCCGCGGCCCTGTTCACCCACGTAGCCGAGCTTTTCCAGCGTGTACAGCACGCGCCGTACCGCTGCGCGGGAAATGCCGGTATCGCTGCTGATCTGCGACATCGTCACTTCGCGCGGGTGCTGCGAGAACACGCTCAGCACGGCCAGGCCGCGGCCGAGCGACGTCATGAAGTCCGGATCGCCCTGGTTGTCCTGGATCTGCTGCATCAGCTCATGGGCCAGGCCACGATCCTGCGGTGGGGCAGGGGGGCGCTTGGGTCGACGGCTGGGAGGAACGGCAGGCATGGCAGCAGCTTTCATCGGGTTCGACCTCGCATGGTAAGGGCTCGAACCAGCAACCGGTACCCACGCGGCGCAGCCTGCGAGGCTGCGCCGCGTGGCGCCGGTCACTTGCGCTCGGGCAGCGCGTAGGCGATCACGTAGTCGCCACGGTCCGGTGACTGGCGTGCGCCACCGGCGGAAATCACCACGTACTGGCGACCGGTCTTCGGCGAGACGTAGGTCATCGGCGTGCCCTGGCTGCCAACCGGCATGCGGGCCTTCCACACTTCCTCGCCGGTGCGGCTGTCATAGGCGCGAAGGTAGTAATCCTGCGTACCGGCGAAGAACAGCAGGCCCGACTGCGTGGCCAGCGAACCGCCCAGGGTCGGCATGCCGATCGGAATCGGCAGGCCCATCTTGATGCCCATCGGCCCGGTGTCCTTCACCGTGCCCACCGGCACCTGCCAGACCAGCTGGCGGGTGGCCAGGTTGATCGCCGACATCGTGCCGAACGGCGGTTTCTGGCAGGGAATGCCCAGCTTGGACAGGAAGCGGTCGCGCAGCGAGCCGTACGGCGTGCCGGTCTGCGAGGCCGCACCCATTTCCACGCCACCGTCGCCGCTGGTCATCTGCGCGCGCGGGATCAGCTTGGTCCACAGGCCCAGGCGCATGTCATTGACGAACAGGTAGCCGGTGGTGGGGTCGACCGAGGCGCTGCCCCAGTTCATGCCACCCAGCGAACCGGGCCATTGCAGCGCGAGGTCTTCGCCCGGCGGCGTGTACATGCCGTCGTAGCGGAACTGCTTGAACTGGATGCGGCACAGCATCTGGTCGATCGGGGTGGCGCCCCACATGTCCGACTCGGTCAGCGTCTGCGCGCCGATCTGCGG
Organism: Stenotrophomonas sp. FW305-C-20-S1; assembly: GCF_058783335.1. NCBI lineage: Bacteria > Pseudomonadati > Pseudomonadota > Gammaproteobacteria > Lysobacterales > Lysobacteraceae > Stenotrophomonas > Stenotrophomonas sp. FW305-C-20-S1. The sequence goes on along the minus strand of NZ_JBYTEK010000002.1, from coordinate 46,850 downwards.
CAGGCCCACCGACAGCGGCTGGGTGGCGGCATAGCGTTCGCCCTGCGCATTGCCCTGCGGCGCGGGTATGTTGCGCACTTCGCTGATCGGCACGCCGGTCTGGCGATTGAGCATGAAGATCTGCCCGGCCTTGGTGATCTGCAGCAGGGCCGGCAGCGTGCCGCCCTTGCCATCGGGCACGTCGGTCAGGGTCGGCTGCGCAGGCAGGTCGTAGTCCCATAGATCGTGGTGCACGGTCTGGTAGACCCAGCGCTCCTTGCCGGTGGCCACGTCCAGCGCAACCACCGCCGAACTGTACTTGTCATCCTGCGGGGTGCGCTCGCCGGCCCACTGGTCAGGCGTGGTGTTGCCGGTGGGCAGGTAGACCAGGCCCAGCTGCGGGTCGTAGGCCATCGAGGTCCACACGTTCGGCGTGGCGCGCGTGTAGTGGATCGACGGATCCAGCGGCACGTCCGGGGTTTCCCTGGAAAGATCCCAGACCCAGGCCAGCGCGCCGGTGCGCACGTTGTAGGCACGCACCACGCCGGACGGCTCACCCACTTCGATGTTGTCGGCCACGCGGCCACCGACCACGATCAGTTCGCCGGCCACCAACGGTGCGGCGGTGAGGGTGTAGAAGCCCGGCTTGATCTCGCCCATGCCGGCCTTCAGGTCGACCACGCCATTGCTGCCGAAGTCCGGGCACAACGCGCCGCTCTTTGCATCCAGCGCGAACAGGCGCGCATCGATGGAGGTCATCAGGATGCGCTTCTCGCACAGCGCCGGGCCCGTGCTGGCCGTTTCGGCGGCCGGCAGCGGCGCAGGTGCCGGAGCGGCTGCATCCGCCGCAGACGGTGCCGTGGTTGCGTCGAAATAGCCCAGACCGCGGCAGCGTTGCCAGTTCGGCGCGGTGGCCTTGGGGTCGAAGGCCCAGCGCTGCTTGCCGGAATCGGCATCGATGGCGATCACCTGATTGTGCGGGGTGCACAGGAACAGGGTGTCGCCGATCTGCAGCGGGGTGTTCTGGTCCTCGGCACCGAAACCGTTGCTTTCCGGCACATCGCCGGTGCGCGCCGTCCAGGCAACCTGCAGTTCCTTCACGTTGGCCGGGGTGATCTGGTCCAGCGCGGCAAAGCGGGTGCCGGCGGTGGTGTTGCCCCAGTGCATCCAGTCGCGCTGTTCAGCGCCCTTGGCCACCGGCACCACCGGCGGCGTGGTGCCCTGCGCGGTCTGTACCGGGCGCGGCTGGAACGCCGACACCGCAGTGCCCAGCAGGCCAACCAGCAGCACGGCGGCTACGCCATAGGCGCCGCGGCCGGCAACCTGGCCTCGGCTGCGGCGCAGCACCGGCCACGCCAGGGCGACCAGAAGGGCCAGCACCGCCGGCATCACCAGCCGCGATACCAGCGGCCAGAAATTCCAGCCGGCATCCACCAGTGCCCACAGCAGCGTGGCCAGGAAGGCCAGGCCGTACAGCAGCGCACCGTTAGGCCGGCGCATCGCCAGCAGTACGCCGGCTACCGCCGACACCGCACCCATCAGCAGGAAATACCAACTGCCCCCCAGCTGCACCAGGCGTACACCGCCGACCAGCAGAGCCAGGCCGAACAGGGTCACCAGGATGCCGAGCAGGACCACCAGCACACGGCACAGGGCCGGAACTCTCGTCGTCTCGTCCACGTTGCATGAACCTCATTGCGAAAAACCCGCGCGGAGGCGGGGAAAGCCCCGCGCGCGCCAGGCGTGGCGGGGGCCAACGGCATCCCGGGCGGCTGCGGGCCGTGACGGCGGGCAGGCGTCGGCCTGCTTATGACGCAGGCTGGGTGAATGACCGGTTAGGGCGATTATCGCACGCGTGTGCGATTTTGGCGTGATGCCCCACGGCGCCATCGGTGGAACGCAGCGGCGCAGTGGTGCCGGGAACGGGCAGGGCAGGGGCGAACCGGTTACCCTATGCCGCCATACAAGCTGGTAGCTGCAATGACCGACGCCACCGTGGCCGTCCCCGCCTGGGCCTCACGCCTGCGCGACATCGCTGATTTCCCGAAGCCGGGCATCCTGTTCAAGGACATCATGCCGCTGCTCGCTCACAGCGAGGACTTCCGTGGCGCGATCGTGGCGATGGCCGATCGCTGGCGCGATCAGAAGCTGGACGCGGTGGTCGGCATCGAATCGCGCGGCTTCATCCTCGGTGCGGCCATGGCGCTGGAACTGGGCGTGGGCTTCGTGCCGGTGCGCAAGCCGGGCAAGCTGCCGGGCAAGGTGCTGCGCGAGGAATACACGCTGGAATATCGCAGCGACTGCATTGAAGTGCATGCCGACGCGCTGCCGGCCGGTGCGCGCGTAGCGATCATCGACGACGTGCTGGCAACCGGCGGTACGCTGGTTGCTGCGTTGTCGCTGGTGCGTCGCCTGGGCGTGGACGTGGTCGGCGCCGGCGTGCTGGTCGAACTGGATGGCCTGGGCGGCCGTGGCCGCTGGGAAGCGGATCTGCCGCTGCACACCGAACTGGTGTTCTGATTGCGCAGGTGCCAACCAAGGTGGCACCTGCCCGAGCGAATCGCGGCGAACCGGTAGTTGCCAACCTTGGTTGGCACCGCATGGATGGGCCAACCAAGGTTGGCCACTACCAAGTCACCTCGCTGCCAACCGTGATCGGCAGCGCTCCTTCAATCACATCATCCGCACGCGGAAACGACGGCCCTTGATCTTGCCCGCTTCCAGCTTCGCCACCGCCTTGTTGACCTGCTCGCGGGCGATCGCCACGTAGGAACGGGTCGGGAAGATCGCGATCTTGCCGATGAACTTGGCCGACAGGCCGGCATCGCCGGTGAGGGCGCCGAGGATGTCGCCTGCGCGCAGCTTGTCGGTCTTGCCGCCATCGATGCGCAGGGTGCGCATCGCCGCCTGCGGCAGCTCGGCCGGGCGCGACGTCGCCAGCGGCGTCTTCTGCCAATCCAGCGGCTCGCCACGCTGTGCTTCGATGGCGTCGGCGCGGTTCTTTTCGCGGCCCGCCACCAGGCTGATCGCCAAGCCACTGGCGCCGGCACGACCGGTACGGCCGACACGGTGCTGGTAGCTCTCGACGTCGGTCGGCAGCTCGTAGTTGATCACCGCGGCCAGTTCTTCCACATCCAGCCCGCGTGCGGCGACGTCGCTGGCAACCAGCACGTTGCAGCTGCGGTTGGCCAGGCGCAGCAGCACTTCCTCGCGGTCGCGCTGTTCCATGTCGCCATGCAGGGCGAGCGCGGAGAAGCCGAACTGCTGCAGCGAGTTGGCCACTTCGTCCACGTCCTTGCGGGTGTTGCAGAACACCACGGCCGATTCGGGCGTGTACTTCAGCAGCAGGCCGGCCAGTGCCTTCTGCCGGTGTGCCGGTTCGACTTCGCAGAACAGGTGGCGGATGGCCGGGGCCTGGTCGGCGCCTTCCACGGTCACTTCCACGGCATCGCGCAGCAGGTCGCGGGCCATGGCGCGGATGGTGTCGGGGAAGGTGGCCGAGAACAGCAGGCTCTGGCGATCGCGGTGGGTACGGCCGGCGATCTCACGGATCGGTTCCTCGAAGCCCATATCGAGCATGCGGTCGGCTTCATCCAGCACCAGGGTGCGCACGGCGCCCAAATTCAGTGCGCGCTTGCGCGCCAGTTCCTGCACGCGGCCGGGAGTGCCGACCACCACGTGCGGGTCGTGGCTTTCCAGCGACGCCAGCTGCGGGCCCAGCGGCGTGCCGCCGGTCAGCAGCAGCAGCTTCAGGTTGGGGATGCCGGTGGCCAGCTTGCGGATCTGCTTGGCCACCTGGTCGGCCAGCTCGCGGGTGGGGCACAGCACCAGCGCCTGTACGCGGATCAGGCTGGGGTCGATGGATTGCAGCAGGCCAAGACCGAAGGCGGCGGTCTTGCCGCTGCCGGTCGGGGCCTGGGCGATCACATCGCGGCCATCAAGGATGGCGGGCAGGCTCTGCGCCTGGATCGGCGTGAGGGTGGTGTAGCCGAGGGCATCCAGGCCGGGCTGCAGGGCCGGGCTCAGCGGCAGGGTCGAGAAATCAGTCATGGCGCATTGTACCTGCGCGCGCGCCCGGTCCCGCCGTCGTTCACGATTGTGGGGGCGCCCGGTAGCGGGCGACCTTGGTCGGCACCTTGGCCGAACGTTCCCTCAACCCAGCCCGATGACCACCAGCCGCGCAGCCATCGCCTGCAACTGCTCCGGGGTGGCCGGTTTTCCAGCGACCCGGGGCTCCAGCAGCAGCTGGTGGAACCACGGGTTGGCGTGCCGCGTGTCGACGTCGAACGAACAGGTCGCCTGCACGCCCATCACCGCTTGAACGATCTCGACCAGCGTGTCTTCGGCTTCATCGACATTGCCCCGCCCATATCGATCATCCAGCAGGCGCAGCGGGATCTGCAGCAGGGCGGGGGAGACTGGCATGCCTCAAGTCTAACGATCCACGTTGCCCTCAGCCCAGCACCGCCAGCACACCCTGGTGGATCGCCAGGCCACCCAGCAGCAACCAGGCGAACAGGATCGATGCCAGCAGCAGCGGCTTCAACCCGGCCTGGCGCAGCGCAGACACATGGGTGGTCAGGCCCAGCGCGGCCATCGCCATGGCCAGCAGCACGGTATCCAGCTGCACCAGGCCGGCCTGCACACCCACCGGCAGCAGATGCAGCGAGTTGAGCCCGGCAACCGCCACGAAACCGAACGCGAACCACGGCACCACGATCCGGGCCTTGCCACCGTCCGCCGCCGCCTTGCCACCACGGGCCAGCCACAGCGACAGTGCGATCAGGAACGGTGCCAGAAGCATCACCCGCACCATCTTGGTGATGACCGCGGTATCGGCGGCTGACTCGCCCACCGCACGTCCGGCAGCCACCACCTGTGCCACTTCATGCACGGTGGCGCCGGTGAACAGGCCGTACTGCCGCGCGTCCATTGCCAGCCAGCCGTGCGACTGCACCAGCGCATACAGCGCCGGGTACAGGAACATGGCCAGCGTGCCGAACACCACCACCGTCGATACCGCCACCGTCACCTGCGCAGCGCGGCCGCGCACCACCGGCTCTGCGGCCATCACCGCCGCTGCACCGCAGATCGCGCTGCCGGCACCGATCAGCATGGCGGCCTCGCGCTCCATCCTGAACACCCGTACACCCAGCCAGCACGCCAGGCCGAAGGTGCTCGCCACCACCAGCACGTCCATCAGCACGCCGGCGACGCCGACGTGGCCGATGTCCTGGAAGGTCAGCCGCAGGCCGTACAGCACGATGCCCGCACGCAGCAGCCAGTGCTTGGAGAAGCCCACGCCCGCCGCGCTGGCGGGGGCCAGTCGCGGGTACAAGGTGTTGCCGACCACGATGCCGGCGACGATGGCGACGGTCAGCGCACTCAGGCCATGCGCCTGCAGCCAGGACAGCTCGGCCAGGTACAGCGACGCCGCCGCCACCAGGCCGACCAGCAGCAGGCCGGGCAGGCGCGGTTGCCAGCGCTGGCGCAGGGCGGGCAGGGACCAGGGGGACAGGGCAGGCGCGTTCATGGCGGGTGGGATGCGGGTGAGAGGCGTACAGCCTGCATGCACGCGATCGACCCGTAAAACGAATAATATCGGTGAAAACTACCCATAACACAGGTAATGGCCATGCGCCTGACGCTCCGCCAGCTGCAGGTCTTCGTTGCCATCGCCGACCAGGGCAGCACCACCGCCGCAGGCCAGGCCATCGCGCTTTCCCAGTCCGCCAGCAGCGCCGCCCTGCAGGAGCTGGAAGCGCACTTCGGCACGCCGCTGTTCGACCGCATCGGCCGTCGCCTGACGCTGAACGGCCACGGCCGGGCCTTGCTGGAACCGGCGCGGGCGCTGTTGGTCAATGCCGCCGATCTGGAGCGGCAATTGGCGGCAGGCGGTGACCCGTCCCAAGGCGCGCCGCTGCGGCTGGTGTTGGCGGCCAGCACCACCATCGGCAACTACCTGCTGCCGCCGCGTATCGCCGAGCTGCTGCGGCAGGCACCGCAGGCCGAGGTCGATCTGCGCATCGACAACAGCGCAGGCGTGGTGGCGGCCGTTCAACGGCTGGACGTGGATGCAGGACTGATCGAAGGCCCATGCCACGAACGCGGGCTGCAGGTGACCGCCTGGCAGCAGGACCCGCTGGTGATCGTGGCGGCTGCGGATGCGCCCCCGCGCTGGTCCCTGGATGAACTGCGCGCAGCGCGCTGGCTGTTGCGCGAACCCGGCTCAGGCACCCGCGAGGCTGTCGAACAGGCATTGCTGCCGCATCTGCGCGGCTTCGCCCAGACCCTGCAGCTGGGCAATACCGAAGCCATCAAGCAAGCCGCCATCGCCGGCCTCGGCCTGGCTTGCCTCTCGCGCCACGCCCTGGAAGAACCCTTGGCCCTCGGCCGCCTGCGCATCCTTGAAACGCCATTGCCGGCCCTGCACCGCACGCTGTGGCTGGTACGCCACCCCGGCAAGCGATGGTTGCCGGGGTTGCAGGCGTTGTTGGGGGAAGTGGGGTAATCCGCTGGTATCCAGTCGATTGCATCCCTTGGAAGATCCTGCGGCGATCATCCACGCATGGCGTGGATCTACGTGTCGACCAAGGTCGACACCTACCAACAGCAGCGGAGATCTGTCGAAGGCGGGGTGGTGTGGGGCTGCAGGACCGTTGGCGCCATGGATGGCGCCATCGAGCCCCCCATGGAAGGGTTTACGGCGTGTCCTGAAGCCCCACACCACCCCGCCATCCCTCCAGCAAGTCGGGGTTGGCTGTTGCTGTTGCTGCGGCCGTGGCCTCTGCGGGTGCCGGGCGCCGCCCGGCCAGGCCCCGCAACCCGCTACAATGGCCGGATGCCTCTGATTACTCTGCAAAACGTCGACTTCAGCGTCGGCGGCCCGCTGTTGCTGGAAAAAGCCGAACTGTCGATCGAGCCGGGCGAGCGTATCGCCCTGATCGGCCGCAACGGCGCCGGCAAATCGACCCTGCTCAAGCTGCTGTCCGGCGACCACAAGCCCGATGACGGTGAAGTGCGCGTGCAGCAGGGCGTGCGCGTGACCCGCCTGGAGCAGGAGGTGCCGCACGGCGCCGCTGGCAGCGTGTTCGACGTCGTCGCCGATGGCCTGGGCGAACTGGGCCAATGGCTCGCCGAATTCCATCACCTCAGCCACGCCGACGTGTTCGATGGCGAAGCGCTGGGCAACGTCCAGGCCAAGATCGATGCCGCCAACGGCTGGGGCCTGGACCAGCGCGTCAGCGAGACCCTGACCAAGCTCGACCTCGATGGCGACGCGGAATTCGCGCGCCTGTCCGGCGGCATGAAGCGCCGCGTGCTGCTCGGCCGTGCGCTGGTCTCCAGCCCCGACCTGCTGCTGTTGGACGAACCGACCAACCACCTCGACATCGAAGCCATCGACTGGCTCGAAATGTTCCTCAAGAACTGGAACGGCAGCGTGGTGTTCGTCACCCATGACCGCCGCTTCCTGCGTGCGCTGGCCACCCGCATCGTCGAGATCGACCGCGGCCAGGTCACCAGCTGGCCGGGCGACTGGGCCAACTACGAGCGCCGTCGCGAAGAACGCCTCAACGCGCAGGCCCAGGAAAACGCACGGTTCGACAAGCTGCTGGCGCAGGAAGAAGTGTGGATCCGCCAGGGCATCAAGGCACGCCGCACCCGCGACGAAGGCCGCGTACGCCGCTTGAAGGCGATGCGCAACGAGCGTTCCGCGCGCCGCGACCTCAGCGGCAACGTCAAGATGGAAGCGGCCCAGGGCGTGAGCTCGGGCAAGAAGGTCATCGACATCAAGGACATTTCGTTCGCCTTCGGCGATCGCACGATGGTCCGCGATTTCTCCACCACCATCCTGCGTGGCGACCGCATCGGCCTGATCGGCCCCAACGGCAGTGGCAAGACCACGCTGTTGAAGCTGCTGCTGGGCGAACTGCAGCCGCAGCAGGGTGAGGTCAACGCCGGCACGAATCTGCAGGTCGCGTACTTCGACCAGTACCGTGCAGTGCTGCGCGAAGACTGGAGCGCGATCGAGAACGTGGCCGAAGGCCGCGATTTCCTCGAGTTCAACGGCAAGCGCAAGCACGTGCACGCCTACCTGCAGGACTTCATGTTCACCCCCGAGCGCGCGCGCGCGCCGATCACCCGCCTGTCCGGTGGCGAGCGCAACCGCCTGCTGCTGGCCAAGCTGTTCGCGCAGCCGTCCAACCTGCTGGTGATGGACGAACCGACCAACGATCTGGACGTGGAAACCCTGGAGCTGCTGGAAGAGCTGCTGGGCGAATACAACGGCACGTTGCTGCTGGTCAGCCATGATCGTGACTTCATCGACAACGTGGTGACCTCCACGCTGGTGATGGAAGGCGATGGCGTGATCGGCGAGTACGTGGGCGGCTACAGCGACTGGCAGCGTTACGCGGCCAGCGTGGCCGCTGCGCCTGCGGTGGTTGCTGCCGCCAAGCCGGTGGTAGCTGCTCCGGCGGCTGCTGCGGAACCGGCAGCGCCCAAGCGCAAGCTTGCCTACAAGGAAGCGCGTGAGCTGGAACAGCTGCCGAAGACGATCGAAAAGCTGGAAGGCGATGTCGAAGGGCTTACCTCGGCAATGAACGATCCGTCGTTCTACACGCGCAGCAGCGCCGAAGTGACCGCGCACACCCAGCAGCTGGCCAAGGTGCAGGCTGAACTGGATGCCGCGTACGCACGCTGGGAAGAACTGGAAGGCTGATCGCCGGTCGGATTCAGTAGATCCACGCCATGCGTGGATATCCGGATACGTGCGGACCAACGGTCCGCACCCACCAACCAACGGTCCGCACCCACTGGGGCGGGCCGGCGGTCATTTGACCCCGTGCAGATCCCGCAGCTGGCTCGGTCGGCTGCCGAAATACGCGGCCAGATCGGCAATGTCCTGATCGCTCAGGTCCTTCGCCTGCGGTGTCATCAGCGCATGCTGGCGATCACCGGCACGGTAGGCCTGCAGCGCATGCGCCAGGTAATCGCCGTATTGACCACCCAGCTTCGGATAGGTCGGATCGATCGGCGCATTGCCGTCGGCACCGTGGCAATCGATGCAGCTCTGGCTGGTGGCCTTGCTCTTGACCTTGGCGCGGGCCTCGCCGGCGGCTTCACGCCCGGCAGGCAGGCCCGCGGAGGAAGACGATCCGTGCTCGCCGCTGGCATGGCCGGGATCGCCGGCGGATTTCTCGCTGTTCTCCACCTGTGACTGCGAGCAGGCCGCCAGCAGCAGGGCGACGGACAGGGCGATGGCGTGACGCAGTGGATGCGCGGCTTTCGACATGGGCGGGCCTTACTTGACGGTGGACAGGTAAACAGCGAGATCGGCGATCTCCTGTTCGCTGAAACTCATCGACTGCGCCTGCATCGTCGGATGCCGGCGCTTGCCCTGGCGGTACTCGGTCAGGGCCTGGGTCAGGTACTGCTGGGTCTGGCCACCGATCTTCGGTACCCGGTAACTGGGGTAGGCGTTCTTGTAACCGGTGATGCCGTGGCAACCCTGGCAGGTGTAGGCCAGCACACGGCCATTGTCGAAACTGCCGGTGGGCGTGGCAGCCGCCGGCACAGGGGCCGGAGCCGGTGCCGGGGCGGGTGGTGCTGCAGGAGCAGGTGCGGGCTGTGCGGCGGCCCCGAGGGGCAGGAGGACGGCCAGAGCGAGACAAGCGGCGAGCGGCTGCGGGCGCATGGTGTCTTTTCCGGGGATTCGGGTCTGGTCGTTCCGGCGTGGGGTACGGAACGACCCGAGTATAGCCTCAGGTTTCATCTAGCTGAAATGGGGTCTGCCCGACCGGCGGCGTGAAGACACCATGACCTTTGGGATATGGTGTTGCCGTGAAGTGGTGCATTACTTTGCTACCACACCTGCCCACGCATCCTCCAGGGATCTGACGATGTCGCACCAAACCTTCCTGCCCGGCCCCCGCAGCGGACTCTGCGCTGCCGCGCTGCTGCTCTCCACCTCCCTGCTGCTGAGCGGTTGCGCCGCTGGGCCCAACAACGAGGCCAAGGCGGCCGAGACCAAGGACGAGAAGAAGGTCGACGCGGTGCCGGTGGAAGTGGCCGTGGCCAGCCATCGCGCGGTGGCCGCCAGCTACACCGGAACGGCGGCACTGGAGCCGCGCGCCGAATCGCAGGTGGTCGCCAAGACCTCGGGCGTCGCGCTGGCGGTACTGGTCGAGGAAGGGCAGCGGGTCAGCGCCGGGCAGCCTCTGGTGCGGCTGGATCCGGACCGCGCACGCCTGGCCGTTGCCCAGAGCGAGGCGCAGATGCGCAAGCTGGAGAACAACTACCAGCGCGCACAGAAGCTGGTCGGCCAGCAGATGGTCAGCGCTGCCGATGTCGACCAGCTGCGCTACGACCTGGAGAACGTGCGCGCGCAGTACCGCCTGGCCACGCTGGAACTGTCCTACACCACCGTGGTCGCACCGATTTCCGGCGTGATCGCCTCGCGATCGATCAAGACCGGCAACTTCGTGCAGATCAACACGCCGATCTTCCGCATCGTCGACAACTCGCGGCTGGAAGCCACCCTCAACGTGCCCGAGCGCGAGCTGGCGACCTTGCGCGCAGGCCAGCCGGTCACGCTGTCGGCCGATGCGCTGCCGGGCCAGACCTTCACTGGTGTGGTGGACCGCATCGCGCCGGTGGTGGATTCGGGCAGCGGTACCTTCCGTGTGGTCAGTGCTTTCGACGGTGCCGCGCAGTCGCTGCAGCCGGGCATGTTCGGTCGTATCCGCATCGACTACGACCAGCGTGCCGATGCACTGGTGGTGCCGCGCCTGGCACTGCTGGACGATGGTGAGCCGGCAGTGTTCCGCGTGCGCGAGGGCAAGGTCGCGCGGGTGCCGGTCAAGCTTGGCTACGCCGAAGGGCCGTGGGTGGAAATCCGTGAGGGACTGGCGGCGGGTGACCAGATCGTCACCGCCGGCAAGGTCGCCCTGCGCGACGGCACCGCGGTGCAGGTGATCGCCGATCCGAAGGCCAAGGCGAAGACCGTAACCGCCTCGGCCAAGCCGGCAGAGAAGGCCGGGAGCACGCAATGACCGCGCCCGGCCACGACCACGGTGCCTCGCCCGGGAGCGATGGCGCCGCCGCAGGCATGCGTGGCGGCCTGGTGGAGTTCGCCACCCGCCGCCGCGTCACCATCGCCATGTGCACGGTCACCCTGCTGCTGTTCGGCCTGATCGCACTGGGCAACCTCAAGGTCAACCTGCTGCCCGACCTGAGCTATCCGACGCTGACCGTGCGCACCGAGTACACAGGTGCGGCGCCGACGGAAATGGAAACCCTGATCACCCAGCCGGTCGAAGAAGCCGTGGGCGTGGTCAAGAACCTGCGCAAGCTGAAGTCGGTCTCGCGCACCGGCCAGAGTGATGTGGTGCTCGAGTTCGCCTGGGGCACCAACATGGACCAGGCCAGCCTGGAAGTGCGCGACAAGATGGAAGCGCTGAACCTGCCCCTGGAAGCCAAGGCGCCGGTGCTGCTGCGCTTCAATCCCTCCACCGAGCCGATCATGCGCCTGGTGCTGTCGACCAAGGCCGCGCCTGCGACCGACGAAGAAGCGATCCGTGAACTGACCGGCCTGCGTCGCTATGCCGACGAAGACCTGAAGAAGAAGCTGGAGCCGGTTACCGGCGTGGCGGCGGTGAAGGTTGGCGGTGGCCTGGAAGACGAGATCCAGGTCGACATCGACCAGCAGAAACTGGCCCAGCTCAACCTGCCGATCGACACCGTCATCAAGCGGTTGAAGGAAGAGAACATCAACATTTCCGGCGGTCGCCTGGAGGAGGGCTCGCAGCGCTTCCTGGTGCGCACCGTCAACCAGTTCGCCGATCTGGAAGAAATCCGCAACCTGCTGGTCACCACCCAGTCCGCCAACGGCAGCGCGGCCGACTCGGCGCTGCAGCAGATGTTCAACATCGCTGCCTCTACGGGCTCGGCTGCAGCCGTCGCCGCCGCTTCCGCTGCGCAGAGCGCTTCCTCTGGCGGCGCCTCCAGCGTGGTCGCCAACGGCGTGCCGGTGCGCCTGAAGGACGTGGCCACCGTGCGCCAGGGCTACAAGGAACGCGAAGCGGTCATCCGCCTGGGCGGCAAGGAGTCGGTCGAACTGGCGATCTACAAGGAAGGCGACGCCAATACCGTGGCCACCGCCGAAGCGCTGCGCAAGCGTCTGGAGCAGATCAAGGCAACGTTCCCGGCCGATGCCGAACTGACCACCATCGAAGACCAGTCGCGCTTCATCGAGCACGCCATCGCCGACGTCAAGAAGGACGCGGTGATCGGCGGCCTGCTGGCGATCCTGATCATCTTCCTGTTCCTGCGCGACGGCTGGAGCACGTTCGTGATCAGCCTGTCGTTGCCGGTCTCGATCATCGCCACGTTCTTCTTCATGGGCCAGCTTGGCCTGAGCTTGAACGTGATGTCGCTGGGCGGCCTGGCACTGGCCACCGGCCTGGTGGTGGATGACTCCATCGTGGTGCTGGAGAGCATCGCCAAGGCGCGCGAACGCGGCCTGGGCATCCTGCAGGCCGCGATCGCCGGTACCCGTGAAGTGAGCATGGCCGTGGTCGCCTCGACCCTGACCACCATCGCGGTGTTCCTGCCGCTGGTGTTCGTCGACGGCATCGCCGGCCAGCTGTTCCGTGACCAGGCGTTGACCGTGGCCATCGCCATCGCGATTTCGCTGCTGGTGTCGATGACCCTGATTCCGATGCTGAGCTCGCTGAAGGGTCGGCCGCCGCTGGCCTTCCCGGCAGAAGCCGCAGCCGAGCCGTGGCAGCCGCAGAGCCGCTGGCAGAAGCCGGTCGCACTCGGCCGTCGTGGTGTGGTGGCGACGATGCGCTGGAGTTTCTACGCGCTGGCATGGCTGGTGGTGCGCCTCTGCCGTGGCGTGGCTGCAGTGGTCGGCCCGGTGATGCGCAAGGCCAGTGACATCGCCATGAAGCCATACGCCGGTGCCGAACGTGGCTACCTGCGGCTGCTGCCGGGTGCGTTGGCCCACCCTGGCAAGGTGCTGGGCCTGGCTGCGCTAGCGTTTGTCGGCACGATGGCGCTGGTGCCGATGCTCGGCGCCGACCTGATCCCGCAGCTGGCGCAGGACCGTTTTGAAATGACGGTCAAGCTGCCGGCCGGCACGCCGCTGAAGCAGACCGATGCGCTGGTGCGTGAGCTGCAGTTGGCGCATGGCAAGGGCGAAGGCGTGGCATCGCTGTACGGTGTCAGCGGCAGCGGTACCCGCTTGGATGCCAGCCCGACCGAGAGTGGCGAGAACATCGGCAAGCTGACCATCGTGATGGAAGGCGGCGGCAACCCGCAGACCGAAGCGGAGATCACCGAGCGCCTGCGCGACACCATGGGCCAGCACCCGGGTGCGCAGGTCGACTTCGCGCGGCCGGCACTGTTCAGCTTCTCCACGCCGCTGGAAATCGAACTGCGTGGGCAGGACATGGCGACCCTGGAAGTGGCGGGCCAGCGCCTGGCGGCGCTGCTGCGCGGCAATGCGCACTACGCGGACGTCAAATCCACCGTGGAAGAGGGCTTCCCGGAAATCCAGATCCGCTTCGACCAGGAGCGAGCCGGTGCACTGGGCCTGACCACGCGGCAGATCGCCGATGTGGTGGTGAAGAAGGTGCGCGGCGATGTCGCCACCCGCTACAGCTTCCGCGACCGCAAGATCGACGTGCTGGTACGCGCGCAGGAAACCGATCGTGCCAGCGTGGAGAGCATCCGCCGGTTGATCGTCAATCCGGGCAGCACCCGTCCGGTCACCCTGGATGCGGTTGCCGACGTGGTGGCCACCACCGGCCCCAGCGAGATCCATCGTGCCGACCAGACCCGGGTGGCCGTGGTCTCGGCCAACCTGCGCGACATCGACCTGGGCGCGGCCATGCGCGAAGTACAGCAGATGGTGTCCGAACAGCCGCTGGGCGCCGGCGTGGGCCTGCACATCGGCGGCCAGGGCGAGGAACTGGCACAGGCGGCGAAGTCGCTGATCTTCGCCTTCGGCCTGGCGATCTTCCTGGTCTACCTGGTGATGGCGTCGCAGTTCGAATCGCTGCTGCATCCGTTCGTGATCCTGTTCACCATCCCGCTGGCGCTGGTCGGCGCGATCCTGGCGTTGATGCTGACCGGCAAGCCGATTTCGGTGGTGGTGTTCATCGGCCTGATCCTGCTGGTCGGCCTGGTCACCAAGAACGCGATCATCCTGATCGACAAGGTCAACCAGCTGCGCGAGGCCGGCGTGGCCAAGCACGAGGCACTGGTGGAAGGTGCGCGTTCGCGCCTGCGGCCGATCATCATGACCACCCTGTGCACGCTGTTCGGCTTCCTGCCGCTGGCGGTGGCGATGGGCGAGGGCGCCGAAGTGCGCGCACCGATGGCGATCACCGTGATCGGTGGCCTGCTGGTGTCGACCCTGTTGACCCTGCTGGTGATCCCGGTGGTGTACGACCTGATGGACCGCCGCGGCGATGCCTACTACCGCGAACGCGGTCGCAAGCATGCCGGTGAGGGCCTGCACGGTGCCGAGGGCAGTGCGTCGGGTGCGGAGGAACCGGCATGAGCGTTGCCGAGTTCTCCATCCGCCGCCCGGTCACCACCATCATGTGTTTCGTGTCGCTGGTGGTGGTCGGCCTGATCGCCTCGTTCCGGCTGCCACTGGAAGCGCTGCCGGACATCTCCGCACCGTTCCTGTTCGTGCAGATTCCCTATACCGGCTCCACGCCGGAAGAAGTCGAGCGGACCATCATCCGGCCGGTGGAGGAGTCGCTGGCGACGATGACCGGCATTAAGCGCATGCGGTCGTCGGCGACCTCCGAAGCTGCGTCGATCTTCATTGAGTTCAGTGACTGGGATCGTGATATCGCCATCGCCGCCTCGGACGCGCGCGAGCGCATCGACGCGATCCGCAGTGACCTGCCTGACGATGTGCAGCGCTACAACGTGTTCAAGTGGTCCAGCAGCGACCAGCCGGTGCTGAAAGTGCGCCTGGCCAGTACCACCGACCTGACCACCGCCTATGACATGCTCGACCGCGAATTCAAGCGGCGTATCGAGCGGATTCCGGGCGTGGCCCGGGTCGAGATCACCGGCGCGCCACCGAACGAGGTGGAGATCGCGATCGATCCGAACCGCCTGAACGCCCACGGCCTGAGCATCAACGAGCTGAGCGATCGCCTGCGCACGCTGAATTTCTCGATCTCGGCCGGGCAGATCGACGACAACGGCCAGCGCGTGCGCGTGCAGCCGGTGGGCGAGATCACCGATCTGCAGGAAATGCGTGACCTGGTGATCAATGCCAAGGGACTGCGCCTGGGTGACATTGCCGATGTGCGGCTGAAGCCGGCGCGGATGAGCTATGGCCGCCGCTTGGATGGCAATCCTGCCGTCGGCCTGGACATCTACAAGGAACGCAGCGCCAACCTGGTGGACGTCTCGCGCGGCGCGCTTGCCGAGGTTGAAGCGATCCGCGCGCAGGCATCGATGCGCGACGTGCAGATCAAGGTGATCGACAACCAGGGCAAGGCGGTGACCTCGTCCCTGCTGGAGCTGGCCGAGGCCGGCGGTGTCGGCCTGATCCTGTCGGTGACGGTGCTGTTCTTCTTCCTGCGCCACTGGCCGTCCACGTTGATGGTGACCCTGGCCATCCCGATCTGCTTCACCATCACCCTGGGCTTCATGTATTTCGCCGGCGTCACGCTCAACATCCTGACCATGATGGGCCTGCTGCTGGCCGTGGGCATGCTGGTCGACAATGCAGTGGTGGTGGTCGAGAGCATCTACCAGGAACGTGAGCGGCTGCCGGACCAGCCACGCCTGGCCTCGATCATCGGCACCCGCAACGTTGCCATCGCGCTCAGCGCCGGCACCTTGTGCCACTGCATCGTGTTCGTGCCCAACCTGTTTGGTGAAACCAACAACATCAGCATCTTCATGGCGCAGATCGCGATCACCATCTCGGTCTCCCTGCTGGCCTCGTGGCTGGTGGCGGTCAGCCTGATCCCGATGCTGTCCGCACGCATGGCCACGCCGAAGCTGGTGCACTCGCAGACCGGCGTGATCGCGCGCCTGCAGCGCCGCTACGCGCAGCTGCTGGACTGGTCACTGCGCCATCGCGGCTGGAGCCTGCTGGGCATCCTGCTGGTGGTGCTGGTCAGCCTGGTGCCGATGAAGCTGACCAAGATCGACATGTTCGGTGGCGATGGTGGCAAGGACATCTTCATCGGCTACATGTGGAAGGGCGCCTACACCTACCGGCAGATGTCCGAGGAAGTGGCCCGCGTCGAAGGCTGGATCGAGCAGAACCGCGAGCGCCTGCACGTGCAGCAGGTCTATTCCTGGTACAGCGAACAGGAAGGCAGTTCGACGGTGGTCACCCTGGACGAGAAGTACGCCAAGGACATCAAGGCGCTGCAGGAAGAGCTGCGCAAAGGGCTGCCGAAATCCGCGCGTACCGACTACTTCGTCGGCAACCAGGGCGGGGATGGTGGCGGTGGCGGCAACCAGGGCGTGCAGGTGCAGCTGGTCGGCGACTCCAGCGCGATGCTGCAGGAGATCGGCCAGGAAGTGCTGCCGCTGCTGGCGCAGCGCGCCGAGCTGCGCGATGTGCGCATCGACAACGGCGAGAAGGGCGGCGAGCTGAAAGTGCACGTCGACCGCGAGCGTGCAGCGGCGTTCGGATTCAATGCCGAGCAGGTTGCCAGTTTCGTTGGCCTGGCGCTGCGTGGTGCACCGATGCGCGAGTTCCGTCGTGGTGACAACGAAGTGCCGGTATGGGTGCGCTTCGCCGGTGCCGAACAGAGCAGCCCTGAAGACCTGGCCGGTTTCAGCGTGCGCACCGGCGATGGCCGCAGCGTACCGCTGTTGAGCCTGGTCAGTGTCGATGTGGGTTCATCAGCGACCCAGATCGGCCGCACCAACCGCCAGACCACGTTGACCATCAAGGCCAACCTGGCCGAGAAGATCACCGCACCGGACGGCCGCAAGGCCATGGAAGCAGTGCTCAAGCCGATGAACTTCCCGGCCGGCTACGGCTTCACCTTCGATGGCGGCGACTACGGCGATGACAACGAGGCGATGCAGCAGATGGTGTTCAACCTGCTGATCGCGCTGGTGATGATCTACGTGGTGATGGCCGCAGTGTTCGAATCGCTGCTGTTCCCGGCGGCGATCATGAGCGGCGTGCTGTTCTCGATCTTCGGCGTGTTCTGGCTGTTCTGGATCACCGGCACCTCGTTCGGGATCATGTCCTTCATCGGCATCCTGGTGCTGATGGGCGTGGTGGTGAACAACGGCATCGTGATGATCGAGCACATCAACAATCTGCGCCGGGGCGGGATGGGCCGTACCCAGGCGCTGGTGGAGGGCTCACGCGAGCGCCTGCGCCCGATCATGATGACCATGGGCACGGCGATCCTGGCGATGGTGCCGATCTCGCTGACCGATACGCAGATGTTCGGCAACGGGCCGGAGTACTCGCCGATGGCGCGTGCGATTGCCGGTGGCCTGGCGTTCTCTACCGTGGTCAGCCTGCTGTTCCTGCCTACGATCTACGCGGTGCTTGATGACCTGCGCAATGCGGTGGTGCGGCTGATCCAGCGCGCTCGCGGCCGCGAGGTCGTGGCGGGAACCCCGGTGTAGTGGTCGAGCTTGCTCGACCGTAAGGGCGGAAACGTGTTGTGGTGGGGGGAGACCGGTCGTAGTGGGGCGGTCTCCCCTTTTTTTCGTTCGCTGGCTGGGTCAAGCCTTGCGAAGGAACCAGGTGCGACGCGTGTACTCGTGGCCGAAATCGACCTGTCCGAATCGCGCGATCTCACGCCGGCCACGCCGGTAGTAGCGCCAAGGCGCCTTCTCTGCCGAAGGGGTCTGGCCATAGAAGACATCCATGTGGCCCACGGGCATCGACTTCGGCGTCACGTGCATGACCACGCTGCGGCGAGTGCCGGCCGACGGGTGCGGGGCACCACCATGGAACAGCTGCGGGTGCCAGACGATCACGTCACCCGGCTGCACGTGGACCGCCTGCGGTTGCAGGCCTGCCTCCTCGCACTGGCGTGCTACCGCGTCCTGATAAGCCGTCCAGCCTTCCGGCGACATCGCGCTGACCGGCCCGTCGCCGAAGACCTTGCGGCGCAGTGCCTGCACATCGATGGGCGGTAACAGATGGCTGCGCGGAACGACGCGCAGCGGGCCATTGCTGTCATCAACCGCGTCCAGTGCCGTCCACACACCCATGTAACGCTCACCCGGGGAGGTGCAGAACACCGGTGTATCGCGGTGCAACGACTGTTCCGAGCCGCGCTCGTAGTAAAGGCTGGTGTAGAGCGTGGTGGGTTCGCCGAGGAAGCGGTCACAGACATCGATGGCCGGGTTGTCGGTGAGCAGGCGGGTCATCGCATCCACCACCAGGTGCAGGTTGACAACTCGATACAAGCGCTTGTGATCGTCAAGGTTGCGCGACACCGACTTGGGATTGCGCTGCTTGAAGCGCGCGATGCGCTCGTTGATGTCTTCCACCAGTGCGGGCGCGATGGCCTGGCGGACCACCACGAAACCATCGCGCATCAGCGCATCGTATGCATCCATCGGCGTGCTCCTTCCTTAAACCGCGAGTATAGCCATGCTCGGCTCTGCAGAATCCGATCAGCTCGCCACCTTGCTCCACACCTTGCCCGCGGTCAGCCACAGGCCCAGCATGCTGCCCAGGTTGGTCAGCATGAAGGTCAGCACCACGCGGGTGACCCGGTTGCGGTACCAGCCCTTCAACGACTGTGCATCGTCACGCAGCTTGAGGAAATCCTCGTAGGTCGGCTTGCGCAGGCGCGCTTCCACCAGTGCCGCGAATGCGCCGGTGGGGATGCTCAGGCGGAACGGCTTGAACGGCGCCACCACGATCGCGGTGAGGATGCTCAGCGGGTGGCTGCCGGCCACCAGGCAGCCCAGGCCAGCCAGGCCGCCGGTATACATCGCCCAGGTCGCCAGCAGTTCGGTGCCCACGCCCAGTCCACCACGATAGAAGCCAACACCGATGCCGGTGGCCACGATGGCGAGGATCCCCAGGGTGAACCACGGGATGTTGCGCTTCTTCGGCACCGCTTCCAGCTGCTCGCGCAACGGCGCAGGCGCCTCGGTATCGGTTTCCAGGTAACGCGCCAGGCCGGCCAGATGGCCGGCGCCGACCACCGCCAGCACTTCGCGCTGCTGCGGATCATGCGCTTCGCGCAGGCGCGTGGCCATGTAGCGGTCGCGCTCGCCGATGATCGTTTCGTACAACGCGGGGTTCTCGCTGGCGAACTCGCCGAAGCTCGATTCCAGCATGTCGCCCTGCTTCAGCTTCTCGATCTCGTCTTCGCCGACATCCTCGGACGAGAACAGGCCGGCGCCGAGCCCGGCGACCAGCTTCAGCTTGCCGAAGAAGCCCAGTCGCTGCGAAGCACGACGGAATGTCAGGCCGACTTCGCGGTCGATCAGGTGCACCGGCAGGTTGCGCTCGCGCGCCAGGTCCACCGCACGCTTCAGTTCGGCGCCCGGCTCGATGCCGAGCTGTTCGGCCAGTCGGCGCTGGTAGGCCGACAGCGCGAGGTTGGCCGCGAACAACGCGACGCGGCCCTTG
Source organism: Stenotrophomonas sp. FW305-C-20-S1 (assembly GCF_058783335.1). Classification (NCBI taxonomy): domain Bacteria; kingdom Pseudomonadati; phylum Pseudomonadota; class Gammaproteobacteria; order Lysobacterales; family Lysobacteraceae; genus Stenotrophomonas; species Stenotrophomonas sp. FW305-C-20-S1. Next base: position 27,250 of record NZ_JBYTEK010000002.1, on the reverse strand, counting down.
CGGATCACTTCCACCAGGTCCAGTTTGGCCAGCGTGTCCGGGTCGCTCAGCGCCTGCAGGCGCTGCGGGTCCAGCTCGACGGCCACCGCATCGAATCGTCCGCTGTCGATGGCTTTCTCCACCGCCTCGACGCTGGCATGGGAGACGTGGGCAGTGCCCAGCAGGGTGTAGCGCACGCCATCGCGCTCGACGACGCGCACTGGCTGGCCGGCGAACAGATCGTCGCCGGTTTCGGGAAGGGTTTCGGTCATGGAATCATTCATTGGAAGGAGCGGAATCGGCGCCATCGCCGAGCGCGCGCTGCATCTGTACGGTGTCCAGCCAGCGGCCGTGCTTGCGGCCGAGGCCACGGAACACGCCCACCAGCTGGAAACCGAAGCGTTCGTGCAGCTTGATGGAGGCCGTGTTGGTCGGCTCGCCGATCACCGCCACCATCTGTCGATGGCCGCGCGCGGTGCAGGCATCGATCAGTGCCTGCAGCAGGCTGGTGCCGACGCCACGGCCCTGGAAACGGGCATCGACGTAGACCGAGTTCTCAACGGTCCACTGGTAGGCGATGCGCGTGCGGTAGGTGTTGGCATACGCATAGCCGGCAACCTGGCCGTCGACCTCGGCCACCAGGTAGGGGAAGCCGCGGTCGATGATGTCGCGCATGCGGCGCAGCATCTCGGCCTGGTCGGGGATCTCGTACTCGTAGGTATTGACGAAGTCGGTCACTTCCACCGCGTAGATCGCGGTGATCGCAGCGATGTCGGCAGGGCCGGCATCACGGATGAGTACGGCCATGCGCGGGCTCCGGGTCAGTCGATGTAGCGCTTGAGCAGGTCGCCGTAGGCGTCGATGCGACGATCACGCAGGAACGGCCAGATGCGGCGCACGTGTTCGCTGCGCTGCAGGTCGACCTCGCACATCAGGATGGTCGCGTCGGTGCCGGCTTCGGCCAGGAACTCGCCCTGCGGGCCCAGCACGTGGCTGTTGCCCCAGAACTGGATGCCCGAGGCGCCCAGCGGCGAAGCCTCATGGCCGACGCGGTTGCAGCTGAGCACCGGCACGCCGTTGGCTACGGCATGGCCACGGTGGCTCAGTACCCAGGCGTCGCGCTGGCGGGTCTTTTCGTCCTGCACATCATCCGGGTCCCAGCCGATCGCGGTGGGGTACAGCAGCAGCTCAGCACCGGCCAGCGCCATCAGGCGCGCTGCTTCCGGGTACCACTGGTCCCAGCACACCAGCACGCCAAGGCGGCCGACCGAGGTGTCGATCGGCTTGAAGCCGATGTCGCCCGGGGTGAAGTAGAACTTCTCGTAGAAGCCCGGGTCATCCGGGATGTGCATCTTGCGGTACTTGCCCAGCAAGGTGCCGTCCTTCTCGAAGACCACGGCGGTGTTGTGGTACAGGCCGGCAGCGCGGCGCTCGAACAGCGAGCCGACCAGCACCACGCCATGCTTCTTGGCCAGCGCGCCCAAGCGCTCGGTGCTCGGGCCCGGAATCGGCTCGGCCAGGTCGAATTCATCGACCGATTCGTGCTGGCAGAAGTAGGGACCGTTGTGCAGTTCCTGCAGCAGCACCAGCTTCGCGCCCTGCGCCGCGGCGTCGGCAACACGCGCTTCGATCACCGCCAGGTTGGCGGCGGCATCACCGTGGTTGCGCTCCTGGATCAGGGCGACGGTAAGGGGGCTGCGCGAGTTCATGCGGGGCGATCCTGCGGGGGAAAACCCGCATGTTAACGCGGATGCGCCACGACAGCGTGTTGGCTGCTGAATGGTGCACGCAACCGGTAGCGCCGGGCCATGCCCGGCGGATTTTCCAGATGCCGCCGCGCTCGCCGGGCATGGCCCGGCGCTACCGCGTGGTTTATGCCTTCAACAGCCCAGCCGGCAGCTGCATGGTGATGCAGTGCAGGCTGCCGTTCTGCCAGATCAGCGAGCGGCACGGCACCTGCACGATCTCGCGGCCAGGGTGGGCCTGTGCCAGCACGTCGCGGGCCAGGTCATCGGCCGGGTCGCCATAGGCCGGCATCAGCACCGCGCCGTTGACGATCAGGTAATTGGCATACGAAGCAGCCAGGCGACGGCCTTCATCGATCACCGGCTGTGCCCACGGCAGCGGGAACAGGCGGTACGGCTTTCCGTCAGCGGTGCGCAACGCGGCCAGCTCGGTGCCCATCGCCTGCAGCTCGGCGTAATGCGAGTCGCTGGCGTCGTCGCAGGCCTGGTAGACGATGCTGTCGGCCGAGGCGAAGCGGGCGAGGGTGTCGATATGGGCGTCGGTGTCGTCGCCTTCCAGATAGCCATGATCCAGCCACAGCACGCGCTTCTGCTGCAGCCAGTCGGCCAGGTCGGCGCTCAGGCTGTCGCGGTCACGGTCGGGATGGCGCTCGTGCAGGCACTTCCAGGTGGTCAGCAGGGTGCCTTCGCCATCGGTCTCGATGCCGCCGCCCTCCAGCGCGAACGGAATGCTGCGCACCGTCGCGTCGTTGAACACGCCGGCCTGGTCGAGCGCGCCGACCAGCTGGTCATCCAGGGTTGCGTCGAACTTGCCGCCCCAGCCGGTGAAGCGGAAGTCCAGCAGCTGGAAGCTGCCGTCGGCACGGCGCAGGGTGATCGGGCCCGAATCACGCAGCCAGGTGTCGTCGTAGGCGGCGGTGGTGAAGTGGACCTTGTCCATGTCGATGCGGTTGGAGCGCAACCGCATTTCGGCGTAGGTCTCCACGTCATCGTCGGCCACGCAGATCAGCACCGGCTGGAAGCGGGTGATCGCTGCAACCAGGGCGATGTAGGTCTCTTCCACCTGGCCCAGGCGGTCGGCCCAGTCGGTGTCGGCGGTGGGCCAGGCAATCAGGACGCCGCTCTGGGCTTCCCATTCGGCAGGAAAACGAAGGGTCTGGTTCATGGTCTCGCTACACGCGCCCGCCGGTGGCGGGCATGGGGGTCAACGGATCGGCGGCTTGGGGCCGATTTCGTTCGGATCCGCCTGGTTTGCCACCACGTCGATCACCTTCTGCTTCTCGAAGTAGACGGTGAACTGCGGGTACACCCAGCGGTGGATGGTCGGCCATTGCCGTTTCTGCCCGCCGCGCGGCTGCAGCTGCTCTGCCGGCGCGCCGAACTGCGACTGCACCTGCTGCATGCTCTGGCCGCGGACGGGCAGGGCGCCGGCCGGCTTTTCGCGGGCGCGGTCGACAAGCAGGGTATCGGCCATCGCCGGGGTGGCGGCAGCCAGGGTGGCCAGTACGGCCAGGGTGCACAGGTAACGCGTCATCTCGATCTACTCCCCAGTGGTCAAGAACAGCGATTACAGCAAAAACGGCAGGAAAAAACCGCATAAACAAAAAACCGCCCGAAGGCGGCTTTTTGCATCGGGTCGGCCCCGCGTGGGGCCAGCCGCGGTCACAAGGACCGTTGGGCTTAGCGCTGACGCGCCTTGAAACGCGGGTTCGACTTGCAGATGACGAAGATCTTGCCACGACGACGCACGACCTTGCAGTCACGGTGACGGGCCTTCGCCGACTTCAGGGAGGACAGAACTTTCATGGCATACCTCGGCGTAAACAGTAGTTGTTCGGGTGGAGCGTGGCCGCGATATGCGAAAGACAATCGGCAGTGGACGCTCGTTCAAGCCCGCCATTCTACCGGGCTTTTCCCCATGGTTTCAAGTGGTTGCACAAAAGGCCCGTTACGGGGTGTCCGGCAGGGGCTAGAATGCCCCCTTCACACGCGCAAGGACCCCCATGAATCCACTCGTTCCCGTCCTGACCATCGACGGCCCGTCAGGGGCCGGCAAGGGTACCATCAGCCGCATCGTGGCGCGTCGGTTGGGCTGGCACTACCTGGATTCGGGTGCTCTGTACCGCGCGGTCGGCGTGGCGGCCAGCTGGGCCGACATCGACACCTCCGATGCTTCCGCGCTGGTGCGCTGCACCTTTGATACGCATGTCCAGTTCGTCGAGCAGGGCGATGCCATGCGGGTCCTGGTCAATGGCACCGACGCCACCGACGAGCTGCGGCTGGAGACCACCGGGGCGCTGGCGTCGGCGATTGCCGCCATCCCCGAGGTCCGGGCCGCCCTGAAGGAGCGCCAGCGCGCATTCAGGATGGAGCCGGGGCTGGTCGCCGACGGCCGCGACATGGGCACGGTGATCTTCCCGGACGCCCCCTACAAGGTCTTCCTGACCGCCAGTGCCGAGGAGCGCGCCGAGCGCCGGCATAAGCAGTTGAAAGACAAGGGGGTTTCTGTTAACTTTGAAGACCTCCTGCGCGAGATCATGGCCCGCGACGCCCGTGATGCTCAGCGTACCGTGGCGCCCCTGAAGCCGGCAGACGATGCTGTCCTCATCGACACCACAGGCATCGGCATCGAAGATGTCGTTGCCAGAGTGATGGATCTGCTTCCGGTTCCGGCTGCCTGATCCGTTCGCGCGGGAGCTCTTCCAGCAGAATCGGTGGAGGTCGCGCATCTGCAGTGCTGTAAAAGCTCCGTCGCGCAATGATGCGTGGCGGTTTTCCTACTTCCACACACGACCTGCATTTCCGGGGTCGACCAACAGGCGGGCGGTAGCCATTCCCTGAAGGGAAGCCAACCGACCCATGTGTCCAACAGAGTAAATCTAATGACCGAATCATTTGCCGAACTGTTTGAAGCCAGCCAGGCCAACCTGGCCAAGCTGAAGCCGGGCGCCATCGTCAGCGGTACCGTTGTTGAAGTCCGCGGCGACGTCGTGGTGATCAACGCCGGGCTGAAGTCGGAAGGCATCGTGCCGATCGAACAGTTCCGTAACGACGCTGGCGAAATCGATGTTGCCGAAGGCGACATCGTCAAGGTCGCCCTCGACTCGATCGAGAACGGCTTCGGTGAAACCGTCCTGTCGCGCGAGAAGGCCAAGCGCGCGATGGTGTGGGACGAGCTGGAAGAAGCGTTGGAAAAGAACGAAACCATCACCGGTCGCATCAGCGGCAAGGTCAAGGGTGGTTTCACCGTGGACATCAAGGATGTCCGCGCCTTCCTGCCGGGTTCCCTGGTCGATGTGCGCCCCGTGCGCGATCCGGCCTACCTGGAAGGCAAGGAGCTGGAATTCAAGCTCATCAAGCTTGACCGCAAGCGCAACAACGTCGTGGTCTCGCGCCGCGCTGTCGTCGAAAGCGAGCACTCGGAAGAGCGCGAGCAGCTGATGGACAAGCTGCAGGAAGGCGCGATCCTGAAGGGTGTCGTCAAGAACCTGACCGATTACGGCGCATTCGTGGACCTGGGCGGCATCGACGGCCTGCTGCACATCACCGACATGGCATGGAAGCGCGTGCGCCATCCGTCCGAAGTTGTCAATGTCGGCGACGAGCTGGACGTGCGCGTGCTGAAGTTCGACCGCGAGCGCAACCGCGTTTCGCTGGGCCTGAAGCAGCTGGGCGAAGATCCGTGGGATAACATCGCCCGTCGTTACCCGGCCAACAGCCGCGTGTTCGGCAAGGTCTCCAACGTCACCGATTACGGCGCATTCGTCGAAATCGAGCCGGGCGTCGAAGGTCTGGTGCACGTTTCCGAGATGGATTGGACCAACAAGAACGTCAACCCGTCCAAGGTTGTGCAGGTCGGTGACGAAGTTGAAGTCATGGTCCTGGACGTCGACGAGGAGCGTCGCCGCATCTCGCTGGGCATGAAGCAGGTTGCCGCCAATCCGTGGGAAACCTTCGCTGCCACCCACAAGAAGGGTGACAAGGTGTCGGGCCAGATCAAGTCGATCACCGACTTCGGCATCTTCATCGGCCTGGACGGCGGCATCGACGGCCTGGTTCACCTGTCCGACATCAGCTGGGCGACCACTGGCGAAGACATCGTTCGCAACTTCAAGAAGGGCGACAACCTGGACGCAGTCGTCCTGGCCGTCGATCCGGAGCGCGAGCGCATTTCGCTGGGCGTCAAGCAGCTGGAGCAGGATCCGTTCGGCCAGTACATGGCGACCAATCCGAAGGGCTCCAAGGTCGAAGGCGTGGTGAAGGAAGTCGACGCCAAGGGCGCGATCATCGAGCTGTCCGACGGCATCGAAGGCTATGTTGCAGCTCGCGACATCGCCAACGAGCGTGTTGACGACGCGACCCAGCACCTGAAGGTCGGCGACAAGGTTGAAGCCAAGTTCGTGGGCATGGATCGCAAGGGTCGTACCCTGCAGCTGTCGATCAAGGCCAAGGACGACGCGGAAATGCGCGAAGTGCTGGAGGAATACCAGTCCTCTTCGGCTTCCAGCGGCACCACCCAGCTGGGCGCGCTGCTGCGTGCACAGCTGAACGGCAACAAGTCCGAGTAATATCGGCCTTACGCTGTTCGTTGTTTCCTGGACGGCCCGGGCACTGCCCGGGCCGTTTCAGGCTGAGATGCCCCTGATGTGAGCCGGTAATGACCAAATCCGAACTGATCGAAATCCTTGCGCGCCGGCAGGCGCACCTGAAGGCCGATGATGTCGATCTGGCGGTCAAGTCATTGCTGGAAATGATGGGGGGCTCACTGTCGGCTGGCGATCGCATCGAGATCCGCGGCTTCGGCAGCTTTTCGCTGCACTACCGTCCGCCGCGCCTGGGTCGCAACCCGAAGACCGGCGAATCGGTTGCCCTGCCGGGCAAGCATGTCCCTCATTTCAAGCCAGGCAAGGAATTGCGCGAGCGGGTCAGCAGTGTGCTGCCGCTGGACGCAGATCCGGCCTGAGCCATCCGTCGCGCGACTTCGTGCGAATCCCACCACGAGTCGGATAAGCTACGGCCTCCTGCCAATGGAGCTGTCGCATGAAAGTTTTTCGTCTGCTGGTCCTGCTGGCGGTTCTGATCCTTGGTCTGATCATCGGTGCGGTCAACATGACGGCCATGTCGATCAACCTGCTGTTTACCCAGTTGAACACGTCCGTCGGTGTGGCGCTGATCGCCGCCCTGCTGATTGGTGTCGTGGTCGGCGCTGGCCTGGTGCTGGTAAGCGTGGTCATTCCGCTCTACAGCCAGCTGCGCCGAGCCAACAAGTCGGCGGCCGCACCGTCGGCGCCGGTTGCCCCCTCCCAATCTTTTGATGGACGTTGATCGACGATGGAATTCGTTTCCGAGTGGTTCTGGTTCTTCCTGTGCCTGCCGTTGGCGGCCCTGGCCGGCTGGGTGATCGGACGCCGCGGCGGACAACGCCACGGTGACAACCAGGTCAGCCACCTGTCCAGCACCTATTTCCGTGGCCTGAACTACCTGCTCAACGAGCAGCCGGACAAGGCCATCGAACTGTTCCTGCACATCGCCGAGCTGGACAAGGAAACCTTCGAGACCCAGGTCGCGTTGGGTCATCTGTTCCGTCGCCGTGGTGAAGTGGATCGCGCGATCCGTCTGCACCAGGGGCTGGTCAACCGCCAGGACCTGAGCGACGCGCAGCGCGTGCAGGCGCTGCTGGCACTGGGCGAGGACTACATGAAGTCTGGCCTGCTGGACCGTGCCGAAACCGTGTTCACCGAACTGGCACAGCTGGACCAGCGGGCACCGCAGGCGCTCAAGCACCTGATCGGCATCTACCAGGCCGAGCGCGACTGGGAAAAGGCGATCGACAACGCCACCCGCTTCGAAGATGTCACCGGCGAGCCGATGGGCAAGCTGATCGGACAGTTTGAATGCGAGCTCGCCGAGCGCTTCCGTGGCGCTGGCAAGCTGGAAGAGGCGAGGGCGGCCATTGCCCGCGCCTACCAGGCCGATGCCATGTCGGTCCGTGCCGGCATCATCGAGGGCCGCCTGGAAACCGATGCAGGCAACGCCGAGGCCGCCGTGCGTGCCTTCGAGCGTGCCGCCCGCAACGATCCGGAGTACCTGCCGGAAGTGCTGCCGGCGCTGATGGAAAACTACCGCAAGGTCGGCGACCTCGGCGGCGCGCGCGCGTTCCTGTCCGAGATGACCGAGCATTACCGCGGCATCGCCCCGGTGCTGGCGCTGACCCGTCTGATGGAAGAGCAGGAGGGTGTTGCACCTGCCCGCGCTTACCTCGGCCGCCAGCTCAAGGATCGCCCATCGGTGCGTGGCGAATCGGCGCTGATCGACCTCACCCTGGCCGAGGGCGCAGATTCCACCGCGACCCTGCACGACCTCAAGCACATCACCGATCAGTTGCTGGTGCGCAATCCCGCCTACCGCTGCACACGCTGCGGATTCGGCGCGCGTACCCACCATTGGCAATGCCCCAGCTGCAAGGAATGGGGCACGGTCAAGCCGCTGTTGAACTACGCGGTGCTCTGAACCATGCCATGGCTTGTGATGGTCGCGCTGCTGGGCCTGGCCCTGCTCAGCGCGGCATTGACCTGGGCGGCGCGCGTGTATGCGCTGCGCAGGCAGCTGCTGGATCAGCCCGGCGAGCGCCGCAGCCATAGTGTCGCCACCCCTCGCGGTGGCGGCATCGCCATCGTGATCAGTCTGCTGGTTGCCGCGGCCGTGGCCGCTTTTTTCTGGCCGGACGCCGCGCCCAGCCTGGCTGTTGCCAGCCTTGGCCTGCTGCTGGTGGCCGGCATTGGCTGGTGGGATGACCATCGGCCGCTGCCAGCCATGCGCCGTTTGCTGGTGCATTTCCTCGCCGCTGCCTTGCTGGCAGGGCTGGTCAAGATGCACGGCGGCAGCTGGCTGTTGAGCCTGCTGGTGCTGTTCTTCACCGCCTCGCTGATCAACATCTGGAACTTCATGGATGGCATCAACGGGATTGCCAGCAGCCAGGCCGTCATCGTTGCGCTGGGCTTTGCCACCGTGCTGCCTTGGCCTTATTCGCTGGTGGCCGTTGTTCTCGGCCTCGCCTGCCTGGGTTTTCTGCCGTTCAATTTCCCGCAGGCGCGGATCTTCATGGGTGATGTCGGCAGTGGCGCGCTGGGCTACGCCGTGGCCGTCGTGCTGGCTGTCGCTGCAGTGCATACCGATATCAACTGGATCCTGCTGTTGCTGCCGTTGTCTGCATTCCTTGTGGACGCGGGCTTCACGCTGTTGGCGCGCATGCTTTCAGGCCAACGCTGGATGGAACCCCACACCCAGCATGTCTACCAGCGCGCGGTGCAGGCAGGAGCCAGCCATGCCCTGGTGACAGGGATGTACTTTGTTTTGGGCCTGTTCAGTATTACAGTGTTCAATATCTGCACCAATTTGCAGCCGAGGTGGGAGGCTGCCGTAGCGGTCGCGTGGTTTGCCGCGCTGACCCTGCTGTGGCTCCTCCTGCGCAATGGATTGCGCCACCGATAAGGAATTATTCGATCTATGTCTTCACCTTGGCGGGACAGAATCCTCGGCCTGATGCCGCGTACGGCCATCGTCTGCCACGACTTGTTCATGGTATGGGCCTGTTGGCAGCTGTTGCATGCGGGTCGGTACTCGATCCTTGCCGACGCTCCCGCATTGCCGTTGTGGAACGTAGACACCACGCTGGTACTGGCGCTGCAGGGGCTGGTGTTCTGGCGTATCGGCCTCTATCGCGGTCTGTGGCGCTTTGCCAGCGTCAGCGACTTGCTGAACATCTTCAAGGCCAGCTTCATCGGCCTGATCGCCATTGTTCTGGTACTGGCCTGGAAGCGCTTCAACGGCGTGCCGATGTCGGTGCTGGTGATCTATCCGTTCGCACTGTCGGCACTGCTGGGCGCCCCACGCCTCCTGTACCGGGCATGGAAGGACTATCAGTCGCTGCAGTCCGACTCGAGCGCGCGCCGGGTGCTGATTCTCGGCGCCGGACAGGCCGCCGAGACCCTGGTGCGCGACCTGCGCCGGTCCGGCAATTTCGAGCCGGTCGGCCTGCTCGATGATGCGCCGCACCTGCGAGGGGCCAAGCTGCAGAGCCTGCCAATCCTGGGCACGCTGGACGATGCACCGGCAGTGGCCCGCGAGACCGCAGCCAAGCTGCTGGTGATTGCCATGCCTTCGCTCGATGCCGTCGGCATGCAGCGCGTGGTGGCCATCTGCGAGAGCACCGGCATTCCGTTCCGCACGGTGCCCAAGCTCAGCGACATCCTGCAGGGGCAGTCGCTGCCGGGGCAGCTGAAGGAAGTGGCGATCGAAGATCTGCTCGGCCGCAAGCCGATCATGCCGGACTGGAACCTCATCCGTGGCTGGTTGGGCGGGCGCACGGTGATGGTGACCGGTGCCGGTGGCTCGATCGGGTCCGAGTTGTGCCGCCAGTGCGCGCGCCATGGCGCCGGTCGTATCGTGCTGCTGGAGATCAGTGAGCTGCTGCTGTTGACCATCGAGGGCGAGCTGCGCCGCAGCTTCCCCGATGTCGAGATCGAAGCGGTGCTCGGTGACTGTGGCGATCCCGCAGTGATCCGCCACGCGCTGTCGCTGCACCCGGTCGACACCGCTTTCCATGCGGCTGCCTACAAGCACGTGCCGGTGCTGGAGCGTCAGCTGCGTGAAGCCGTGCGCAACAACATCCTGGCTACCGAGAACGTGGCCCGCGCCTGCCTGGAAGCCCACGTCGAGCACTTTGTGTTCATCTCGACCGACAAGGCGGTGGACCCGGTCAATGCGCTGGGCGCCAGCAAGCGCTATGCGGAGATGATCTGCCAGAGCCTGGACCAGAAGTCCACGCACACCCGTTTCGTGACCGTGCGTTTCGGCAACGTGCTGGCGTCGGCCGGCAGCGTGGTGCCGCTGTTCCGCGAGCAGATCCTCAAGGGCGGCCCGGTCACGGTGACAGACCCGGAGGTCAGCCGCTATTTCATGACCATTCCCGAGGCGTGCCAGCTGATCCTGCAGGCGGCCGCGTCGGCGTCGCACGGCGCGATCTACACCCTGGACATGGGCGAGCCCGTGCCGATCCGGGTGTTGGCCGAGCAGATGATCCGCCTGGCGGGAAAGCAGCCCTACAAGGAAATTCCGATCATCTATACCGGCCTGCGCCAGGGCGAGAAGCTGCACGAGACGCTTTTCTATTCCGACGAGGACTACCGGCCGACCGCGCACCCGAAGATCCTCGAGGCCGGCGTCCGTTCGTTCTCGCGGGACATCGTGCTGGGCAACGTGCCGAAGCTGCGCGAGGCCATTGCCCGGTACGACATCGATACGATCCAGGAAATCCTGTTTGCGACCATGCCGGAATTCTCGCCAATCGAACAGGATGCTTACATTTCATCCGCTAAGGTTGTGCCCTTTCCGGCACGTGAGGCCAACAGGCACCAATGAGCAAGCGCATTCGCAAGGCGGTATTCCCGGTGGCGGGTCTGGGCACGCGTTTTCTTCCGGCGACCAAGACGGTGCCGAAGGAGATGCTGCCGATCATCGATCGGCCGCTGATCCAGTACGCCGTGGATGAGGCGATCGAAGCAGGCTGTGACACCCTGGTGTTCATCACCAACCGTTACAAGCATGCCGTCGCCGACTATTTCGACAAGGCCTACGAGCTGGAGCAGAAGCTCGAGCGCGCGGGCAAGCACGAGCAGCTCGAATTGATCCGCCATGTGCTGCCGGAAGGCGTGCGCGCGATCTTCGTCACCCAGGCCGAGGCTCTGGGCCTGGGCCATGCGGTGCTGTGCGCCAAGGCGGTCATCGGTGACGAGCCGTTCGCCGTGCTGCTGCCCGACGATCTGATCTGGAACCGCGGCGCGGGTGCGCTGAAGCAGATGGCCGACCTCAACGAGGCCAGCGGTGCCAGCGTCATCGCCGTGGAGGACGTGCCCCACGACAAGACGGCCAGTTACGGCATCGTCGCCACCGAGGCGTTCGATGGCCGCAAGGGGCGTATCTCGCAGATCGTGGAGAAGCCCAAGCCGGAAGACGCACCGAGTGACCTGGCGGTGGTGGGGCGCTACGTGCTGAGCCCGAAGATCTTCGAACTGCTTGAGCAGACCCGCACCGGTGCCGGTGGCGAGATCCAGCTGACCGATGCGATCGCCGAACTGCTGAAGACCGACGAGGTCGATGCCTATCGTTTCGAGGGCACCCGTTTCGACTGCGGCACCCATCTGGGGCTGGTCGAGGCGACGATCCGCTTCGCGCTGGACAACCCGAAGCTGGCCGGCCCGGCGCGCGAGAAGCTGGCGGCGATGCTGGCGGAGTAAGGGTTTTCAAGCGCTCCGGCAGCGCCTTACTGCATAGCTGGGGGAGGCGCAGGCAGGCCGCTGCAGGACACGCCGTAAACCCATCCTTGGGGGCTCGATGGCGCCATCCATGGCGCCAACGGTCCTGCAGCGGCCTGCCCACGCCTCTCGACAGTTTCCTGCGGGCGCGGACGGGCAGGGCGGAATCAAAGGCAGAAGCAAGAGCAAAAAGGCAGCCATTGGCTGCCTTTTTTCGTGGGTCGGGGTCGGATCCCTTTGCGCAGCAAAGGGCTCTGACCCCAAGGCCGAAAGCATCCACGCATGGCGTGGATCTACTACCTTTGCTCATCCCTCCGCTGCGCGGAATGTTGGGTGGCTCGGGTGGGTGAGGCTGGCCGGGACTGTCAGCGGCATGGATGCCGCTGCCAAGCCCCCAGGGACGGGTTTACGGCGTGTCCCGGGCAGTCTCACCCGCCCGGGCCCTTCCGCAAACCGACAGGTCCGCCGGCAACGCCTTGAACCTTACAGCGCCTCGAAAATGCCCGCCGCACCCATGCCGGTGCCGATGCACATCGTCACCATGCCGTACTTCTGCTGGCGACGGCGCAGGCCGTGCAGCAGGGTCGCGGTACGGATCGCGCCGGTCGCACCCAGCGGATGGCCCAGCGCAATCGCGCCGCCCAGCGGATTGACCTTGCTCGGGTCCAGGCCGCAATCGCGGATCACGGCCAGCGACTGCGCGGCGAAGGCTTCGTTGAGCTCGATCCAGTCCAGCTGATCCTGGGTCAGGCCGGCCTGCTTCAGTGCCTTCGGAATCGCGGCGATCGGGCCGATGCCCATCACTTCCGGGCGCACACCAGCCACCGAGAAGCTGACGAATCGGGCCAGCGGGGTCAGGCCGTAATCCTTGATCGCCTGTTCCGACGCCAGCAGCACTGCGCCGGCGCCATCGCTCATCTGCGAGGAGTTGCCGGCAGTGACGGTGCCGCCGAACTGGCCGTTGCGGAACACCGGGCGCAGCTTGGCCAGGCCTTCAGCGGAGGAATCCGGGCGCGGGCCTTCGTCGGTGTCGGCCACCTTGTTGCGGGTGATGATGCGCTTACCGTCGGCCAGGTCGGGCTGGTGCGAGACGATCTCGTACGGGCTGATCTCGTCCTTGAAGTCGCCGTTCTGGATGGCGGCCATGGCCTTCTGGTGCGAGGCCAGGGCGAACGCGTCCTGTTCTTCGCGCGAGACCTTCCACTCTTCAGCGACCTTCTCGGCGGTGATGCCCATGCCGTAGGCGATGGCGACGTGGTCGTTGTCGAACACGCTCGGGGCCATCGCGATCTTGTTGCCCATCATCGGCACCATCGACATCGATTCGGTGCCGCCGGCCAGCATCAGGTCGGCGTTGCCAAGGCGGATCGCGTCGGCCGCCTGCGCCACCGCCTGCAGGCCGGAGGAGCAGAAGCGGTTCACGGTCTGCGCGGCAATGGTGTTCGGCAGGCCGGCCAGCAGCACGCCGATGCGGGCCACGTTCATGCCCTGCTCGGCTTCGGGCATCGCGCAGCCGATGATCGCGTCATCGATGCGGTTGACGTCCACGCCCGGCGCCTGCGCCACGACGCTGCGCAGCACGTGGGCGAGCATGTCGTCGGGGCGGGTGTTGCGGAACATGCCCTTGGGCGCCTTGCCAACCGGGGTGCGGGTGGCGGCGACGATGTAGGCGTCCTGGATTTGCTTGGTCATTGCAGTGATCTCTTGAATAGGGGTTGGAAGAGGTTGCCGGCCAGCGGCCGGCACTACCGATGTCTTCCGTCAGTTCCGCAGCGGCTTGCCGGTCTTCAGCATGTGCGCGATGCGGGCCTGGGTCTTTTCCTGCTGGGCCAGTTCGACGAAGTGCTTGCGCTCCAGGGTCAGCAGCCACTCTTCGTCGACCAGGGTGCCGCGGTCGACCTTGCCGCCGCACAGCACGGTGGCGATGCGCTCGGCGATCTCGTAGTCGTACGGGCTGATGAAGCGGCCTTCCAGCATGTTGACCAGCATCATCTTGAAGGTGGCGATGCCGACGTCGCCGGCCACCTGGATGCGGCGTGCCGGCAGCGGCGGACGGTAGCCCGCTTCGGCCAGGGCGCGTGCTTCGGCCTTGGCGATGTACAGGGCCTCGTAGCTGTTGAACACCACCTTGTCGGTGCTGCGCAGCAGGCCCAGTTCCTGGGCGTTGACCGCCGAGTTGGACACCTTGGCCATCGCCACGGTCTCGAAGGTCTTCTTCAGTTCGGCGAACACGTCACCGCCCGGGCCGGCGGCCTGCGATGCGCGCACGGCCAGTTCCTTCAGGCCGCCGCCTGCGGGCAGCAGGCCGACGCCGGCCTCGACCAGACCGATGTAGCTTTCCAGGAAGGCCACGGTCTTGGCGCTGTGCATCTGGAACTCGCAGCCGCCACCCAGGGCCAGGCCGCGCACGGCAGCCACCACCGGCACCAGCGAGTACTTGATGCGCTGGCTGGTGCGCTGGAAGTTGTGCACCATTTCTTCGAACTGGTCGACCTTGCCGGCCTGTAGCAGGCCGAGGGCGCCAGCCAGGTCGGCACCGGCGGAGAAGGGCTCCTTCTGCTGCCAGATCACCAGGCCCTGGAAGTCCTTCTCGGCGCGGGTGACGCATTCCTGCAGGCCATCCAGCACATGGTCGGACACGGTGTTCATCTTGGTCTTGAAGCTGACCACGGCAATGCCATCGCCGTCGTGCCACATGCGCAGGCCGTCATTCTCGAACACGGTCTCGCCCGGCGCGAACTTCTCGCCCAGCAGCGGATCGGGGAAGCGCTGGCGCTGGTACACCGGCAGCGACGAACGCGGCAGCTTGGCGTTGCGCGACGGGCTGTAGCTGCCCTCGGCGGCATGCACGCCATCGCGGCCATCGAACACCCAGTCCGGCAGCGGCGCATTGCTCATGCTCTTGCCAGCGACGATGTCATCGGCGATCCACTGCGCGACCTGCTTCCAGCCGGCAGCCTGCCAGGTTTCGAACGGGCCCAGCGACCAGCCGTAGCCCCAGCGGATGGCCAGATCGACGTCGCGCGCGGTCTCGGCGATGTCGGCCAGGTGGTAGGCGCTGTAGTGGAACAGGTCGCGGAAGGTCGCCCACAGGAACTGCGCCTGCGGGTGCTGGCTCTCGCGCAGCTTGGCGAACTTCTCGGCCGGGTTCTTGATCTTCAGGATCTCGACCACTTCCGGTGCGGCGGCGCGGTCAGCCGGACGGTAGTCCTGCTTTTCCAGGTCCAGCACCACGATGTCCTTGCCGACCTTGCGGAAGATGCCGGCGCCGGTCTTCTGGCCCAGTGCGCCCTTGGCAATCAGCGCATCCAGCCACTTCGGCGACTTGAAGAACTCATGCCACGGGTCGTTGGGCAGGGTATCGCCCATGGTCTTGATGACGTGGGCCATGGTGTCCAGGCCGACCACGTCGGAGGTGCGGTAGGTGGCCGACTTCGGGCGGCCGACCAGCGGGCCGGTCAGGCCGTCCACTTCGTCGAAGCCCAGGCCGAATTCCTGGGTGTGGTGGATGGTGGACAGGATCGAGAACACGCCGATGCGGTTGCCGATGAAGTTCGGGGTGTCCTTGGCGTACACCACGCCCTTGCCCAGGGTGGTGACCAGGAACGCTTCCAGGCCTTCCAGCACGCTGGCGTCGGTGGTGGTGGCCGGGATCAGCTCGGCCAGGTGCATGTAGCGCGGCGGGTTGAAGAAATGCACGCCGCAGAAACGGTGGCGCAGCTGTTCGGGCAGCACGTCGGCCAGCTTGTTGATGCCCAGGCCCGAGGTGTTGGAGGCCAGCACGGCGTGGTCGGCCACGAACGGGGCGATCTTCTTGTACAGGTCCTGCTTCCAGTCCATGCGCTCGGCGATCGCCTCGATGATCAGGTCACAGTCCTTCAGCTGCTCCAGGCCGGTCTCGTAGTTGGCCGGGGTGATGGCTTCGGCCAGCGACTTGCTGGCCAGCGGCGCCGGGCTCAGCTTGCCGAGGTTGGCGATCGACTTCAGCACGATGCCATCGGCCGGACCTTCCTTGGCAGGCAGGTCGAACAGCACGGTGTCGACGCCGGCATTGGTGAGGTGGGCGGCGATCTGGGCACCCATGACGCCGGCACCCAGCACGGCGGCGCGGCGGACTAGCAGGGAATTGGACATGGTGTAGGGCCTTTGTTGGTCAGCAGTTACTGGGTGGAATCAATGGAGGCGGGCAGGGCGCTGCCGCTGCGGGCGGCGGCGCGGAATCCGGCCTCGGCGAAATGGATCAGTTCATGGGCGGCATGGGCACGATGCGCCGTTTCGGTGACACCGGCAGGTCGCTTGATCAGCCCGAAATCGGCCATGGCATAGGTCAGCGAGCCAGCGAGGAAATCCAGGCGCCAATAGAGCTCTTCCTTGCTCAGGCCGGGCACGCAGGTGGCGATCGCCTTTCCGAACTCACGCAGCACGTGGCCGTAGTGGTCGGACAGGAACTTGCGCAGGTTGTCGTTCTTTTCAGCGTAGGCACGGGCGATCACGCGGACGAAGGCGCCGCCGTTCTGGCGGTCCTGGGCCAGCGCCAGGGCCGGCTCGACGAAGGCGGCGAGCACCGGCCGCAGTTGCCCGGGGTGTTCGTTGCGGGCACGCTCTAGCTGGGCCAGGCGGGCGCCGGTCATCTCGTCCATGCGGCGGCGGAACACCTCGTTGACCAGGTTTTCCTTGGAGCCGAAGTGGTAGTTGACCGCAGCGATGTTGACGTCTGCCTGGCTGGTGACCTGGCGCAGCGAGGTGCCGGCAAAGCCGTGCTGGGCGAACAGCTCCTCGGCGGCGCCGAGGATCCGGTCCTTGGTCGAGAAGTGGGCGGGCTTGGCCATCGGGCGGGCGGACCTTAATCAAACGATTGTTTGATACTAGAACCAGACGGTACCGTATGGCATTTTGCAGTGCAGCAAAAATGCTCGGGCTGGTCAGAATCCGCTCAGGTGGGTGAATGGGGTGGTGGCTGGGGTCGGATCCCCCCGGGGCTCCGACCCCGGTGCTGGCCCCGTAATGGGGTCAGAGCCCCTGCGGGGATCCGACCCCTGCGCCCAATGCCGGCCACCGGCCGGCACTACCACCCTGCCGCTTTATCTTTTACAATCCGCGCACGTTTATCAGGCTAAGCCCGCGTTTCGACGCGGCTTTTTTTTTGTTACCCTTCGGGCCATCAGCGGCCCGATTCCATTGGAGACATCCCATGGCGCTGGAGCGCACCCTTTCGATCATCAAGCCGGACGCCGTTGCCAAGAACGTCATCGGCGAAATCTACGCCCGCTTCGAAAAGGCCGGCCTGAAGGTCGTGGCCGCCAAGTACAAGCAGCTGTCGCGCCGTGAAGCCGAAGGCTTCTACGCCGTGCACCGCGAGCGTCCGTTCTTCAACGCACTGGTCGAGTTCATGATCTCCGGCCCGGTGATGATCCAGGCCCTGGAAGGCGAGAACGCCGTCCTGGCCCACCGCGACCTGCTGGGCGCCACCAACCCGAAGGAAGCCGCTGCGGGCACCATCCGCGCCGACTTCGCCGAATCCATCGATGCCAATGCCGCCCACGGCTCGGACTCGGTCGAGAATGCCGCGATTGAAATCGCGTACTTCTTCGCCGCCACCGAAGTCGTCTCGCGCTGAGAGTAATGCCGTGAACGAGGTCGTACAGAAAATCGCCATCCAGCCGCTGCCGAAGTCGGCACCCACGGCTGGCAAGCAGAACCTGCTCGACCTCGATCGCGCGGGCCTGGAGAAGTTTTTCGTCGAGGTTCTCGGCGAGAAGAAATTCCGCGCCCATCAGGTGATGAAGTGGATCCACCATCGCTACGTCACCGAGTTCGATGAGATGACCGACCTCGGCAAGGTTCTGCGCGCCAAGCTGCAGGAGCATGCCGAGGTCCTCGTCCCGAACATCATCTTCGACAAGCCCTCCGCCGACGGCACCCACAAGTGGCTGCTGGCGATGGGCGTGGATGGCAAGAACGCCATCGAGACCGTGTACATCCCCGACAAGACCCGCGGCACGCTGTGCGTGTCCTCGCAGGTCGGTTGTGGCCTGAACTGCACGTTCTGCTCCACCGCCACCCAGGGCTTCAACCGCAACCTGACCACCGCCGAGATCATCGGCCAGGTGTGGATCGCGGCGCGCCACCTGGGCAACGTGCCGCACCAGATGCGCCGCCTCACCAACGTGGTGATGATGGGCATGGGCGAGCCGCTGATGAATTTCGACAACGTCGTGCGCGCCATGAGCGTGATGCGCGACGACCTGGGCTACGGCCTGGCCAACAAGCGCGTGACCCTGTCGACCTCCGGCCTGGTGCCGCAGATCGACCGCCTGTCCACCGAAAGCGACGTGTCGCTGGCGGTGTCGCTGCATGCGCCGAACGACGAGCTGCGCGAGACCCTCGTGCCGCTCAACAAGAAGTATCCGATCGCCGAGCTGATGGCTTCGTGCGCACGTTACCTGCGCGCCAACAAGCGCCGCGAATCGGTCACCTTCGAATACACCCTGATGAAGGGCATCAACGACAAGCCCGAGCATGCCCGCGAGCTGGCCCGCCTGATGCGCCAGTTCGACAACGCGGTGCAGGCCAAGGATTCGGGCAAGGTCAACCTGATCCCGTTCAACCCGTTCCCGGGTACCCGCTACGAGCGTTCCGAAGAAGCGCATATCCGCGCCTTCCAGAAGATCCTGCTCGACAGCAACGTGCTGACCATGGTGCGCCGCACCCGTGGCGACGATATCGACGCCGCCTGTGGCCAGCTCAAGGGTCAGGTGATGGATCGCACGCGCCGCCAGGCCGAGTTCAACAAGACGCTGCAGGCGGGGAAGGGGAGCGATGCCGCGGCCTGACCGCTTCTGGCTGGCGCTGCTTGCAGCCGTGCTGGCCCTCTCGGTCACCGCTTGCAAGTCGCAACCCAAGGCCAAGCTGGGCCCCAGCCAGGCGACGGTCTATTCGGTCCGCGACCCCGAAGGTGTTCGCCGGCAGGTCCGCGCCGCGGATCTGCTCGCCTTGGCCGCCCGCGACATGCAGAGCGGCAACCTCGATGCGGCCGAGCGCAAGACGCGCGATGCGATCAAGCTGGCGCCTGCCGACCCCGATGCACTGGTGCTGCTGGCCGGCATCGATGATCAGCGTGGCCGCACCCGACAGGCCGGGGAAGGTTTCCGCAGGGCCGCCGAACTGGCGCCGCAGCGGGGGGACGTGCTCAACAATTATGGTGCCTGGCTGTGCCAGAACGGACAGGCTGCCGAGTCACTGGCCTGGTTCGATCGTGCGCTGCAGGCGCGCAGCTACACCACGCCGGCCGAGGCGCAGGCCAACGGCGGCAGCTGTGCGTTGGATGCCGGGCAGCTTGATCGCGCCGAACGCGACCTGCGCGCCTCCCTTTCCCACGTACCTGGCAACCCGGTCGCGTTGGAGGCGATGGCCCAGCTGAGCTTCCGTCGCGGCCAGTTCATGGAAGCCCGGGCCTTCGCCGAACGTAGGATTGCGGCTGCACCGGCCACGCGTTCCGTGTTACAACTTGCGTCTGAAATCGAGGCGCGACTGGGTGATCAGGCAGCATCTGATCGCTATCTTCAGCGGATTCGACAGGAATTTCCGCAGGACGCGGGCTCCTAACTCCAGGGTTGATGCATTGTGATTGATGACCAGACTGTGAGCGATCTCGAGACTGTGGCCGGCTGCGGCACCCGCCTGCGCCAGGCCCGCGAGGCCGCCGGACTGACCCTCGAAGATGTCGGCCAGCGCCTGCGCATGCCGGTTCAAGTGGTGAGGTCGCTCGAGCAGGAGCAGTGGGAGAAGCTGGGGGCGCCGGTGTTCGTGCGCGGCCAGCTGCGCAGCTACGCCCGCCTGCTGGGCGTCGATGTCAGCGAACTGCTGGAACAGGCGCAGGTTGGCCCGGTGGTTCCGCCGACCCTGGTCAGCCACACCCATACCCCGCGTGCGCGCCGGATCGCCGAGAATCTCGGCCGCCGTGCGCTGTATGTCGGTATTACCGCCGTGCTGGCGGTCCCGGTCTGGTTCGCCACCCGGGGCCACTTCGATGGCACCGCACCTTCGCCGAACACCGCCTCGCTGGATGTGATCCCGGCCGCCGTACCGGTTACCCCGGCCGGTCCCGGGTCCGCCGCCGCGGCGCCCGCCGAAGTGGCGGCCGCACCTGTCACCAAGCCGACTGCTACCCCCTACGTTGCCTCGCTGGCCCCGGTGCCACGCGCTGCGCCGGCCGCTGCCGCCAACCTGGACATGCAGTTCAGCGGCGACAGCTGGGTCGATATTGCCGGTCCGGATGGCGGCAGCGTCGAGAAGGCGTTGATCAAGGCGGGCGAGACCCGCAGCTTCACCCCCGGCCAGGTGGCCCGGGTCACTCTGGGCAACGCCTCGGCGGTCCAGGTTCAGCAGAATGGCGCTATCGTCGATCTGACGCCCTATCAGCGAGCCAACGTGGCGCGCTTTCAGGTATCCTCTGAAGGCTCCGTTGTCCCGGTTTCACACTGAGGCGCGGTTTCACCACCTTCGATAATCCCAATGGTCCCTCCCGATGGGCGGGGCGAGAGTACGCATGGCGATCGACGACCTGCTCGACGAGCACGAACAAAGTGAACGCGTCCGCAGCTGGCTGCGGAAGAATGGTGCCAGCATCCTCGGTGGCGTAGTCATCGCCATCGGTGCCATTGCCGGCTGGCAGTGGTACCAGAAGGATCAGGGCGGCAAGCTGGCTTCGGCCAATGTCGAGTACCAGAAGGCCCTGGTGGGCCTGCAGCAGAACAAGCTCGACGACGCTGCGAAGGCGGTCAAGGCGCTGGAGGCTGGCCCGTCCAGCATCTACGGCGACCTGGCTGCGCTGCAGCTGGCCAAGGCCCAGGTCGATGCCGGCAAGAATGAAGAGGCGCTGGCCACCCTGCGCGCGGTGAAGGTCGAAGGCGACCTGCAGCGCGTGGTCGACCAGCGCGTGGCACGCCTGCTGGTGGCTACCGGCAAGGGCGATGAAGCGATCAAGCTGCTGGGCAACGCCACCGACAGCAGCAGCCTGGAAATCCATGGCGATGCGCTGATGGCGCAGGGCAAGCGTGACGCGGCCCGCGAACAGTATGAGAAGGCGCTGAAGACGCTGGACGTGGCAGCGCCGCAGCGGCGACTGCTGGAAACCAAGGTTATGGACGCCGGCGGCACCGTCGCCGCCCCTGCGGAGTCGGTTTGATGAGTCAGAAGGTCATGATCACGCGCGTCGCCACCGTACTCCTGCTTGGTATGGCGCTGTCCGGTTGCAGCACCATGAAGGGCTGGTTCGCCGGCAAGGACGCAGCAGCGAAGAAGGCACAGGAACCGGCGGAACTGGTGAAGTTCGAGCCGACCCTGAAGGTCAACAAGGCCTGGTCGGTCAACCTGGGCAAGGGCGAGCGCCGCATCGGCGTGCGCCAGGGGCCGGCAGTGGCCAATGGCCACGTGTTCGCCGCGGCGATCACCGGTGGCGTGCACGCCATCGACCTGCAGACCGGCAAGAAGGTCTGGACCTGGGAGCCGAAGAAGGAAAAGAAGAAGGCCAAGCTGCGGCTGTCCGGTGGTCCGGGCGTCGGCGAGAACCTGGTGGTCATCGGTACCCTCGATGGCCAGGTGATCGCGCTGGACATCAACGATGGCAGCGAGAAGTGGCGCGCACGCGTGCCCAACGAAGTGATCGCCGCGCCGGCCATTGCCCAGGGCATGGTCTTCGTGCGCAGCAATGACGGTCGCGTCACCGCGTTCGACGCCGGCAACGGCACCCAGAAGTGGTTCAACCCCAGCGAGCTGCCGGCGCTGACCGTGCGTGGCAACGCGCCGGTGGTGGCCGGTCCGGGCGTGCTGTTCATCGGCAAGGACGAGGGCAGCGTGTCTGCGCTGGCCATGCAGGACGGCCGCACGCTGTGGGACCAGAACGTGGGTACCGGCGAAGGCCGTACCGAGCTGGACCGCATGGCCGACGTCGATGGCGCCCCGGTGCTCGACGGCAACACGCTGTTCGTGAGCAGCTTCAAGAACCAGACCATGGCCATCGAAGGCCCGACCGGTCGCCCGCTGTGGGCGCGCGACCACGGCGGTGCCGGCGGCGTGGCGGTGTCTTCGGGCAATGTTTTCGTTACCGATAACAAGGGCGGCGTGTTCGGCCTGGACAAGGCCAGCGGCGCGGCGATGTGGTCGCAGACCGCACTGGCCCGGCGCTCGCTGACCGGTCCGGCGCTGCACGGCGACTACGTGGTGGTCGGTGACTACAAGGGATACCTGCATTGGCTGCAGGCCTCCGATGGCGCGATGGCGGCGCGGGCGAAAAGCGGCGGTGATGCGCTTCTGGCCCAGCCAATCGTCGTCGATGGAGTGCTGCTGGTGCAGAACGTTGATGGCAAGCTGACCGCATTCCGGTTGGCAAATTAATACGGAGTAATCGCGATGCTGCCTTTGGTCGCCCTGGTTGGACGGCCGAATGTCGGCAAGTCGACCATATTCAATGCACTGACCCGTACACGTGACGCCCTGGTCCATGACCAGCCCGGCGTCACCCGGGACCGCAACTATGGCGTCTGCCGGCTTGACGAGGACAACCATTTCCTCGTCGTCGATACCGGCGGCATCGCAGAGGAAGAAGAAGGCCTGGCTGGTGCTACCACGCGCCAGGCCCGCGCTGCCGCTGGCGAAGCTGACCTGATCCTGTTTGTCGTCGATGCCCGCGAGGGCACGTCGGCGATGGACGATGAGATCCTGGCCTGGCTGCGCAAGCTGTCGCGCCCGACGCTGCTGCTGATCAACAAGATCGACGGTACCGACGAGGACACCGTGCGTTCGGAGTTCGCCCGCTACGGCTTCAGCGAGATGCTGACCGTGTCGGCTGCCCACCGCCAGGGCCTGGACGACCTGCTTGACGAGGTCATCCAGCGCCTGCCGGAAGAGGGCAGCGGCGAAGAGCTGGACAACGATCCGAACCGAGTGCGCATCGCCTTCGTCGGGCGCCCGAACGTGGGCAAGTCGACCCTGGTCAACCGCATCCTCGGCGAAGAGCGCATGATCGCCTCGGACGTGCCGGGCACCACCCGCGATTCGATCTCGGTGGACCTGGAGCGTGACGGCCGCGAGTACCGCCTGATCGACACCGCCGGCCTGCGTCGCCGTTCGCGCGTGGACGAGGTCGTCGAGAAGTTCTCGGTGGTCAAGACCATGCAGTCGATCGAGCAGTGCCAGGTGGCCGTGCTGATGCTCGATGCCACCGAAGGCGTGACCGACCAGGACGCCACCGTGCTCGGCGCCGTGCTGGATGCCGGCCGCGCGCTGGTGATCGCGATCAACAAGTGGGACGGCCTGACCGACTACCAGCGTGAGCAGGCCGAAACGATGCTGTCGCTGCGGCTCGGCTTCGTGCCGTGGGCCGAATCGGTGCGCATCTCGGCCAAGCACGGCTCGGGCCTGCGTGAGCTGTTCCGTGCGGTGCACCGCGCGCACGAATCGGCGAACAAGACCTTCACCACCAGCGAAGTGAACAAGGCGCTGGAAGTGGCCTACGAGACCAACCCGCCGCCGACCATCCGCGGCCACGTCTCCAAGCTGCGTTACGTGCACCCGGCCGGCGCCAACCCGCCGACCTTCATCGTGCACGGCACCCGCCTGAAGGAACTGCAGGAGTCGTACAAGCGCTACCTGGAGAACTTCTTCCGCAAGCGCTTCAAGCTGATCGGTACGCCGGTGCAGTTCATCTTCCGCGAGGGTGCCAACCCGTACGAAGGCAAGAAGAACGTGCTGACCGAACGGCAGGTCAAGGCCAAGCGGCGCTTGATGAAGCACGTCAAGGGCAAGTGATCCACGAAAAGGCGGCCGCAGGGCCGCCTTTCTCGTTGTGGCGATCCTGTCGGTAGTGCCGGCCGCTGGCCGGCAACCTCAGCCAGGCAGCCCCGGCACCGGAATCCGATAGGCCACCGACGCAAACTTCGCGCTCTGCTCGGTGCCGACCACCTGGCCGCCCAGTGCTTCGGCAATCCGCCGGCTGGCCACGTTGTCCACCGCCACCGGGTAGCGATAGGCGACCGCAGCGAGCCGTTCCGCGCACCAGTGGACGACGGCGCGCACTGCCTCGCGGCCGTAGCCCTGTCCGTGCTCGCGCTCGCTTATCCAGATGCCAAGCTCGGGTTCGCCCTCGGTAGCGCGGTGCACGGCGGCGATGCCCACAAAGCGTCCGTCCTGCAGATGCCGGATCACGAACGTGTATTCCGCGCCTTCCTCGATCAGGCGCAGCCATTCCTGGCCGATCTTTTCGAATGCCGCAAAAGAGTCCGGCGGATCGAATGCCATGAAGCGGGTCAGCGTTGGCGTGATGCCGGCGAAGACCTCGGGGCCGTCGGCGCATGAGAACGGCCGGAGCACCAGGTGCTCGGTCTGTACGGGATTGATCGATGGTTTCACCTGCCAGAGGGTCCTACGCGCCGTCGGCTCCGTCAACATGGGGCCCGGCTCTACAATGGACGCCATGAGCATTCCAGAGCTTTCCCCCGAGCAGGCGCGTGCGCGCGTGGCCCATGGTGCGGTGCTGATCGATGTGCGCCAGCCACACGAACGCGCGGGCGGCATGGCCGAGGGCGCGCGTGGCGTGGCCAAGGATGAACTGCTGGCCGATCCGGCCGCGCACCTGCCGCTGCCGGAACAGGAAATCCTGCTGATCTGCCAGAGCGGCAAGCGCTCTTCCGATGCAGCGCAGGCGCTGCTGGATGCGGGCTATACGAACGTGAGCTCCGTTGCCGGCGGCACCGTGGCCTGGCGCGAGCTGGCGCTGCCGTTGGTGCAGCCACTGACCAGCGCCGCCGACCGCGATTTCTACGACCGCTATTCGCGCCACCTGCTGCTGCCGCAGGTGGGCGAGGCTGGGCAGCGCCGCCTGCAGCAGTCGCGGGTGCTGGTGCTGGGGGCGGGCGGCCTGGGCGCGCCGGCCGGGTTCTACCTGGCGGCCGCCGGGGTAGGGCACCTGCGTTTTGCCGACCACGACCGTGTCGAGCGCAGCAACCTGCACCGGCAGATCGTGCATACCGAGGCCAGCGTCGGCCAGCTGAAGGTTGATTCGGCACGTGAGCGGCTGCTGGCGTTGAACCCGTCCATCGAGGTCGAGGCCGTGCCCGAGCGGGTCACCTCGGAGAACGTGGACCGCCTGCTGCAGGATGTCGACGTGGTGCTGGACGGTTCGGACAACTTCCCGTTGCGCTACCTGCTCAACGACGCCTGCATCAAGCACGCCACGCCGATGGTCTACGCCGCCATCGAGCGCTTCGATGGCCAGGTGAGCGTGTTCGATGCGGGCCGCCAGCGCGGCGAGGCGCCGTGCTATCGCTGCCTGTTCCCGGAGCCGCCGCCGCCGGAGTTCGCGCCGAACTGTTCCGAGGCCGGCGTGCTGGGCGTGCTGCCCGGCCTGGCAGGTGTGCTGCAGGCCACCGAGGTGCTGAAGCTGCTGCTGGGCATCGGCGAACCGTTGGTGGGCCGCCTGCTGCGCTTTGACGCGCTGGGCATGCGCTTCCGCGAGACCCGCATCAGCCCCGACCCGCAGTGCCCGCTGTGCGCACCGGGCGTGCCGTTCCCGGGGTATATCGATTACGCCGCGTTCTGTCGGGGCGGGTGAACCCGGTAGCGCCGGGCCATGCCCGGCGAGCGCAGCGTTGCGCGCAGGTACATTCGCCGGGCATGGCCCGGCGCTACCGATTATGGTTTCGGGATGATGCCCAGGGCCACTCCCGCTATCGTTCCATCTCCAAGACAATAAAACGCAACACACGTGCTATTGCCGTCATCGGTGTTGCACTATCGTTGAGGCCGATTTCGATTTCCGGGGAACCCACCGCATGGCGGTAGAAGCAGCGACCAGCGAGCTGGTCAAGGTCGTCGCCCTGTTGGGCGCAGCGGTGGTGATGGTGCCGCTGTTCCGTCGGCTCGGCCTGGGCTCGGTGCTGGGCTACTTCGCCGCCGGCCTGGCGATCGGCCCGTTCGGGCTGGGCTGGTTCTCCGACCCGCAGGCGATCCTGCATACCGCCGAACTCGGCGTGGTCATGTTCCTGTTCGTCATCGGCCTGGAAATGCGGCCCTCGCACCTGTGGAGCCTGCGCAAGGAGATCTTCGGGCTGGGCACGCTGCAGATCGTCACCTGCGCGCTGGTGCTGACCAGCATCGCCAAGCTGTTCGGGCTGCCGTGGCAGATCGCCTTCATCGGCGCCACCGGTTTCGTGCTGACTTCCACTGCGGTGGTGATGCAACTGCTGGCCGAGCGCGGCGACATCGCGCTGCCGTCGGGGCAGAAGATCGTCTCGATCCTGTTGTTCGAGGACCTGCTGATCGTGCCGTTGCTGGCGCTGGTCGCGTGGATGGCGCCGGCGGCCGGCAGCGCCGATGGCGAGGGCTCGCGCTGGATGTCGGTGGCGATCGGCGTGGGCGCCATCGTCGGCCTGGTGCTGGTCGGCCGCTTCCTGCTCAATCCGCTGTTCCGCGTGCTGGCCGAATCGAAAGCGCGCGAAGTGATGACCGCCGCCGCACTGCTGGTGGTGCTGGGCGCGGCGCTGCTGATGCAGCTGTCCGGGTTGTCGATGGCGATGGGCGCGTTCCTGGCCGGCGTGCTGCTGAGCGAATCGACCTTCCGCCACCAGATCGAAGCAGACATCGAACCGTTCCGCGGCATCCTGCTGGGCCTGTTCTTCCTCAGCGTGGGCATGGCGCTGGATCTGGGCGTGGTGGCCGGCAACTGGCCGATGATCCTCGGCCTGGTGGTGGCGCTGATGGCGGCCAAGGCGCTGTGCATCTACGTGGTGGCGCGCCTGATGGGCAGTGACCACGCGCAGGCGCTGGACCGTGGCGTGCTGATGGCGCAGGGCGGCGAGTTCGCCTTCGTGCTGTTCTCGGCCGCAGCCAGTGCCGGGGTGATCAGCCTGGACATCAATGCCAACTTCACTGCCGTGGTGGTGCTGTCGATGGCGCTGACGCCGCTGGTGGTGCTGGTCTACAAGCGCGTGGCGCCCACGCCGACCGTCAGCCTGGAAGGCGTGGATACCGCCGATGGCCTGTCCGGCAGCGTGCTGCTGATCGGCTTCGGCCGCTTCGGCCAGGTGGCCAGCCAGTCGCTGCTGGCCCGCGACGTGGACGTGACCATCATCGACAACGATGTGGAGATGATCCACAACGCCGAGCGCTTCGGTTTCAAGATCTATTACGGCGACGGCACCCGGCTGGACGTGCTGC
>NZ_JBYTEK010000030.1:0-55935 GCF_058783335.1 Stenotrophomonas sp. FW305-C-20-S1 | reverse complement strand
CCCCCCCCCCCCCCCCCCCCCCCCCCCCCCCCCCCCCCCCCCCCCCCCCCCCCCCCCCCCCCCCCCCCCCACTACCAGGTCCACACACCCTGCGTGGAGGGCGATAGGTAGATCCACGCCATGCGCGGATGGACGTGGATGGAATGAAGGGGCGGAGCCGGCCGATAAGCCGGGTTCTGTCGTGGACAGTCATTCCTCTAGGCGTTACGTCGCCGCAACGCTCAAGCAACCTACCCGGATCCAACGCGGGCCGCGCCAATGGATCCCTATTTGGTCTTGCTCCAGGTGGGGTTTGCCGTACCGGTCTGTTGCCAGACTCGCGGTGCGCTCTTACCGCACCATTTCACCCTTACCGGCCTTCCGAAGAAGACGTAGGCGGTATCTTTCTGTTGCACTTTCCGTCGGCTTGCGCCGCCCAGGCGTTACCTGGCACCTTGCCCTATGGAGCCCGGACTTTCCTCGGCACCCCCGAAGGGATGACGCGACTGTCTGGCCGACTCCGCCGCGCGCATTCTAGCGTACGCGGGCCCGCCCTGCCGGTTTGATTGCGGCGTGCGGTTCATCTGCCCCAGCAGTAGAGCCACGCCACGCGTGGCTGCACACCGCACCTGCAGGCTCAACGCGCCAGCAGCGCCGCCCGCGATTGGAGCACCAGCGCGATATCCAGCTCCTGCGACGAGGCGCCGGTTGCCAGATCCAGCACCGTGCGGCGCACCTTCAGCTGGATGCGATCCCCGGGCGCGTACGCGCGAAGGACCTGTTCGATGCCGTAGGTCGTCGCCACGGCGGTGCCCTGCACCGACAGCACCTCGTCATTTGCCTTCAGGCCGGCCCGCTCGGCGTTGCTGCCGTTGAGCACGTGATTGACCAGCGTCCCTCCCGCCATCCCCAACCCCAGCACGGGCCGCAACGCGTCGGCGCGATCATCGACGGCACCGTTGGCCGAGCGCGACATCTCGGTGTGGGCGAGCAGGCGCCCCGCCATACGTTCATCGAAATGCGGGGCCTGCATGGCAAACGCGCCACATTCCAGCACGCCACGCAGCGGCGGCTGCTTGTAGCTGCCGTGCAGCGCCTCGCGCAGCCGCGTCCACTGGCGCGCACTTACATACCGGTGCTGGCTGGCCGCCATCTGCTGGTAGGCCTGCTCGATCGCTTCGCGCGCAGCGGGGTCCACCTGCGGGCAGCCCTCGGCCAGGTCCACGGCCTCCCGTGCGGCGGTGTAGATGACGATCGCGTGGTTGCCTTCCACATACGGGCCCTGCCGCAACTGCACCAGGCCAGGATCGAACAGCTCATAGCCGGTGAAGCCACGCCCCAGATCCGATGGATCGATCTCCTCGCCCGCCCACGCGTGGGCGGAAACGACCAGAGCCAACACCAGTGAAAGTCCTTTTGCCGACATCGTCCTCATCCTTGTCCAGGGCCACTTCATCCACGCATGGCGTGGATCTACTGCATTCCGGGGTGTTTTCATCCACGCATGGCGTGGATCTCCTTCACCCACTCAACTGCCGTACAACGCCTTGCGCGGTGCGCCGGTCAACTCGGCCGCCAGCTTGGCCGCGGTCGACGGTGGCAGGTGCTCGCTCAGCTTGGCGTAGACGTGCCGGCCATGTGCCAGCTGCGCCTCGGCATCGTCACCGGCGCCCTGCACCATCACCACGAACTCGCCCTTGCGCTGGTTGTCATCGGCTTCCACCTGCGCCAGCAACCCGGCCAGGTCGCCATCCAGCACGGTCTCGAACAGCTTGGTCAGCTCGCGCGCGAGCACGGCCGGGCGCTCGCCGCCAAAGATCGCCGCCATGTCGGCCAACGACTCGGTGATGCGGTGCGAGGATTCGTAGAACACCATCGTGCGCACTTCGCCGGCCAGCCCCTGCAGGCGGTCGCGGCGGCCGCTGGCCTTGGCCGGCAGGAATCCCTCGAAACTGAAGCGGTCGCTGGGCAGGCCGGCCACGCTCAGCGCAGCGATGGCCGCGCAGGCGCCGGGAATCGGGCTGACCTTGATGCCGGCAGCACGCGCGGCACGCACCAGCCGGAAGCCCGGATCGCTGACCAGCGGGGTGCCGGCATCGCTGACCAGCGCCAGCGACTCGCCCGCCTGCAGCCGCGCCACCAGGCGCTGGGCCAGGGCCTCTTCGTTGTGTTCGTGCAGGGCCACCAGCGGCTGCTGGATGCCGAAATGGGACAGCAGCTGGCCACTGCGGCGGGTGTCCTCGGCGCAGATGGCCGCCACCGAACGCAATACCTCCTGCGCGCGCGGGCTCAGATCGGCCAGGTTGCCGATCGGCGTGGCGACGACATACAGGGTTGGGACACTCATTTCAGCGGTACTCACGGGGCAAGGGTAGAATCCTAGCGTGTACCTGGCCAAGGCCGCTGCCCTCATCGCATGGACCCGATCATGAACAAGCCCGCCGCACGCATCTCTGCCCTGTCGCTGTCGTTGATGCTGCTGGCCGGTTGTGCCACCACCAGCCTCGTCAGCACGCCCGAATCGCCGGCCCAGAGCCAGGCGCTGGCGCTGATTGAACAAGGCAAGCCGCGCGACGCCGCCCTGCAACTGGAAGCGCTGGCCGCGACCCTGCGTGGCGGCGCCCGCAGCAACGCACTGGCCGATGCGGCCTGGGCCTGGCACCTGGCCGGCGACAGCGCGCGCGCGCGCAGCCTGCTGGGCCAGGTGACCGCCCGCCAGCTGACCGGCGCCAGCCTGCAGCGTTACCAGCTGGCCAGCGCCGAGCTGGCGCTGGCCGACAAGCAGCCGGCGCAGGCACTGGCCCTGCTGAAGGATCATGCCGACAACGTGCACCCGAGCCTGCGCACGCGCTGGTCACTGGCCCGCGCCAGTGCCCTGCAGGCCACCGGCGATGCCTTTGGCGCCGCCACCGAACGCGCCCGTGCGCATGCAGGCCTGACCGGCACCGCGCGCAGCGAGAACCAGGCCGCCATCTCCGGCCTGCTCGGCACCCTCGACGATGCCACCCTGCGCAGCCGCGCCGCCGCCTTGCCGGCCAATGACCCGCTGTACAACTTTGCAGGCCGTGCGCTGATCGCCCGTGGCCTGCCGCTGCCGCGCCCGTTCGATCGCGATGGCGCTGCCCAGTTCGACACCAGCAAGCGCCCGCCGGCGATGAGCGATGGCTACCGCCCGCCGGCCAAGCTGGCCGTGCTGCTGCCGCTCAGTGGTCGCCTGGCCACCGCCGCACAACCGGTGCGCGATGGCCTGCTCAGCGCCTACTACGGTGAAACCCGCCGTCGTCCGGAGGTGAACTTCTTCGACACCGCCGGTACCCCGGCCGGTGCGCTGGCCGCGTATGACAAGGCCGTGGCGTCCGGCGCCGACTTCGTGGTCGGTCCGCTCGGCCGCGACGAGGTGGATGCCGTGTACGGCCGCCAGCAGCTGCCGGTACCGGTGCTCGGCCTGAACCGCGGCAAGGATGCACCGCCCGCTGGCAGCGCCGGTTTCTCGCTGGCACCGGAAGACGACGGCATCGTCGCCGCCGAATACATGCGTGGCCGCGAGCGCAGCAAGGCGCTGGTGATCAACAGCAGCGACGACACCGGCCGTCGCGCCGCAGCCGCCTTCGCCCAGCGCTTTGCCCAGCGCGGCGGCAGCGTCGCCGCCACCATCGCCATCAGCGAAACGGTGGGGGATGTCAGCGCGCAGGTGCGCAACGCCGGCGCGGTCGATGCCGTGTTCCTGGCCGTACGTGCACCGCAGGCCCGCCTGCTGGCCCCGCAGCTGGCGCTGGCCGGTGCCGGTGGTGCCACCCGCGTGGGTACCTCGCAGCTGACCACCGGCAGTGGCAAGGTCGAAGAAGACGTGGCGCTGGACGGCATCATCTACCCGAACGAAGCCTGGAACGTGCGCAGCGTGTCCGGCGTGCCGTCCGCTGCCCAGGTCGCGCAGACCCTGCCCAGCGCGCGCGGCGCCGCCAGCCGCCTGTTCGCCTTCGGCGCCGATGCGTGGAAGATCAGCGCCTACCTGGACAAGCTGGCCACCGAAGGCGGCCTGGACGGCGCCACCGGCACGCTGTACCTGGACAGCAACGGCAACATCCTGCGCCAGCCGGCATGGTCGACCTTCAGCGGTGGCCGGCCGATGCCGATCGCCGGTGGTCGCTGAGCACCTGCAACGTGGCTCGGCGGTGGAAGCCGCCGCCGAGCAGCATCTGCAGCAGGCCGGGTTGCGGCCGCGCGCACGCAACGTGCGTTATCGCGGTGGTGAACTGGACCTGGTGATGGATGACGCCGGCACCGTGGTGTTCGTGGAAGTGCGCTACCGCGCGCGACAGGACTTCGGTGGCGGCGCGGCCTCGGTCGATCCGCGCAAATGCCGGCGCCTGATCCACGCGGCACAGCTGTACCTGCAGGAACACCCCGCCGTGGCCAACGCGCCCTGCCGCTTCGACGTGGTTGAAGCTACGGGCGAACCACCGCAGCTGCACTGGCTGCGCGATGCGTTCCGGTTGGATGATTGCTGATGGCTACCGTCCGCTCTGGTAGAGGCCGACCTTGGTCGGCGCTCCTGTGCCAACCAAGGTTGGCACCTACCAGAGCGCAGCCTGGCCGGCACTACCACGGTGCGTGACTGATGCCGTCGATCATCACCCACGCGGCGGTGCCACTGGCGTTGTGGTGCGCTGCTGATCGCGGCCGCATTCCGCCGCGCCTGCTGTGCGCGGGCGTGATCGCGGCGATGCTGCCCGACGCCGATGTACTCGCGTTTGCCCTGCACATTCCCTACGCCGATGCGTTCGGCCATCGCGGGGCCAGCCACTCGTTGCTGTTCGCCTGCGTGCTGGCGGCGTTGGCGGCGGTGTTGGCGCTCTTTGGTAGCCGCCGACCTGGGTCGGCGCCGCTCAGCTCCGGTAGTCGCCAACCTTGGTTGGCGGTGCTGTGCCAACCAAGGTTGGCACCTACCACGGCAAAGCCAACCTCGGCATCTACCGTACAAGCGGCGGCGTTTGTGTTCGTCTGCGCCGCCAGCCATCCGCTGCTGGATGCGTTGACCTCCGGCGGCCTTGGCGTCGCGCTGGCCTGGCCCTGGAGCGAACACCGCTTCTTCGCACCCTGGCGGCCGATCCGCGTGTCGCCGTTCGCGCCGCAGTTCTTCAGCGCGCGCGGCCTGGCCACCCTGCTGTCGGAACTGCGCTGGGTGTGGCTGCCGCTGGCCGGCGCTGTCATCGCCTGGAAACTGATTCACCCCGCCCCTGCTGCCCCACGAGATCTGTCATGAGTACTGCCCTGCCCTCCGCATTGGTTGCCGAACTGTCCGCCCTGCTGGGCAGCGACGGCTGGCGCATGGATGACGGCGCACTGGAGGCGAACGCACAGGACAACTCGTGGCGCCACCAGCGCCCGGCTGCGGTGGCACTGCCGGCCGACATCGAACAGGTGCAGGCGCTGGTGCGTGCCTGCCGCGCGCATGGCGTGGCCCTGGTCGCGCGCGGTGCGGGCACCGGCACCACCGGCGCCGCCGTGCCAGTGCCCGGCAGCATCGTGCTGTCGTTCACCCGCATGGATCGCATCCTCGAGATCCGCGCCGGTGACCGCTGCGCCGTGGTGCAGCCGGGCGTACTCAACGGAACGCTGCAGCAGGCACTGGCACCGCACGGCCTGTTCTGGGCACCGGACCCGTCCAGCGCCGAGATCTGCAGCATCGGCGGCAACCTCGCCTGCAATGCCGGTGGTCCGCGCGCGGTGAAGTACGGCACCAGCCGCGACAACGTGCTGGGCCTGGTAGCAGTGACAGGTACCGGCGAGGTGATCCGCTGTGGCGGCGCCTACACCAAGGACGCCACCGGCTACGACCTGACCCATCTGCTGGTGGGCAGCGAAGGCACGCTGGCGCTGATCGTCGAGGCCACGCTGAAGCTGACCCCGCTGCCGGTCAGCCAGGCCGGGCTGCGTGTGCTGTACCGCGATGCCGACGCGGCCGCCTCTGCCGTCTCGCGGCTGATGTCGCAGCCGGTCGTTCCCACGCGCTTGGAATTCATGGACGCACGCAGCCTGGAGCTGCTGCGCCTCAACGGTGCCGACGTACCCGACGCAGGCGCGATGCTGCTGGTCGAGGCCGATGGCGACCACGACACCCTGCCCTACCTGCTGCAGGCATTGGCGACCGCCGCCGAAGGTGACGGCATGATCGCACTGGACGTGGCAATGGAAGGCCGCGCGCGCGACCAGCTGTGGGCCGCACGCAAGGCCTTGTCACCGGCGCTGCGCAGCGTCGCCCCGGGCAAGATCAACGAAGACGTGGTGGTACCGGTATCGCGCATCCCCGATCTGGTAGCCGGCGTGCAGGTACTGGCCCGCGACTATTCGCTGACCATCGTCACCTTCGGCCATGCCGGCAACGGCAACCTGCACGTCAACATCCTGTACCACCCGGACGATGCCGAGGAGAACGCA
This sequence comes from Stenotrophomonas sp. FW305-C-20-S1, assembly GCF_058783335.1. NCBI lineage: Bacteria > Pseudomonadati > Pseudomonadota > Gammaproteobacteria > Lysobacterales > Lysobacteraceae > Stenotrophomonas > Stenotrophomonas sp. FW305-C-20-S1. The sequence continues at coordinate 49,518 of NZ_JBYTEK010000030.1, read as the reverse complement.
CGCGCGCATGCCGCGCTGCCGAAGATCTTCGAACTGACGCTGGCGCTGGGTGGCACGCTGTCGGGCGAACACGGCATCGGCCTGGCCAAGCGTGATTTCATGGCGAAGGCGTTCACCGCGGAAACGCTGGCGGCGATGCGCGCGATCAAGGCCGCGCTGGATCCGGATGGCATCCTCAACCCGGGCAAGGTGCTGCCGCCGGCATAGGCCGCGGAGGGCGGTAGAGCCGAGCCATGCTCGGCTCGCCGCGTTCCGCGCGGGCTTGCGCGAGCGGAACGGAGAGCAGCCAAGCGCGGGCCCGGCGCTACAGTGGATTGTCGCCCGCAATATCGATCAGCGTCTGCCGGAAGCTGGGCAACAGCACGCGGTTGCCATGGCCGCTCAGGTGATCGTTGTCGAAGAACAGCGGTTCACCGTCCTGCACCGCCGAGCAGGTATCCGGCCCGCACAGCAGCGGCAGCGGATCCCACACGGTCAATGACGGGTAACGCGCGGCCAGCTCGGCCAGCAGTGCCATCTGCGGCGCACGCAGCCTCTGCAGATCCGCGCGCGACATGCTCAGGCCACCGGCGCACGCCGGATTTCTACGGTTGAACCAGTCCGAGCAGCGGTAGGCCCCGGCCTTGAACAGCGGCAGCGGTGCATCGATGACCACGTGCACGCCCAACCGCTGCAGGCGGCCCAGCACACGCTCGGCTTCATCATGTGCCGCCTGCGCATGCGCGGGCGTGCGTTCGGCCAGCAACTGCCGATAAATCTGCTGTGCGTCCTGTTGCTGCCAATCGAACCCACGCAGCTCCGGCATGCGCAGCGCCGCCAGCAACACGATGTCACCCGGGCGCGCGTCGCGTTCAATGGCCGACAGGCTGTCCTCGATGAAGTCCTGGCAGTCGGCCGGGCTGGCACGCAGCAGATTGACGAAGCTGCAGCCGCCACGATCCTCCTGGCGGATCTCCATCCCGGTCTGTCGCGCGACCATGCTGGTCATCGTGCGGTAGGCCGCCGCATGCGAGTCGCCCACAACAAACAGGCGTCGCCCTTCAAGCGCCGGTGCGCCCACCGGCTCCAGCGGTCGCCACGCCGGGTAGCGACGCGCCTGCCATGCGTAGCCATCACGGGTGACGCTGAGCGAGATCTGCTCGTGGTACTCCACCGTCGCCCAGGCACCGGCGCCGCACAGCGCCACCACCGGCAGCGCCATCGCCAGCACCTTCGCCGGCGCCAGCCGCAACAGCGGCCGGGCGCTGCGCAGCGGACGTTCAATGTAATGATAGGAAGCGGCCGACACGGCCAGCAGCAGCACCGGATACAGCCACAGCGCAGCGCCCTGCAGCCCGTAGGTCCAGCGCAGCAGCACCAGCAGTGGCCAATGCCACAGGTACAGCGAATACGACAGGCGCCCCAGGTACGACAGCGGTGCCCAGCCCAGGGCGCGGCCGACCCGCGATTGGCCATGCCCGGCTACCGCCGCCAACAGCAACAGGGTGCCGACCACCGTGGCCAGCACACCCGGCACCGGCATCGCCAGTTGCGGCGCGACAAGTACGCCCGCCAGCAGCAGGGCCAGGCCGGACAGTGCGAGCGCATCCCCGCGCTTGCCGGGACCGCGCGTGCTCATCCACTGGTACAACAGCGCACCGGCCGCCAGTTCCCAGAACCGCGACGGCAGCAGGTAGAACGCCGACGCCGGGTCCGTCTGCGCCTGCCAGGCCGCCCACGCCAGCGACAGCACCGTGAGCGCCGGCAACAGCACACGCGACCACGGCCAGCGGTCGCGGCCGCGCAACCAGACGAAGAACAGCAGCGGGAACACCAGGTAGAACTGCTCCTCCACGCCCAGCGTCCAGGTGTGCAGGAACGGATTGAGTTCGGCGCCGGGCGAGAAGTAGTCATCCTGCTGGCCGGCCAGTACCACGTTGCTGAAACCCACCAGCGCCGCCCAGCCGGTCTGGTCGAACTGCTCGTTGCGCCAGGCGCGGGGAATGAACAGCGCCGACAGCACGAAGGTGGCCATCAGCATCACCAGCAGCGCCGGCAACAGGCGCAGCACGCGACGCCGGTAGAAATCGAGCAGCAGCGCGCCCAGTGGCATGCCTGCACGCGCAGCCAGCGATTGGCTGATCACGAAGCCGGAGACCACGAAGAACAGGTCCACCCCGGTGAAACCACCGGGCAGCCACGCCGCGTTCGCATGGAAGACGATGACGGCCAGCACGGCCAGTGCACGCAGGCCATCGATGGCAGCGTTGTGGGAGCGTTCGGGGTGAGGCATGCGGGCGACCGTCAGCGAGCGATCGGGCAGCATGGCCAGCGCTGGCGCAGTCATTCAATGGACAATCGCGACAGACGCGGACATTGTTCATGTCCCGTCCCTGCTCGCCGCAGTTGTAGAGCCGAGCCATGCTCGGCTGCTCTTCGTTCAGATCGCGATGAGCCGAGCGTAGGCTCGGCTCTACAGCAGCAGCCAGGGGTCAGAGCCCATTGCCGTGGCAATGGGATCCGACCCCCGCTGCACGCCCGCTTACCAAGCCATACGCAGGCCCACCTGGCCGCCCACGTTGCGGTAAGCATGGTCGCCGCGCTGCACGCTCACGCCGCCCCATGCACCCCAGCGCTGTCCCAGCTTCAACTCGGCACCGGCCTGCACCTCGTAGCGGTTGCGCGGCACATCCGCGCCCAGCGTGTCACCGTTGAACTGCAACGCGCTGGTGCCGCTGCCACGCAGCCAGTTCACGCCCAGGTAGGGCTGCACCACACTGCCCGCCGCAGTGCCGCCACCGAACACGCGCACGCCCACGCGTCCCTTCAGGCCACCGGCATCGGCACGATCGATCACCGTGCCGTTGTGCTCCACATGACGATCGGCGCGGAACTCCGCGTACGACAATTGCAGCTGCGGCTGAAGGTACAGCTGGCTCGACGCCCCCTGCCAGACGCTGAAGGTGTAACCCGCCTCCAACGACGTGCTGATCGTGCGCGAATCGTACTGCTCCGGCTCCAGGCCGATGCCCTGCACCCGGTTGTCGAAACGGCCGTACTGCAGGTTTGCATCGATGTAGGCACCCTGCGTACCCTCGGCATCCTGCATCCAGGTGCCATAAACCCCCATCGCAGTCCCACGCACGCGGCCGGTAGCGGTGTAGCCGGTCAGATCCGAAACGACGCGGTTGTCGGTGCGGCCACTGCCCAGCATCACCCCGAAGGCGGCGCTGCCCCGACGCAACAGATCACTGCCGATCTGCAGTACCGACGTATTGCCGTCCACCGACAGCTGACCACCCACCGCGGTGAAATCTGCATTGCTGCGGCCTGCGCGCGCCCACGCAGTGCGCTCGCTGCCGATGGCGCCGGTGCGCTCATGCATGCGGTGGGCAAACATGTTGATGGCGGCCGACTGATTGGCAAGATAGGCACCTGCCTCGGGGCGCAGCACAGGCGGCGGCCGGATCGGGTCCACCGGCCCCACGCCCTCGCCACCGTCCCCGCCCTCACCCGGGTCCGGGCCCGGGCCCGGATCCACCGCACAGCCCGGCGCCGCCGGATCGTCCTGGCACACATCGAACCATTCCGAGCGCAGGTACCAGTTGCCGTCAGACGGATCGGCCAGGCCGCCCTGGAACAGGAAGTACTCGTACGAACCTCCCACCGCGCGGCCGGCCAGCGCGTAGCGCGCCAGTGATGCTCCGTCCACTTCGATCAGCTGGATGCCGTCCACCGTAGGTGCGCCCGCACCGCCGATGTTGTTGACCACGATGCTTGCATCACCCGAGGTATCCCCCTGCACATGCAGCTGATCAATTGCGCTGTCATCACCGCCCAGCGCGCCCTGGAACAGGAACGTCGCGCCCTCGCTGTGCAGGTCACCGCCCACGGTAAGCGTGTTGAAGCGGCCGCTGCCGTCGGACAACGCCAGCCCGCTGTTGAGCAGCTGCAGTTCACCCACCGTGGCGTCACCGACCAGCGTCCACTGGCTGCCGCTTTCGATCGCCATCGTCTGCACCAGATCCGACGAACCTTGCCACAGCGAGCCGCCGGCCAAACGCACATGCACATCGGACTGTGGCACCAAGCCGGCGTCCTCGTCCTCGGGCGTGATGACGATGTCGCCGACCATCTGCGAGCCGCCTTGGAGCACCACGTCGAAGCGCCCTGCCACCGCCGCATCCAGCGCCAGGCCGATGCCGTTGCCGCCGGATACCAGTGCGCCGTTGGCCAGGGTCAGGCCCGGGTCACGGCTGCCGCGTACCCACACCCCGCCGTGCTGCTGGCTGATCAGCGCGCTGCCGTCGATCCGCAGGCTACCGCCCTCAACGATGGCCGCGGCCCAGGCGCCCTCGCCTTCGGTGATCACCTGCGTGGCTGTAAGGGTCAGCTCACCCCGTCCATCTGCCAGTACCCCGTGTGCCTTCTGCCCACGTGTGCGCACCACGCTGTCCGTCAGGTGCACACTACCGCCTTTGCGCGCGGTGGCACCGTAGGCACTCTCACCCTCGGTCACTGCTTCAATACGCGTTGCCGTGATGGTCGGCGCCGTAGCGTTGTTGCCAAACGTGTGCAGCGCATGAGCATACATGCCCGTGGTGTGCAGGGTGGTCTCGCTTAGCGTGGCAGCACCCTCGGTCACACCGACGGCCGGATTCTGGTCGCCGCCGGTGGTGATCGCAGAGGCGTGCACGTCCACCCTGCTGTTGCCCTGCACCGAAACACCCCACCCGTTGCGTACATGCAGCGTTGAATTTTCCACCCATGCTTCGCCACCGGCCATGCCAAGATCAATCCCGCTCTTCTCTGCCTCAAGCCGGCTGTTGCGCATTTCCAGCGAAGAGCCCGTGCGCAGGCCGATGCCCCAGGTTCCGTCCATCACCACATCATCCAGCAGCAGCGAGCCACCACCGCCTGTGGCGAAGCTGACGACACTAGCGTTGTCACCTGCCGCGTGGATCCGCCCGCCGCGGAACTCCACATCGCCCCCCACGAGCAATCCTGCGCCCGAACGCTCGTGGGTGAGATTGATATCCACGTTCTGCAGCAACAGCTGGCTGCCCAGGCCGCTGGAAACACCCGATGCGCCCGCTGCGGTTCCATTGATCTGCACATCGCGCAATGTCGCGCGCGCGTTGCCAGCGAAATCAAGCGTCACCGCGCTCCCCGAGGTGTTCTGTTCCAGCCGGACCCGCTCGGCCAGCAGGGTACCGTCGCTGACGACCAGTCCGCTGGCACTGTTGTGCGTCTCGATCACGCTGTCACGCAGCTGCACATCGCCACCGCGTACTGACACCCCATGCCCGAGTCCACCGCGGGTGATGATATGGAGGTTGCTGGCCTCCAGCGCGCCACCTTCAAGGCCGACACCGACGCTGGCCTGGCCTTCGGTCTCGATGCGGGTACCGGTCAACACGGCAGAACCCCCACTGGCAATCGAAACGCCCGCAGCACCGTAGCCGGTGGTGACGATGCTGCCACCCGTCAAGGCAACATGGCTGCCTGCGCCTTCAACGCGTACAGCGGCGGCACGCATTCCTCCAGTGCGCAGATTCACTTCGCCAACGGGCACGATCGTGCCGCCATTGAGTGCGTGGAATACATGCCCAGCCGGGTTGCCTGGCTCCACCGGCTCACTGGTCTGGTAATCGCCTGCTGCCGGCGTCTGATCATCGCCATCGGCAATGACCTGCTGCGCAAGTGCAGGCAGGGACGTGCAGAGAATCATGGCCAGCGCGATCGGCAGTGCGCGGCGCGGCGGAAGCGAGGGGGACATGGGGTATCTCCTGGGAACGGCGGCCCATGCTCCACGTACAGCCTACGTACGGATATCGAATGCGTTGCAGATGGAGTGCGGCGCTGGGCCACCGGGGTATCTGCCGGATGAACCGCGCGCAGGGCTAAGCGAGCTTTGCAACTATTTGCATGGGCGGCACGACGCGCGCAGTGGAGACTTGAGGCCAATAAAGACAGATGGCTTCGCAGAAGACCCTCCGATCACTCCGCCTTCACAGATCGAAGGCGTATACGTCACCCGGCTGAACGGGCGGGGCAAAGGGTCGATGCCGTCTCCACCGATTTCCTTCGCAAAGGACACTATCCATGAGCCACTTCCTTCCTGCAGCCACCTCACTGCGCCTGCGCCCGCTGGCACGCGGCCTGCTGCTGGCCCTGGGAACCTTCCCCGCCGGCATGGCGCTGGCCGGTGATCTGGACAACCAGAGCGCCGAAGTAGTGGCAGGCGACCCGGTCGAAGCCTGGACGCTGGTCAATGGCTCACGCCTGAAGGTGGACGGTGGCCAGACGCTTGAGATCGTGGCCGACGACGACTCCGATCTGAACATCCAGGACGCCGTGATAACCCGTAGTGGAACCAGTCAGAGAGCCATTACCCTGAACGACTCGGCGTATCTCGCTCTGGCCCGAAGCCGGATCTTTGGTGGCATCGGGTTGAATGGTGGCACCTCGCAGGCCGTCCTGTGGCAGAGCTCGATCTCCGTGACCCCTGCCTCGTTGCGCCCTGGCGAGGCCCTTTCGGTCGGCGTCGACCTGGCAAGCTCGGCAACAGGAAACGGTGCTGCCAGCCCCACGGCAACCATCAACGACACCACCATCTACGTGGAAGACGCCCCAGTCGCCAGCCGCGATGTCGCCAACGGCGTTGGCGTGCGGATCCAGTTCGGGCAGATGGATATCGTCAACGGCTCGCGTGTGGATGCATCCAATATCGGCGCGGTGCTCTGGGGCGAAGTCAATCCGGATCAACGCCTCCGTCTGAACATCGATAACTCCACCCTGCAATCTGGTCGCGGCGCTGCCATCCGGGTCAATGCAGCCGCTGACAATACCTACGACATCACCGTGGCCAATGGGGCGCAGCTGACCGGCGGCGATGGCAACCTGCTGCTGGTGGGCCGCGACATCGGCGTGGCTACCTCGCGTACCGACGTCAACTTCAATGTGGATGACGCCCGTTTGGCCGGCAACGTCACCTTGGACCTTGCCAGCGCCCCCACCGCCAAGGTCGACCTCGCCCTGCGCAACAAGGCGCAGATCGACGGCCGTTTCCTCAACGTCACCAGCGCCAGCATCGACAGCGACAGCACCTGGCTGATGACCGGCGACAGCAACGTCGGCCACCTCGCGCTGGGCAACACCGGCACCGTGGCACTGGGCAATGGCAGCACGTTCAACACCCTTACCATCGACAGCTTCGATGGCACGGGCGGCACCCTGCTGTTCAACACCCACCTGGGTGATGACAGCTCGGCCACCGACAAGCTGATCATCAACGGTGATGCCAACGGCCAGGCCAACGTGCGCGTGCTCAATGCCGGCGGCGCCGGCGCGCAGACCGACCGCGGCATCGAGCTGATCGATATCGGCGGTGCGTCCAATGCGCAGTTCGACCTGGTCGGCCGCGCCGTGGGCGGGCAGTACGAGTACTTCCTGGTGAAGGACGCCAACGGCAACTGGTACCTGCGCTCGCAGACCGGTGCCGGCCCTGATCCGTGCGTGGTCGATCCCACCCTGCCCGAGTGCAAGCCGATCGATCCGGTGGACCCGGTGGATCCGCCGCCGCCGGTATTGCGCCCGGAAACCGGCGCCTACCTGGCCAACCAGTTCGCGCTGGACCAGATGCTGCGCCATCAGTACCGCGACCGCCAGGGCGGCGCCGCTGCGGCGGATGGCATCCGCAGCTGGGCCCGGGTGGATGCCACGCAGAGCAAGCTGGGTGCGGTGGATGACCAGCTCGACCTGCGCGTGGACCGCTCGCGCCTGCAACTGGGTGCGGACGTGGGCGTGTTCGATGACGGCCGTGGCCGCATCGGCGTAATGGGTACCGCTGCACGCAGCAGCGTCACCTCGCGCTCGGACCTGACCGGCTACAGCGCACGCGGCAAGGTGGAAGGTGGCGCGCTGGGTGTGTACGGCAACTGGAGCACCGATGCGCTGTATGTGGACGCCAGCGTGCAGCGCGGCCAGTTCCGCAACCGCGTGCAGGGCGAAGGTCTGGCCGAGGAGCGCTACGACTCGGATATCTGGCAGTCGTCGCTGGAGGCGGGCTATCGCTTCGGCATCGGCCAGATCGGCACTACCTCGCTGAGCCTGCAGCCGGAACTGCAACTGGTCTACACCGATGCAAAGACCGAGGTGCATACCGAAACCAACGGCACCGTGGTGCGTGCAGCGGGCAACAGCGGCCTGTCCGGTCGTGCTGGCCTGCGCCTGCAGGGTGAATCGCGCTCTGCAGCGGGTGCCTCGGTCAGCCCGTATCTGGCGGCCAACTGGTACCGCGATGGTGCTGGTAACGGCATCGCCTTCGACGACGAAGTGCTGAGGGCCGGCATCCCGCGCAACCGCTATGAACTGAGCGCGGGTGCGCGCGTGGAATTCCGTTCCGGCTTCAGTGCCTGGGGCGGGTTCGGGGTGATGCGCGGTGACAGTGGCTACCGCGAAGCGACGGCGAACCTCAGCGTCGCCTACAAGTGGTGATGTAGAAAAGGACACGGTGCCGGATGACCTCCGACGCCGTGCTGCTTTCTTTCTTCTGTAAAGCCGATGCACGCTCGGCTGCCTGCTGCGCATCCACCACGTGGACGCCGCCGATGGTCAGCCGTGGCCGGACGGTGCGCCGATGGCGATGAACATGCTTGGCCGCTGCCATGAGCTGGGCCAGAGCACCAGGACGCAAGCAGTGCTTTGGCATTGCGGTGGCACGCATTGATCGCGCCGAGGCTGCACTGACCTTCACCGCCGAGGGTAACGCTATGATCGCACTGGACGTAGCGATGGAAGGCCGCGCGCGACCAGCTGTGGGCCGCACGCAACGCCTTGTCACCCGCGCTGCGCAGCGTCGCCCCGGGCAAGATCAACGAAATGGAGGTTGCTGGCCTCCAGCGCGCCACCTTCAAGGCCGACACCGACACTAGCCTGGCCTTCGGTCTCGATGCGGGTACCGGTCAACATGGCAGAACCTCCACTGGCAATCGAAATGCCCGTAGCACCGTAGCCGGTGGTGACGATGCTGCCACCCGTCAAGGCAACATGGCTGCCTGCGCCTTCAACGCGTACAGCGGCGGCACGCATTCCTCCAGTGCGCAGATTCACTTCGCCAACGGGCACAATCGTGCCGCCATTGAGTGCGTGGAATACATGCCCGGCCGGGTTGCTTGGCTCCACCGGCTCACTGGTCTGGTAATCGCCTGCTGCCGGCGTCTGATCATCGCCATCGGCAATGACCTGCTGCGCAAATGCAGGCAGGGACGAGCAGAGAATCATGGCCAGCGCGATCGGCAGTGCGCGGCGCGGCGGAAGCGAGGGGGACATGGGGGTATCTCCTGGAAACGGCGGCCCATGCTCCACGTACAGCCTACGTACGGATATCGAACGCGTTGCAGATGGAGTGCGGCGTTGGGCCACCGGGGGTGTCTGCCTGATGAACCGCGCGCAGTGCTAAGCGAGCTTTGCAACTATTTGCATGGGCGGCACGACGCGCGCAGTGGAGACTGGAGGCCAATAAAGACAGATGGCTTCGCAGAAGACCCTCCGATCACTCCGCCTTCACAGATCGAAGGCGTACACGTCACCCGGCTGAACGGCCTGGGCAAAGGGTCGATGCCGTCTCCACCAATTTCCTTCGCAAAGGACACTATCCATGAGCCACTTCCTTCCTGCAGCCACCTCACTGCGCCTGCGCCCGCTGGCACGCGGCCTGCTGCTGGCCCTGGCATCGTTCCCGGCGGGCATCGTCCTCGCAGGCGATCTGGACAACCAAAGCGCTGAAGTTGTGGGCGGCGATCCGGTCGAAGCGTGGACGCTGATCAATGGGTCTTCGCTCACGGTGCGTGGTGGCCAGACCAACGAGATCATCGCAGGCGATTCCTCCACCGTCGTACTCGACGGCGCACAGGTGACACGTATTGGTAGCGGAAGGACTTCCCAGGAAGCGGTGGAACTGAATGGCGCAGCGTCGCTCAATGCCCGCAACAGCGCGTTCATCGGCGGCGGGGTCACCCTCAATGGCGCCAGCGTTTCGGCACAGCTGTCAGACAGCACGATCTCGGTGACCACCGCCGGGCTCCGTCCAACTGAACCCAAAGCGATTGGCGTGGACCTGATCAACGTTGTCACCGGTACCGGCTCACACCCGTACGCACGCGTTGATTCGACCCGGATCGACGTGCAGGATGCACCCGATGCCTCCAACGAAATCGCAACCGGCATAGGTGCTCGACTGCAACTCGGCGCCATGGACATCGTCAACGGTTCACGCATCACCGCTGCCAATACGGGCGTGCTGCTGTGGGGGGCCGGTAATGGCACCGGAAGCATCCGTCTGAACATCGATAACTCCACGCTGCAGTCTGGTCGCGGCGCTGCCATCCGGGTCAATGCACTTGTTGACAACACCTACGACATCACCGTGGCCAATGGGGCGCAGCTGACCGGCGGCGATGGCAACCTGCTGCTGGTGGACGACTACAAAGGTCCGGTCAACACGCGCACCGACGTCAACTTCAATGTGGATGACGCCCGATTGGCCGGCAACGTCACCTTGGACCTTGCCAGCGCCCCCACCGCCAAGGTCGACGTCGTCCTGCGCAACAAGGCGCAGATCGACGGCCGTTTCATCAACGTCACCAGCGCCAGCATCGACAGCGACAGCACTTGGCTGATGACCGGCGACAGCAACGTCGGCCACCTCGCGCTGGGCAACACCGGCACCGTGGCACTGGGCAATGGCAGCACGTTCAACACCCTTACCGTCGACAGCTTCGATGGCACGGGCGGCACCCTGCTGTTCAACACGCACCTGGGCGATGACAGCTCGGCCACCGACAAACTGGTCATCAACGGCGATGCCAATGGCCAGGCCAACGTGCGCGTGCTCAATGCCGGCGGCGCCGGCGCGAAGACCGACCGCGGCATCGAGCTGATCGATATCGGCGGTGCGTCCAATGCGCAGTTCGATCTGGTCGGCCGCGCCGTGGGCGGGCAGTACGAGTACTTCCTGGTGAAGGACGCCAACGGCAACTGGTACCTGCGTTCGCAGACCGGCGCCGGCCCGGACCCGTGCGTGGTCGATCCCACCCTGCCCGAGTGCAAGCCGATCGATCCGGTGGACCCGGTGGTTCCGCCGCCGCCGGTACTGCGCCCGGAAACCGGCGCCTACCTGGCCAACCAGTTCGCGCTGGACCAGATGCTGCGCCATGGCTGGCGTGACCGTCAGGGCGGCAGCACTGCCGCCAGCGATGGCGTCCGCAGCTGGGCCCGGGCGGATGCCACGCAGAGCAAGCTGGGTGCGGTGGATGACCAGCTCGACCTGCGCGTGGACCGCTCGCGCCTGCAACTGGGTGCGGACGTGGGCGTGTTCGACAATGGTCGTGGCCGCGTGGGCGTGATGGGTACCGTCGCGCAGTCCAGCGCCACCTCGCGCTCGGACCTGACCGGCTACAGCGCACGCGGCAAGGTGGAAGGCGGCGCGCTGGGCGTGTATGGCAACTGGAGCACCGATGCGCTGTATGTGGATGCCAGCGTGCAGCGCGGCCAGTTCCGCAACCGCGTGCAGGGCGAAGGCCTGGCCGAGGAGCGTTACGACTCGGATCTCTGGCAGTCGTCCGTGGAGGCCGGTTACCGCTTCGGCATCGGTCAGATCGGCACTACCGCGCTGAGCCTGCAGCCGGAACTGCAACTGGTCTACACCGATGCAAAGACCGACGTGCATACCGAAACCAACGGCACCGTGGTGCGTGCAGCGGGCAACAGCGGCCTGTCCGGTCGTGCTGGCCTGCGCCTGCAGGGCGAATCGCGCTCTGCAGCGGGTGCCTCGGTCAGCCCGTATCTGGCGGCCAACTGGTACCGCGATGGTGCCGGCAATGGCATCGCCTTCGACGACGAAGTGCTGAAGGCCGGCATCCCGCGCAACCGCTATGAACTGAGCGCGGGTGCGCGCCTGGAATTCCGTTCCGGCTTCAGTGCCTGGGGCGGGTTCGGGGTGATGCGTGGTGACAGTGGCTACCGCGAAGCGACGGCGAACCTGAGCGTCGCCTACAAGTGGTGATGTAAACACGAACGGCGCCGGAGAGATCCGGCGCCGTTCTGGTTTCTGCTTTCTGCAGCGCCGAGCATGCGCTCGGCGTTACAACAAATGTCGCAACTGGCACGCGCAGGTGTGCTCCGGCTTCGCGCAGCGTGTTCGATATGCGTCTGCAATGTTTTCGAAATTGAAACTTTTCTGATTGGTATAGCAGCACCTGCATGCACATCATGGCGCGCCACCGACAACGGGTGGCACGGGCTTGCAATCCCGTTAGGTTGATGTGTTGTTTACGCTTGCCTGTCGGCGTCGCTCTTTCCTTGTTGGGCGGCGTCGGCAGGCAATCCGTCCGTGCCCTATGGCGGGCGGTGCGTGGGGGTCTCGTACCCGCCGGCGTTTCTACATCAACCTCCGGTATTGCAACCACGCACCGTCCGCCGCCCTCGCGCACTGCGAGGGCGGCCCCTTGCTTCGCACTCAAGGACGCCGCCATGACTTCTTCGCTCTATCCCTATCTGTTCGCCACACTGGGCGACGCCGTCGAACGCCTGCCGGATGATCTGGCCAAAGCACTGGAAACCACATTGGGCAGTACGATGCGCGCCCACGCCGACGAAGGCATCACCCTGCTCAGCTGCCTGCAGCGCATCCGCGACGTGGACGCTGCCGATGGCCAGCCGTGGCCGGACAAAGGACGCAAGCAGTGCTTTGGTTTCGCGATGGCACGCATCGACCGCGCCAATGCCGGGCTGACCTTGCTGCTGGAACTGCTGCACGCCATCGAGCGCGTACGCGTGGACGGCGATGCCGACCAGCAGGTGGGCGATGACGTGCGCGAAGGCTTGCTGCTGGCCTGCCGTGGGCTGGCCGAGTATGTGGATGTGCAGTTGCGGGTGGCGTGAGCAGGGCTGCTGCACGCGCCGGCCCTGCCCTTGGTAGCTGCCAACCTTGGTTGGCATGGCCGCAAGGCCATATGCAGGACGAGACGGCGTGCCAACCAAGGTTGGCACCTACCAGAGCAGCACGGTAGCGCCGGGCCATGCCCGGCGTTCTCATGTGTCAGGCGAAATGCTCGTATCCGCTCGGGCCGTCGTGGCCTTCCGTGTGCACGCCCTGCCCTTCCATGATGCGGCCGATGCGGGTGATCGGCACGTCCAGCGATTCGGCCACGTAGTGCAGCGCGTCGCGCTGGTCGGCGGCGGCGGTGAAGCACAGTTCGTAGTCGTCGCCGCCGTGCAGCGCGCAATCACGGGCGCCGTCACGACCGAGCAGTTCGCGCAGTGCCGACGACATCGGCAATGCATCGGCGTCGACTTCGGCGCGTACGCCGCTGCGTGCAGCGATGTGGCCCAGGTCGGCCAGCAGGCCATCGGAGATGTCCACGGCGGCATGCGCGAATGCACGCAGGCGCAGGCCCAGGGTGACGCGTGGGGTGGGACGCAGCAGGCGCAGGCGCAGGGTTTCGTAGTCCGCCAGCAGGGTGGCGGCGGTGACGTTCAATGCGCCCTGCTGCCACAGGCGCAGCGCACCGGCAGCATCGCCGAGGGTGCCGCTGACCCAGATGTCATCGCCAATCTGTGCGCGATCACGACGCAGCGCCTGGCCGCGTGACACCTGGCCCATCGCGGTAACCGACAGCGACAGCGGGCCACGCGTGGTGTCACCGCCGATCAGGGCGATGTCGTGCTGGTCGGCCAGGGCGAAGAAGCCATCGGCGAAGGCATCGATCCAGTCTTCGCTGGCTTCGGGCAGCGACAGCGCCAGCGTGCACCAGGCCGGGCGCGCGCCCATCGCGGCGAGGTCGGACAGGTTGACGGCCAGCGTCTTCCAGCCGATGTCGAACGCCGGGGTCTCGGCCGGGAAATGCACGCCGCTGTTGAGCGTGTCGGCGGTGACCACCAGTTGCTCGTTCGGGCGCGGCTGCAGCAGCGCGGCGTCATCGCCGATGCCGAGCACGATGTCGTCGCGCTCGACGGTGCGGGCGCGGATGCGGTCGATGAGGGCGAATTCGGCCAGGGACATGGGGCGCTCCCGCGTTTGTACGTGCCGCGCCGTGCGCGGTGGGCGGTAGTGCCGGCCGCAGGCCGGCAACCTCAGAATCCCTGCAGTTGCCGGCCAGCGGCCGGCATTACCACAGGTGGGTCAGTGACCCGATTCGACCTTGCGCCATTCCACGGCGGCACGATCCAGCACGCCGTTGACGTAGGTGTGGCCATGTTCGGAACCGAAGCGCTTGGCCGATTCGATGGCTTCGTTGATCACCACGCGGTACGGCACGTCCAGGCGGTAACGCAGTTCGTAACCGGCCAGGCGCAGCACGGCGCGTTCGATCGCGTCCACTTCGTCGATGCCACGGTCCAGGTACGGGCCGAAGGCTTCGTCGATGTCGCGACGGTTGTCGAGCACGCCATGCACCAGCGCTTCGAAGTACGCCAGGTCGGCGATTTCGCGGGCCTGTTCGTGGGCGAACTGGGCGATCAGCGACTGGCCGTTGCCGCCGGAGATCTGCCAGGCATAGATGGCCTGCACGGCACGACGGCGCGCGCGCGAGCGCAGCACCGGATCGATGCCATCGCGGCGGACGGGTTTACCGGAGGGCTTGCCCTGGGTGTTCTTGTTCATGGCAGCTGCTCCAGAAGGTTGACCATTTCCAATGCGGCGAGCGCGACTTCCTCGCCCTTGTTGCCGTGGCTGCCGCCTGCGCGGGCCTCGGCATCTTCCACGCGTTCCACGGCCAGCACGCCGTTCAGCACCGGCACGCCGAAGTCCAGCTGCACGCGCATCAGGCCTTCGGCACAGCGGTCGGCCACGTGTTCGTAGTGGCGGGTGTCGCCACGGATCACGCAGCCCAGGGTGAGGATGGCGGCGTGTTCGTGGGCGGCGGCCAGGCGCGCGGCGACCAGCGGCAGCTCCCAGGCACCCGGCACGCGGATCACGTCGATGTTGGCTTCGGCAATGCCGTTGCCGGCCAGGCTCTGGCGGGCGCCAGCAACCAGCACATCGGTGATGCGGGCGTTCCAGCGGCTGGCCAGGATGGCGAAGCGCGCCGATTCGGGAGTGCGAAGATCGCCTTCGTAGTGGCTCATATGCGGCTTGGGATTCGATTAAGGGGTAATTCTACCGTGGATGGGCCCCGGCCGTGGCTGGCGGGGGCCCGGGGCGTGCCGACCAACGGTCGGCACCCACCAGCTGCAGTGGGCCGCCCCTTTGTGGGTGCCGACCGTTGGTCGGCACACCGAGCGGGTTACGGGGTGACCGTCTCCACCACTTCCAGGCCGTACCCGGCCAGTCCGATCTGGCGGCGGGGCGTGCCCAGCACGCGCAGCTTGCCCAGGCCCAGGTCGGACAGGATCTGCGCGCCGGCACCGTTGCGGCGCCACTGGCCCACATCCTTGTCCTTGCCCGGCACCACCGGCGCCGGCTGCTGGCGCAGGCGGGCCAACAGCGCTTCGCCGTCGCGCGGGGCCGACAGCACCACCATCACGCCACTGCCTTCGGCGGCGATCGCGCGCAGGGCATCGGTGGCCGCCACGCCGAAGTCATCGCGGCGCCAGTGCAGCAGGTCGGCCAGCGGGTTTTCCACCTGCACGCGCACCAGGGTGGGCGTGTCCGCATCCGGGGTGCCGCGGACCAGGGCGAAATGCAGGTCGTGGGCGATTCGGTCGCGGTAGGTGACCAGCTTGAACGGGCCGAACTCGGTGTCGATATCACGCTCGTCCACGCGCTCGACGGTCTTTTCGGTGGCCAGGCGATAGGCGATCAGGTCGGCGATGGAGCCCATCTTCAGGCCGTGCTCGCGGGCGAACACTTCCAGCTCCGGGCGGCGCGCCATGCTGCCGTCCGGGTTGAGGATCTCCACCAGCACGCCGGCCGGTTCCAGCCCGGCCAGCATGGCCAGGTCGACGCCGGCTTCGGTGTGGCCGGCGCGGGTCAGCACGCCACCGGGCTGGGCAATCAGCGGGAAGATGTGGCCCGGCTGGTGCAGGTCCGACGGCTTGGCATTGGGCTTCACCGCGGTGCGGATGGTGTGCGCGCGGTCGTGTGCCGAGATGCCGGTGGTCACGCCCTCGGCCGCTTCGATGCTGACGGTGAAGTTGGTCTGGAACTGCGCGGTATTGGCCTGCACCATCGGCGCCAGGCCGAGGTCGGCGGCGCGGGTGCGGGTGAGCGGCAGGCACACCAGGCCGCGGCCATGGGTGACCATGAAGTTGATGTCGCTGGCCTTGACCAGCTCGGCGGCCATGATCAGGTCGCCTTCGTTCTCGCGGTCTTCGTCATCGACGATGACGACCATGCGGCCGAGGCGGATGTCTTCCAGGATGTCGGGAATGGGGGCGAAGTTCATGGGGTATCTCCCTGTGGGTGCTGACCGTTGGTCGGCACTCCGATCAACCGCTCGACATAACGAGCGACCAGATCGATTTCCAGATTGACCGCGCTGCCCACGCCGGTGGCGGAGAACGCGGTATTGGCCACGGTGTGCGGGATCAGCGCCACTTCAAAGCCTTCCTCGTCCACTTCGTTGACGGTGAGGCTGACACCGTCCACGCAGATCGAGCCCTTCTTGGCGATGTAACGGCGCAGGGCGGCCGGCGCGGCGAAACGCCAGCGCTGGGCACGCGCATCTTCATGGATGGACAGGACCTGGCCGAGGCCGTCGACGTGGCCGCTGACCAGATGGCCGCCGAGGCGGTCGGTCGGGCGCATGGCACGTTCGAGGTTGATGACCGCACCTTCGGCCAGTTGGCCGAGCGTGGTCAGGCCCAGGGTCTCGGTGGACGCATCGGCCTGGAAGCTGCCGGCGTCGAACGCGATGACGGTGAGGCAGACGCCGTTGATGGCGATGCTCTCGCCCATCTGCACGTTGTCGAATGGCAGGTTGCCGACGTTGAAGGTGAAGCGGACATCGCCGCCGATGGATTCGCGTGCGGCCAGACGGCCGACGCCTTCGATGATTCCAGTAAACAAGTAACGTTCTCCGCGAAAAGTGAGCGAAAAACGCCGCAAGGCAAACAGGCGGGCGCAGGGCCGCAAAGGCCCTGTGGCACCGTCTTCTTTCATCCGGACTATGACCGTCGGCTCCGGCATTGGACCGGATCTGCTGACCCCCGACGGTAAGGCCGGGGCGCTCGCGGGCTCGTGCTTGCGCACCTACCGCCGGTGGGGAATTGCACCCCGCCCTGAAGACGTTTGTGTACCGGCGAACCGGCGCGCCAAGTGTAACAGCCCGGGCTGAACGGGGCCGGATGCCCCGGGGGGCGGATCCCTTTCCGCAGGAAAGGGCTCTGACCCCACCCGGGCGCGTCCGAGCCTGTGACGGCCGTCGCTCGCATTTCGTAAAACTTTCATTAAAATCGGCGGTCGGACGACATGAGGTCGCCACGGACTGCCGCACAGGTGGGCCGCCAATGGACTGAAATTCACAGGAATTCCCATGCGCAAGATCCTGATCGTGGCCGCCCTGCTGGCCGCTGCCCCGTTCTCGGCCTCCGCCGACGCCCTGAGCTACACCTACGTCGAAGGCGGCTGGACCCAGGTCAAGACCGACGACGACGTGTTCAACGACCCGAAGGTTGATGGTGGCTACGTGCGCGGTTCAATCGCGCTGGCCGAGCAGGTGCACGTGTTCGGCGGCTGGAACTACGCCAGCAAGTCGTACGACTACGACTACGGCTCGATGAAGCTCAAGCTGAACCAGCCGGAGCTGGGCATCGGTTACCACATGCCCTTCAGCGACCGCGTCGACTACACCGCCGACATCGCCTGGGTCCGCCAGCAGGCTGAAATCACCGTCAAGGACGTGGACTACGGCCGCTTCAGCGTGAAGGACCACACCAACCTGGTGCGCGCCACCATGGGCCTGCGTGGCAAGCCTTCGCGCATGACCGAAGCCTGGATCAAGGCCGGTTACATGGACGGCGGCAACGAATTCAAGGGCACCTGGGTCGGCACCGTCGGCGGCCAGATCAACTTCACCCGGACCTGGGGCCTGGTGGGCGAGATCTCCGGCTACCGCGACGTCACCCAGTACTCGGCCGGCGTCCGCGCCAGCTTCTGATTGCCCGATCCTCGTCGTGCGATCGAACGGGCTCCGCAAGGGGCCCGTTTTTTGTTGGCCGTCGCGCGCAATACGCTTGGCTGTGGCACGCCATCGAATGCAATGACAATTGCGCTAGGCTTGCCGCCCTCTGGAACAGGAACACCGTCATGAAGACCCCGATCCGCGGCCTGCTGGCCACCGCACTGCTGTGCGCCCCGTTGTTCGCCGCGGCCGCCCCGGCGCAGCTGAGCCCCGAACAGACCTTCGATCTGTACGCACGCGCATTGCTGGAAGACGATGCCGCCGCCACGCGTACGCTCAACGATGCATTGAAGCCGGCCTTCGACGGCCAGGATTCGGTAACGCCGGTGCCGGGCATGATGGCCCAGGCCCTGGCCGAGCCGTGGCAGACGGTGCTGGCCGTGGCTGGAGTGAAGGGCGATCCGGCAGCGGCGGAAGCGATGTATGCCAAGGCGCTGAAGGCCTCGCAGTGCCGTGCCACGCGCAGCACGGTGGAAGACAACGAATTCGTGGACGACCAGAAGATCGCCAAGGTCGATTTCAGCTGCCAGCTGGCCGACCTGGGCAGCGTGCAGCCGTTGTTCCTGGCCAGCCTGACGGGTGAGGACAAGGCTCCGCGCGCGCGCTTCACCGAGGCCTATACCCAGGCCCTGCAGAGTGGCCCGCGCAAGGCCGTGACCGGCACCCTCACCCTGTACACCGCCAAGGACAAGGGCTATTGGTACAGCAGCAACTTCGATGATCTGGTGGGCCCGGTGCTGGATGCGCTGGCGCCGTTCGATGGCTGGATGCAGGACGTTGAAGCAGCCAAGGCACCGAAGGTGACCGGCGTGCCGGCCTGCGATCTGCTGCTGCAGCAGCACCGCAGCTGCGTGGCGAAGATCGCACCGGACCAGATCAGCGGCGTGGATGCGATGACCGAAGAGTTGAAGGCCAAGACGCAGGTGATGTCGGCCGAGGAAATGACGCAGGAGTGCAAGGCACTGCGTCCGATGGCCGAGATGATGTGGACCGACGAATGCGCCTGAGAGGGTCGTGTTGAAGACATGGGGGCTGGCAGCGCTGCTGCTGGCCTTCATTAGTGCGCGAGCAGGTTCTGCGGCATTGCCGGACGCGCAGATATTCGACCTGTTTGCGCAGGTGATCGTGCACGGCGATGCGCCTGCGCAGCGTGCGTTGGCGCAGTACATGCAAGGCGACAAGGGTGTGGCCATCGCTGCGGCCCTGGCCGGTGTGAGCCACCTGGACGACGCACCGGAAATGGCCGATTGGCCGCAGGCGGCGGCCGCGCTGCGGGCGCGACAGGCCTCGGTGCGATGCACGACCGACAGCGTGCAGTACCCGTACGGGCCTGACGGTGACAGTGCCCTGGTGGACTACCGTTGCGCCCTGCCGGATCTGGCGGCGCTGCTGCCCGTGTACCGGCAACACCCGGTGCCGTTCAATGGCCCGCACCCGCCACAGATGGCGCCGGCACTGGCGGCGGCGTACACGCAGCTGCTCGCCGATGCGCCGGATAGGGAGCGGAATGTCACGCTGGCCTTCGAACGCGATAGCGGCGGTCGCTGGCGGGCAGACCCCTCGCCGCTGATGGGGACACTGGCCGATGCCTTCCTGCCGTTCTTCGAATGGAATGAACACCCGCCCGGTGAGGATCGTTGAACTGACGAAGGGGACGGAGAGGGTTACGTCGTTTGTGGCAAAAAAGAACTTAATTCCCTCCGCCCCTTTTTCATGGCCGCAGCAGCAGGCGCAGGTCGTCGCCCACTTGGCCGCGCCCGATCACCGCGATGATGTGGAACGACTCGTGCCCACACACTTGCAATGCCGGACGGCGCCCAGCGATTCCGCGCCATCGTCATTCTTCGTCATCATCATCTGGATCCTCGCCGAACTCCGGTCGATACTGCAGGTACTCACAGCCATGCAGCGTTTTGCCGGGCCTCCAATCGCGCGCGATGCGTGCGCGGTTCTCCAGCCAGCCATCGGCGGCAGTGTCGGTATCGTGGAAGCCGACGAAGGCGACGTCGTCCCAGCCCTCATACGGAGGGAGATCCCATTCGCCTGCCAGGTCCCCGGCAATGTTTCCATCAAGTTCTGCATAGAGGGTCTGACCGACCTTCATGAAACGCGAGACAGGCCTGCCGGCGATCATGACCGGCGCCGGCGGCGTCCACCAGCGATGGCCGTCCTCGTCCTCCCCATCCTTCCAGCCTTTGAAGCGCGCGTCAGAGGTGTGTGCAGACATGCCCACCGCCCAACCGGCAGTGTAGTTGCGCAGCGCATCGGCCTTGCAGGTCAGCACATCGTCCAGCTCGGTGGCGATGTCCATGCCCGGGGCGAACACCACATCTGGCTCCTTGCCACGCCTGCGCAACTGCTCAGCGCGGGTATCGAAGCCCTCTTCGCACCCAACCAGGATGGCGTCCGGATGCGTGGATATCCGCGATGCCACCAACAAGCGCGTATGCAATCCGCCATCACCGCTATTACGCAGCGACAGAGTCCGCTGGCGAATATGCGGCGCCATACTGACGCTTAGCGGGTGCAGCTCCAACTGCCGCGATATTTCGTCCAACGGCATGCCATCGATGATGGCCATCGTAGCGCCAGAGAGGACGGCGATGCGGCGGGTCGAATGGCCGAAAGCAGTAACTGGGGCCGGCAGTTCCACTTCGTGCAATGAAGGGTTGGCCTGCTTGACTACCTCCCAGTCGCGAAAGGCCGCCTGCGGAGGTTCTCCACCCAGTGCGACCCGCCACAGGTTGCGATGCACAGGCTTCTTGACCGCAGCCGGCGCACGGCACTCGATGACGGCTACCAGATCATGCAGGGCCTGCTCAACGGTCAGTTCATCAAGGGGTTCTTCACGGTCGTCATTGGCCAAGGATGTCGCTGGAACCAGAAGGGCCAGAGGAAGAAGCACAGACAACGCGAGGACTCGATATGAACGCGACAATGCACTGGCCTGCAAAGAAGGGCCCACCACTGTGCCCGCCGACTCCGCGTAGAAGAATAGGAAAGTTTTCAAATCTTCTCGGCGGCGTGCTTCGGAAGCACGGGTCCAGTTTTTCAGACTAATTGCATGGACGCAGGAACTGCTCCCCGAGATCCTCGGGCATCGTTCCGATCGACCAAGTGCTGACATGTTGAAGCCGATTCTTGCCCTGCTGCTGGGCACTCCCCTCGCGGCTGCTACCGCGGCGCCCGCCGCACTTTCGCTGGAAGATTCCTTCGATGCGCATGCGCGCGTCATTACCCAGAATGATGAGAAGGCCAAAGCCGCTCTGCGCAACAGTCTTCGCACGGCAGATGCAAGCGACATCGCCGACATCGTCGACGAGCTGTACGCTTTCGAAAATCTGGCGGCTGGTTTCGAGGAGCCTGCAGCCAGCATCATCAGCGCACGTCGCAAGACCATCCACTGCCTTGCCGACAGAATCGAAAAGAGCAACTCGTCCGAACGCGGCATCGTGGACTACCACTGCACGCTTCCCGATGTTTCCGCTGCGTTTGGGGCCTACCGTGACGCCAAGGCACGACATCGCTCAGGAGAGCAGAGCTTGGAGGGGGCCAAGGCATTCCTGCAAACGTATGCAGCCATTCTGCGCGATGCGCCTGACACCAGGTACGAGGCGCGAGCGGAATTCTCGCGCGTTGGCGACAACGGACCATGGGCCAGTATCGACATGGGCCTTCTTGGGCTGGAGCTCTTGAAACAGCTGATGCCCTTCCAGGCATGGGACGAGCGGATCGAGGCGGAAGCGGTCACCGCGTACTCTGGCATTCCCGTATGCGACCTGATGTTGGATGCTCAACTGAAGTTCGCCGAACGCTATGATCCGGATAGCCCGCTGCAACGGGGCACGACCTTGCAGGACATCGTGGCGGAAAAAGTACGATCACTGGGCCCCAACCTGGCCGAGGCGTATTGCAGGGGAACCCACGATCGGAACCGCGCGGTGTGGGAAGGCCCAATCAGCCAGGAAGACACTGATCAGGTACGGGCAGAATAGAAGGAATTCCAAATGCTCACTCGCCTCCGCCGTATCACGCGCCCCGCTCTGCTTCTTCTGCACGCCCTGCTGCTTGCGGCTTGCTCACAGGCGCCACAGCCGTCAATGGCCGTCCCGGGATCGGTCGTCAGCCTCGCACCGCCACCCGGATTCAGGCCCGCACCCAACTTCTCCGGCTTCGTCAGTGAGGACGGACGGGCGAGCATCCTGGTGGCTGAATTGCCCGCGGAGGCCAGTAGCGCGGTCAGCGGACTATTCGTGGATGAGCCCACCGCGCGTAGTCGCTTCGCCAGCCAAGGCGTCCAAGTCGATCGCCTGGAATCGCTCAGCCTCGAAGGGCGCACGGTTCCGGTGGTCATCGGCAGCCAGGCCGCACACGGTTACACCTTCGGAAAGTGGGTGGCGCTTTTCAGCGGGTCTCCGACAGTCATGGTCACGGTTCAAGCCCCGCGCGACCATGCACTAACACACAAGCAGGCCATGCAGGCGCTGGCAACGGTAACACTGCGTCCGCAGGCCACGCTTGAGGAGAAGATCGCCGCGATGCCTTTCAGCATCAAGCCTGCGCCTCCTTTCCGTCTGCTTGATACCCTGTCCGGATCAGCCGTGGCACTTACGGCCGGCGAACTGGACACTGATCCCAGGGTCGCCAACCCTTGATTGTCGTCGCCTCCCAGCTTTCTCTCCCGTTTGCCTCGAACGATCCACAGAAGGTGTCCGATCAGTTGATTTCAGGGAGTGTCCGGATTCAGGACGGAACGATTACCTCAAGAGAGAATGTGCCGTTCGGTGGTATCACCGGGCACCGTGTTGATGGGATCACACCCGACGGACGCCACTACCGCCACTACCTTGCCCTATGGCCGGGTGAACGGTTCGTCCGTTTGGTCGCCATTCTGCCGGCGGGCAGTTCCAAGGAAACGGAAGACGCGGTTGAGGCCATGGCCGCCTCGGTTCGATTCCGCGAGCCATGACAGCACAGCGGTCGGCCGAAGAGATGGCGCAGGTAGACCGACGAATGTGCGTGACGTGGTAGCGCCGGGCACGGCCGGGCGCTACCGCATTGCGCTACGGCCGCAGCAGCAATCGCAGATCCTCACCCACTTGGCGCTGGTCGATCACGCGCAGGCGACGCTGTTGGTCCATCACCTCGATGCCGAGGTCGGCCAGCAACGGGCGGCCGCTGTCGCCCAGCAGTGTTGGAGCCTGATACATCAGCAGTTCGTCCACCCAGCCACCACGCACCAGCGCGCCGGCCAGCGTTGCACCGGCTTCGGTGTGCACCTCGTTGATGCCGCGCTCGGCCAGCAGTGCCAACACCGCGCCCAGATCAAGGCGACCGTGGCGGACGGCTACGCTGGCAAAGGCGGCGTCGGCGGCGTCGGGCGGGCTGATCATTGCATCGTGCAGGTACAGCGTGGGCGCCCCACCCTCGCGCACACGGCTGCATTCCAGCGAGCGCAGGCGGGAATCGAGGACGACGCGCAGGGGCGGCATGACTTCAGTGTCAGCCAGGCGCACGGTCAGCATCGGGTCGTCGGCGATGACGGTGTCGGCGCCGGTGAGGATCGCGCCAGCGCGCGCGCGCCAGTGCTGCACATCTTCGCGAGCGGCGGGACCGGTGATCCACTTCGAGCTGCCGTCGGCCATCGCGGTACGGCCATCGAGGCTGGCGGCCAGCTTCACCCGCAACCAAGGACGACCGCGCTCCACGCGCGACAGGAAGCCCTTGTTGAGTTCGCGCGCCTGTGCCGCCATCAAGCCCTCGGCGACCTCGATGCCAGCGTCACGCAGCAGGTCGAAGCCACCGCCATCGACTTTCGGGAACGGGTCGCGCATTGCTGCGACCACGCGCGACACGCCGGCTTCGATCAGCGCCAGTGCGCACGGCGGCGTGCGGCCGTAATGCGCGCAGGGTTCCAGGGTGACGTAGGCGGTGGCACCACGCGCTTCGGTGCCGGCTTCGCGCAGGGCGAACACTTCGGCGTGCGGGCCGCCAGCGCGCTGGTGCCAGCCCTGCCCGACCACGCGCTCGCCATGGGCGATCACACAGCCGACCATCGGATTGGGACGGGTGGTATAGGCACCGCGCTCGGCAAGCCGCAATGCGGCGGCCATGTGCAGGTGGTCAAGAACGGTGAACGATATGCTCATGTCGCCATGGTACCGCCGTCAGCACGGTGCCAGCCAAGGCCCAGTAGATCCACGCCATGCGTGGATGGGCAGAGTACGGCGCCAACCAAGGTTGGCAGCTACCGATGCAAAGGCCGTCAGCCCTTCTTTTTCTTGGTCAGGGCAATCACATCGCCCAGCAGCTGCAACTGCTCGGTGCTGGAAGGCAGATCGCGTTCGAGCTTCTCGATTTCTTCGCGGAAATCGGCCACGTCCTCGAAGCTGCGATAGACCGAAGCGAAACGCACATAACCGACATGGTCAAGCTTGCGCAGTTCGTTCATCACGAACTCGCCCACTTTGATCGACGGCACTTCGCGTTCGCCGCTGATGCGCAGCTGATGCACCACTGCGCGCACCGCCGCCTCGATCTTCTCTTCCGGCACCGCACGCTTCTGCAGCGCGCGGTCAAAGCCGGCGCGGACCTTGCGGGCATCGAAGGCTTCACGGGTGCCATCGCTCTTGACGATGGCCGGCAGCTTCAGTTCAACGGTTTCCAGCGTACTGAAGCGTTCGTTGCACGCCTCGCACTCACGCCGACGACGAATCGTCGCGCCGTCTTCGGAGACGCGCGAGTCGATGACCCGTGTATCGGCATGCTGGCAGAAGGGGCAATGCATTGAACGCCTGGCTCAGGGGAATACCTGCTGCCACGGTCGTGGCAGCGTCGCAACGGTACCTGAGAAGGGGTTTTGCAGCAAATGCAGGCGGCAATCAGCCTTGTCCGGCAAGGCCCGGAGCGCGACGCAACCACACCAGATGCGCAGTCGGCACCAGCAGCGGCACGCCCAGCACCAGATAGCCCAGTACCTGCCAGGGGCTGCCGGCAAACAAGCTGAAAAGCACCACGCCGATCACCGCCAGCGCCGCCATCGCGCCCAGCGCCAAGCCGATCCAGAGAATACGGGCGGTGTGCCGCAGGCCATCGCGCCCTAGCCGCAGGTAGCGGATGCTGAGCCACAACCAGGTGAGCAAGCCGATCACACCCGCCAGCGCCCACAGCAACAGCACCGCACCTTCGTCGCCGCGCATCAGGCCGTGGCGGGTCAGGAAGGTGTAGATGCCGAAGCCGGCGACGCCGCCACCGGCCACCAGTGCAGGCAACCCCAGCAGCAGGCATTGGGCGATATACAGACGTTTGTGCAGGCGCTCATCCATGCGTTCGAATCTCCTTGCTGGCTGCTTGCTTCACGTGCGTGGCCGCAGCCACAACAGCATGGCGGCCGGAACCAGCAGCGACGGCCCCAGCAGCAGCAGTCCGAAGCCTTCGGCGTGAACCTTGACGCTCCACCACGCCGCCAGCCCCAGCGGCGGGAAGGCGGCCAGACCTCCGGCCAGCAACATCCACCACCAGACCGGCCGCACCCGCAGGCCGGCACGTCCTTGCATCAGGTAACCCGCACTGAGCCACAGCCAGGCCAGGCAGCCGGCCATGCCGGCCAGGCCCCACAGCGGCATCAGCGTCACCGATGCCAGGGTGCCGTGACCAAACTGGCCCAAGCCCATCAACAGTAGCAGCATCGCTGCGGCCCCGCCGCCTACCAGGCTGGGCAGGCCGAAGAGCACAGCCAAGGCTGCATAGAGATACCTGAGGCGGCGCTCATCCATGCGCGGGTACTCCGGTGCCGGGGTCAGAACCCTTCCCGCAGGGAAGGGCTCCGACCCCAATGCCCGATCAACCGTAGACCGGGTACTTGCGGCACTGCGCGCTGACCGCATCACGCACGCGGGCGATCACGGCCTCATCGGCCGGGGCGTCGAGCACGTCGGCGATCCAGTTGGCCAGGTCCACGCAGTCCTGTTCCAGGTAACCGCGGGTGGTCACCGCCGGGGTGCCCAGGCGCAGGCCAGAGGTCACGAACGGCGAACGCGGGTCGTTCGGCACCGAGTTCTTGTTGACGGTGATATGGGCCTTGCCCAGTGCGGCTTCCGCGTCCTTGCCGGACACGTCCTTGCCGATCATGTCGACCAGCATCAGGTGGTTCTGGGTGCCACCGGAGACGATCTTGTAGCCGCGTGCGATGAGCGTGTTGGCCATCGCCTGCGCGTTCTTCACCACCTGCTGCTGGTAGGTCTTGAAGCCCGGCTCCAGCGCTTCCTTGAAGGCCACGGCCTTGCCGGCGATGACGTGCATCAGCGGACCGCCCTGGATGCCCGGGAACACGATCGACTGCAGCTTCTTGACCAGGTCTTCGTCGGCGCCCTTGGCGACGATGATGCCGCCGCGCGGGCCGCGCAGGGTCTTGTGGGTGGTCGAGGTGACCACGTGCGCATGTTCCAGCGGGCTCGGGTAGACGCCAGCAGCAACCAGGCCGGCGACGTGCGCCATGTCGACGAACAGGTAGGCACCGACCTTGTCGGCGATGGCGCGGAAGCGCGCCCAGTCGATCACCTGCGAGTAGGCCGAGAAGCCGGCCACGACCATCTTCGGCTTGTGCTCCAGGGCCAGGCGCTCGACTTCGTCGTAATCGATCAGGCCCTGGTCGTTGACGCCGTACTGCACGGCGTTGAACAGCTTGCCCGAGGCGTTGACCTTGGCACCGTGGGTGAGGTGGCCGCCGTGGGCCAGGCTCATGCCGAGGATGGTGTCGCCCGGCTGCAGCAGCGCGAAGTACACGGCCTGGTTGGCCTGCGAACCGCTGTGCGGCTGCACGTTGGCGTAGTCCGCATCGAACAGCTGCTTGAGGCGGTCGATCGCCAGCTGTTCGGCGATGTCCACGTATTCGCAGCCACCGTAGTAGCGCTTGCCCGGGTAGCCTTCGGCGTACTTGTTGGTCAGCTGGCTGCCCTGGGCTTCCATCACCGCCGGGCTGGTGTAGTTCTCGCTGGCGATCAGCTCGACGTGGTCTTCCTGGCGCTGGGTTTCGGCGGCGATGGCCTTGGCCAGTTCGGGATCGTAGGTTTCGATGCGGACGTCACGCGGGAACATCGGTTACTCCAGCAGGCGGGGAAAGGGGTGCGGCTCAGCCCTTGATTGTAGCCCCGCCCCGGCCTGCTGGGGCCGAAACGACCGGGGCCGGATTCGACGAACGAATCCGGCCCCGTATGGTGTCGAATGGCGTTGTGGGGTCGGAGCCCTTTCCGTTGGAAAGGGATCCGACCCCGGCGCTGCATCAACGGTTGTTGATGATGTAGTCGGCGATGATGCCGGTTGCCACGGCCACCAGCAGCATGTTGCCGCGGTCATCGCGGATCCAGTGGTGGCCGGACGGCGGGCGGCGCAGGTGGTAGCGCGGGTAGTCGTTCACCACGTAGATCGGGCCGCGGTAGTAATCACGATAGCGGTGGCCGCGCTGCCAGCCATAGCCATAGCCGGGCCGGTAGCCCGGGCTGTAGACCACGCGCGGCGGCGGCGGTGCCGGGCGGTAGTAGCCATGGTCGTAGCGGCGGTCGTGGCGGTAGTCACGGCGCGCTTCGCGGCGGTCGCGTTCCCAGTCGCGACGGTCGTGGCGCCACTCGCGGCGATCTTCTCGCCATTCACGGCGGTCGTGGTCGCGACCACGGTGGTCGTTGTCGGCGAAGGCCGGGGCGATGGCGCCCAGCGCCAGTACAGAGGCCACGGCGCCGGCCATGAGTCGATGGATGTGCATGGGAGACCTCTGCTGGGTGGGTGGTGAGCCCATATTGCGCATTCGATCTGAACGGTTTCCGGCTGGAAACGCTTCCCGCTGCGGGACTGTGACGGCCCATTCAGTCCTCGGCCAGCCCCGGGCGCTGCGGACGGCGCGGGGCGTAAGCGGTTCCGGCTATAATTGGGGGTATTCCATTCAGTCTGTGCCCGCTGCCGCAACGGGAAGTTCCCCGTGACGGACCGGGCGCAGGGTCGCGCCTACGGAGACCTCATGTCCTCGCAATACATCTACACCATGAACCGCGTGTCCAAGGTGGTCCCGCCCAAGCGGCAGATCATCAAGGACATCTCGCTGTCCTTCTTCCCGGGCGCGAAGATCGGCCTGCTGGGCCTGAACGGCGCCGGCAAGTCCACCGTGCTGAAGATCATGGCCGGCGTGGACACCGATTTCGAGGGCGAAGCCCGTCCGCAGGCCGGCATCAAGGTTGGCTACCTGGCGCAGGAACCGGAGCTGGACCCGACCAAGACCGTGCGTGAAGCGGTTGAAGAAGGCGTGGGCGAAGTGCTGCAGGCACAGGCTGCGCTGGATGCGGTCTACGCCGCCTATGCCGAAGAAGGCGCCGATTTCGACGCGCTGGCCAAGGAACAGGAGCGCCTGGAGGCGATCCTCGCCGCCGGCGATGCGCACACGCTGGAAAACCAGCTGGACGTGGCTGCCGATGCGCTGCGCCTGCCGCCGTGGGATGCCATCGTCGGCAAGCTGTCCGGTGGTGAAAAGCGCCGCGTGGCGCTGTGCCGCCTGCTGCTGCAGAAGCCGGACATGCTGCTGCTCGACGAACCGACCAACCACCTCGACGCCGAGTCGGTGGAATGGCTGGAACAGTTCCTGGCGCGCTACACCGGCACCGTCGTGGCGGTCACCCATGATCGCTACTTCCTGGACAACGCCGCCGAGTGGATCCTGGAACTGGACCGTGGCCGCGGCATTCCGTGGAAGGGCAACTACACCGACTGGCTGACCCAGAAGGACGAGCGCCTGAAGCAGGAAGACAACCAGGAAAAGGCTCGCCAGAAGGCGATCCAGAAGGAACTGGAGTGGTCGCGCCAGAACGCCAAGGGCGGCCGCACCAAGGGCAAGGCCCGTCTGGCCCGCCTGGAAGAGCTGCAGTCGGTCGATTACCAGAAGCGCAACGAGACCAATGAAATCTTCATCCCGCCGGGCGAGCGCCTGGGCCAGGCGGTGATGGAATTCAAGAACGTCTCCAAGAAGTTCGGCGACCGCCTGCTGTTCGACAACCTGAACTTCCTGGTGCCCTCGGGCGCCATCGTCGGCATCATCGGCCCCAACGGTGCCGGTAAGTCGACCCTGTTCAAGATGATCACCGGCCAGGAAAAGCCGGACACCGGCGAGATCGTCGTCGGCCCGACCGTGCAGCTGTCCTACGTGGACCAGAGCCGCGACGCGCTGGAAGGCAACCACAGCGTGTTCCAGGAAATCGCGGGCGGCCTGGACATCCTCAACATCAACGGCATCGAGATCCAGTCGCGCGCCTATATCGGCCGCTTCAACTTCAAGGGCCAGGACCAGCAGAAGATGGTCGGCTCGCTTTCCGGTGGT
Source organism: Stenotrophomonas sp. FW305-C-20-S1 (assembly GCF_058783335.1). Lineage (NCBI taxonomy): Bacteria > Pseudomonadati > Pseudomonadota > Gammaproteobacteria > Lysobacterales > Lysobacteraceae > Stenotrophomonas > Stenotrophomonas sp. FW305-C-20-S1. The sequence continues at coordinate 20,058 of NZ_JBYTEK010000030.1, read as the reverse complement.
GAGCGTGGCCGCCTGCACATGGCCAAGACCCTGTTGCAGGGTGGCAACGTGCTGCTGCTCGACGAACCGTCCAACGATCTGGACATCGAAACCCTGCGCGCGCTGGAAGATGCGCTGCTGGAGTTCCCGGGCAACACGTTCGTCATTTCGCATGACCGCTGGTTCCTGGATCGCATCGCGACCCACATCCTGGCGTTCGAAGGCGATTCGCACGTGGAGTTCTTCCAGGGCAACTACCGCGAGTACGAAGAAGACAAGCGCCGCCGCATGGGCGACGACGCTGCGCCGAAGCGCCTGCGCTTCAAGGCGCTGAAGTAAGCAAGAACGAAAGGCCGCGCTCGCGCGGCCTTTCGCCTTTCATGGGCTGCAATCGATTTTTATTGACGCTTTTGGCCTCTTCGCGACGCGCTTCAACGCCACCCGGCTGAAGGCTGCCCGTGTAAAGCAGTGTTGATTCCTTGTCGCACACGGCATCCTCCGTACTTTGCAACTCGTTGTATGTTCCCGGCCCAACGCTTCGGTTTTCCTACGCACCCGATTCATCCCCCTCGTAGGAAAACACCATGAAAGCACTGATCTCCACCACGGCAGCGCTGCTGCTGTCGGGCACTGCCGCGGCTGCGCCGGCGAACTGGGAAGGCATCTACCTGGGTGCCCATGCCAGCCATGGCGAAGGCCACAGCCAGGACCGCAGCAACGCCAATGCCTCTGAAAAAAGCATCCGTGGCTTCGCTGGCGGGCTGCAGGCCGGCCGCAACTGGCAGTTCGACAACAATGTGGTTGCCGGGATCGAAGGCACCCTTTCCTTCGGCAACATCACCCAGGAGTGGAAGGACCGCGACAACCACCAGTACAGCCCTTACTACGGCAAGGATGCGGTGACCCGTTCGGGCGCAGTCAACCTGACGCTGGGTTACGCGGCAGGCCAGTGGCTGCCGTACGTCAGCGCCGGCGTGAGCGTGGCCCGCCAGGAGTTTTCGCTGGGCTGCGACAAGTCGCTGGTGGAGGCCACCAATGGCTGCCGCGTGGCCGAATTCGAAACCCGCGCGTCCCATGTATCCACCGGCGCGAACGTCGGCGCAGGCATGCTGTACCGCTTCAGCGACCAGCTTTCGGCGGGTGCGGAGTACCGTTACACCCATCTGGGCTCCAGCCCGGTTTACCTGGAAGATCCCAACTACCCGGCTGCGGCGCGACGCAGCTTCCATACCAACTACAGCAGCGTTACGCTGAAGTTGAACTACCACTTCTAACCGCCTGGCGACGCACCCGCCGGTCCTTCGGGCGGCAGGGCGTGCAGGTACGAGAGATCTGCGATGTCCCTGTTCGAACGCCTGTTCCAGCTGCAGCAGCACGGCACCACCGTGCGCACCGAACTGCTGGCCGGTGTCACCACTTTCCTGACGATGTCCTACATCGTCTTCGTCAATCCCGAGATCCTGGGCACCACCGGCATGGACGCCGGTGCGGTGTTCGTGGCCACCTGTCTGGCCGCGGCGCTGGGCTCGGTGGTGATGGCGCTGGCGGCCAACTTCCCGGTGGGCATGGCCCCGGGCATGGGCTTGAATGCGTTCTTCGCCTTCACCGTGGTCGGCGCTGCCGGCCTGCCCTGGCAGCAGGCGCTGGCGGCGGTGTTCATTTCCGGCCTGGTGTTCCTGGTGCTGTCGCTGACCGGCGTGCGCGCGTGGCTGGTGTCGGGCATTCCGGCGTCGTTGCGGTCGGCGATCGTGGCCGGCATCGGCCTGTTCCTGGCCATCATCGCGCTGCAGAAATCCGGCGTGATCATCGGCAACGAGGACACGCTGGTCGCGCTGGGCCCGCTCAATACCGCGCCGCCGCTGCTGGCACTGGGCGGCTTCCTGCTGATCGCGATCCTGGAAGCGCGACGAGTGCGCGGTGCGATCCTGATCGGCATCCTGGCGGTGACCGCGGCCGGCTGGGCGTTGGGCGATCTGCAGTACCACGGGCTGGTGTCGTTGCCGCCGAGCCTGGCGCCGACCTTCCTGCAGCTGGACCTGCCTGGCCTGCTGCACCACAACGGCGGCGCGCCGATCGCCGTGCTGCTGCAGGTGGTGCTGGTGTTCGTGCTGGTGGAAGTGTTCGATGCCACCGGCACGCTGTATGGCGTGGTCGGCCGTGCCGGTCTGCTGAAACTGCCGGGCGCGCAGAAGCGGTTCGGGCGCGCGCTGCTGGCCGACAGCACGGCGATTGTGGCCGGCTCGCTGCTGGGCACCAGCAGCACCACCGCCTTCGCCGAAAGCGCCTCGGGCGTGCAGGTGGGTGGCCGTACCGGTTTGACCGCACTGGTGGTCGCTGCGTTGTTCCTGGCCGCGCTGTTGTTCTCGCCGCTGGCGGCGATGGTGCCCGGCTATGCCACCGCGCCGGCGCTGCTGTTCGTGGCCGGACTGATGTTGCGCGAACTGGTGGAAGTGGACTGGAGCGACCTGACCGAATCCGTACCCGCCGCGCTGTGTGCGCTGGCGATGCCGTTCACCTATTCCATCGCCAACGGCCTGGCCTTCGGCTTCATTGCCTATGCCGCGCTGAAGGCCGGCACCGGCCGCTGGCGCGAGGTGCATCCGGCGGTGTGGCTGGTGGCGGTGCTGTTCGTGCTGCGTTACGCGCTGGAGTGATCACCTGTTGATGGGCCCGCCGGGCATCGCCCGGCAGTTACATCACCAGCGCGGCTGAAGGCGTCCGTCGGCAGCGAAACGCCAGCGGCCTTCCGCCCAGCCGCGACCGAACAGGGTGAGCATCTGCGAATAGTACGCGGGCTCGCCAGCACGCTGCTGTTCGGCGCTGGGCAGGCTTTCAAGCAGCACCGCGGCGCGGGATGTTTCCCCCTGTGCCAGCAGGTAGGGCAGCAGTGCGGCACGGAAACCGTAGTTGCCCTCGCCCTGCCCTTTGCCGGTACGCGTGTCGATTTTCTCCCACATCGGCGCACCGCTGCGCAGGCGCTGCAGAGGGCCGGACAGAGCGGTGAGCTGGCGACGGAACAAGGGATCGCGCGGCGCAGTCATGCCGGCCCAGGTGTAACAGCGGATGGCGTCGTAGCCACCCACAGCCCCTTTCACCGGATCGACGATGAAGCTGCCGTCCTTCCACGCGGCCCAGTCCGGCGCGAACCCATGCGGACTGGTCTGCTGCAGCAGGGCCACGGTGCTGTCGGCCAGCGCCTGCCAGGGGCCGCTGCGATCAACCGCTGCGAATCGCCGCAGCAACGGCAGCGGCAGGTAGCTCGGATTGACCCGGGTGGCGCCGTCTTCGATGAATCCCTGCGGCCCCGGCAGCAGCATCGGCCCCAGCGTGGGTATCTGCACGATTTCGCGCGCGCGCACCTGTGCCAGCATGCCTTCGGCGATGGCCTGCAGCGCGGGGCGGCGCCACAGGCGTGCAGCTTCCAGCAGTGCGTAGGCGAGCCACAGGTCCGAATCGGATGCAGGATTGTCGTCCAGCAGGCGCCAGCCTTCCTTGCCCTGCCCCCACAACCAGCCTGGCAGGCGCGCGGCCATGTCACCGCCTGCGAGATTGTCCTGCGTCCAGGCCAGGATGCGGTCGAACAGTGCAGGATCGTTGTCGACCAGCGCGAAGAACAGTGCATAGGACTGGCCCTCCGATGTGCTGCGCTGATCCTCCTGGCTGCGGTCGATCATGCGCCCATCGCGGCTCAGGCTGCTGTCCTGCAGCACCTGCCAGGCCGGCCAACGCGATGCTGTGGTGGCCGCGCGAACGCCGGCGCTGCCCAGCAGCGGCAGCAGGACTGTCGCCTGCAGCAGACGGCGGCGTTGCAGGTCAGCGGAATTCGCCATACGGCACCAGCGGAGAGACGGGCAACGGCAGGTTGCCCTGCCACGGTTTGAAGGAATAGCGCAGGTACAACTGGAACGTGTTCGGCGAAAAATCGCGGCTGCGCTGCAGGGTACCGGCCGCACCCAGCACGACGTGATCACCCAGGCGCCGCTCAACTGCCGCGTACAGGCGATAGCCCGTACCGGTACTGCTGCCATCGGTGGTGCACAGGCCATCCGGGTCCAGTTGCAGCGGACCGTACTGCGGTTCCAGCTGTGCGATCACGCGCTGGATGAGGGCCTCGTCGGGGAAGCGGCTGATCGAGCGGGTGCGTGCGTTGGAGACGCTGACCGAACCATCAACGCGCACCGACCAGTCGTCGTTGCGCCAGGCGAAGCCCACCGGAAGGCTCAACGACGCATAGCGCTGCGGGCTGTAGTAGCCGCCCTGACCCAGCGAATAGCCGCCCAGGTCCTTCTGGTAGCGCCAATACATCGCGGTGGTTCCCACATCCAGGCGCATGTCCGGGCGTTGGATCAGCTTGTGGTACCAGCCAACCATCGCCCGCGCGCGGGTGTTGTCCACCACGTTGTGGCCGGTCAGCTGGTGCCAGCTCCAGTTCGACCACACGCCGTTGCGTCCACCTTCGTCATAGCCGAGGCTGACGGTCACGCCATTGGCGGTGACACCGCCCCAGGCAATGCCACTGCGTGGATCGATCGCACCAGCCTGCGACAGCAGCGAATTGGTCATCGGCCGCCGCGATACGGTCGCTCCCCAACCCAGCCGGCCGAGGTCACCATTGAGAGTGACGCCGCCCAGCCAGTTGCCCACCACGTAGTTGGACGGCGAATGGCCGATATCAAAATTCCAGCGATCATCCAGGGTGCGCCAGCCCACGGCAAAGCCGGCACCCGAACTGCGCCGCTGGTGTACGTAGCGGGTGCAGCCCGGCGCCTGCATCCGCGTGCCGTCGGCCTGCAGCAGGCCCAGGTCGCAGCTGCCGAAATCGTCGCTGTAGGCGCCGTCGGCGTCGGTCTGGAAACGGCCTGCATCGAAATGCACCTGTTCAATGCGCGCCCAGCCCAGGCCACCGGCGAACGGTGCATCAAGATGGGCGATGCGGGTATCGCGTGCAAGTTTCGAGATGCCAGGCGTGCCGTCGCTGCGACGGCCGGAATCCTGCATCACGGTCAGCGTCGGATTTTCCTGCTGGTACAGGGTTTCCACGTCGCTGCGCAGGCTGCGCCGCAACCAGTCGTCGCTGGCGGTTTCGCGGCTGGCCAGGGTCAACGCGCGGTTGTCACGTGGCTGCGCCTGCGACGGTGCGATCAAGCCATTGTCGGCCATCGCCCGTGCGTACATGTCCAGCGCCTGCTGCGGATCTTCGCGCCGTACAAGCCGCGCCGCATCGCGCCAGGACTGCGCGTCCGGTCCGCTCTTGCGGGCAAGCAGCGCGCGCAGGATCTGCAGCGCCTTGGCGTCTTCATGCAGGTCGGTCCAGATGGTCGCCAACTGGCGTTGCTGGCCGATCGCATCATCGGCCACCACGGGGGGCGCGTCGTGCATCTGCCGACGGGCACTGGCCAGGTCGCCGGTGCCGATCCAGGCCTGCAGCTGGCCCAACTGCGCATCGAGATTGTCCGGTTGCACCGCCAGCACCTGCTGGTAGTAGTGCAGCGCCTGTGCATGATCATCACGCAGGCGCGCCCACTCGGCCAGGATCAGCTGGTTGTCCGCGCTGGGCGGCTGTTGCTGCAGCAGGGCAACGGCTTCTGCTTCCCGGCCTTGCGCGCGCAGCTCCCACAGATGATCGATCAGCTGCTGGCGCTGCAGGCGTTCTGACAAGGCGCGCATGTCATCGTCCCACTGCGCGCGCGGCACGCCTTCAAGCACGGCCAGCGCCTGTGGCAGGCGATCGGAACCGGACAGGTACAGCGCCTGCGCGTAACGCGCTTCGATGCCGGCATTGCGCGCGGCCATATCGGCAACCACCGCATCTGCTTCATCCAGCTTGCCGACCGTCCGCAGTTCATTGCCCAGCGCATACGCCAGCCAGGCATCGCCGGGCAGTTCGCGGCGCAGCTCACGCCCCAACGTGATGGCCGCATCGGCATCACCAGCGGCCAGCGCCTGCTCACGACGCTCACGCAGCCGGCTGATCTGCAGCTGGCGCAGGTCTTCGGCGTACAGGGTGCGCTGCGCTGCAGGCAAGGCGTTGATGAAGGATTCCAGACGCTGCGGGTCGGTACGGCCATACAGCTGCACCAGCTTGCGGATCACATTGGCATCGCGCGGGGCGATCCGTCGCGCGGCCTGCAGCTGCCGCTCGGCGGCCTCATCGTCGCCACGCGCCACCGCGACATCGACCAGGCCGAGGATGGCGTTTATCTCGCGCGGCTGCTGCCGGCGCGCCTGCGAATACAGTGCCTGAGCATCATCGAGCCTGGCAGCGGCCAGCGCGGTGTCGGCCTGGTCCAGCAGCAGCCAATAGCGGGTGCTGGTGATCAGGTCGCGCCATCTGTCGCTGGTATCACCCGCGGGTGTGGCCTGCACGGCACGCTGGAAATAGGCGATGGCCTGCTCGCGGCGCCCCTGCCGCATCAGGGCCATGCCCAGCCCACCGAGGAACTCCGCTTCGCGCGGATAGCCGCGCAGCGATTGCAGGAATGCGCGCTCGGCCTCTGCATTGCGACCGGCGTCGAGCAGTTGCTGGCCACGCAGGCCTGCGCGCCAGGAGGGATCGCTTACCCGCTTGTGCTGTTCGGCATAGCGTTCGCGCACCAGCGCAATGTCGCTGAAGGTGGGGTTGCGGGTGATGAATTCCTGCAGGCGGCGCACGTTGCGCTCGTCGGCAGGCTGGTCCTGCAGGTAGCCCCATTCGGCATCGGCCGCCAGCGCGCGCGCTTCCGGATTGCGCCCCATGCGCTGCAGCGCCGCCAGCGCATCGGCATCACGCCCGGCTGCGAACAACAGCTGCGACAGTGTCTGCAACAGGGTGGTGTTGCCGGGGTAACTGCGGTCCAGCGCGGTCAGTTCGCGGATTGCGGCATCGCGCCCGCTGGCCTGCGTGCCGCGCAGGCGCCAGTACTCCAGGCCCAGCTGCAGCCCCGGTGGATCGTCGTTGAACAGACGGCGGTAGATCAGCAACGCTTCATCGCTGCGACCACCGGCGGCGAACAGCCGTGCCTGCTGCAGTTCCTGCTGCAGGTCGCCGCGATAGGCGCGCCACAGGCGCTCACCGGCGGCCAGTTCGCGGCTGCCGGCGCCGAGCTGGCGCAGCCGTTGCAGGGTCGCATCGGCATCTTCCATCTTCTGCTGCGACAGCTGCACTTCCAGGATCGCCACCAGGGTGCTGCGGTCGTCCGGTGCGAGCATGCGCAGCCGGGCCAGGGCATCTTCGATCAGCCCCTGACGGCCGCTGGCCTCGCCGATGCGCACCTGCTGCAGCAGCCATTGCCGCTGCTCGGCGACAGTGCCGCCGGGCGTGGCTGGCAGCGCCTGCGCCGCGCACGGGCCCGCCAGCCCGATCAGGACCAGGCCGGAGGCGGCGACCAGCGACGGCGGCGTACGCACCATCAATCAGTGCCCCGGATCCAGCCGCTTGGCTGCCACCCAGCGCAGCACACGCCAGAACAGGAATGCCACCATCAGCACCACCACCGTGGCCAGCACCGCCAGCAGTGCCGGGTGGTCGGCCAGGTGGTACCAGAGCAGCAGCCACCACGGCAGCGCGCCAACGTAGTAATGGTCGCCGACGAACTGGCTATGGATGCCCGAACTGCGCAGGATCGCCACCGAACCGGCGATCGCCTGGCGCTTGCCGGTATCGCTGAGGGCTTCGTCGAGCAGGCCGTAGTCGGCGGCATTGCTGGCCGCCAGCGAGACGATGCTGCGCTGCGCGTGATGCGGCGACTGCAGGCCGATGATCGCCGCGAAGGGCGCTTCGGCGGTGACCGCCACCTGGGTAACTGCCGGATCACCGGCACGGCTGCCGCGACGGGCCTGTTCCATCGCCAGCTGCGGCGACGGTGACTGGCCATTGAGCAGGCGCGTACGCTGGTCATCGATCAGCAGCGACAACTGATCGCTGCCGCGCAGCTCTGCCGGCATTGCACCCAGCATCAGCAGGTCGGCATCCAGTGCGCTGGCCTGCTTCCAGTCGTCTGACAGGCGCAGGCCATAGGCCGGGTACCCCGTCTGTACGCCCAGGCCGCCCACCAGGTTCAACAGCAGGCTGACCTGCGACTCGCTCGCCGTTGCCGGCACCAGCACCACCGTCTCGGACAGATCGGCCATGCGGCTGAAGGGGAAACCGCTGAGCGCGAATGCGGACAGGTCCGGCAGGCCCATGTAGTGGTGGAAACCGGAGAAGTCGATGGTCGAATCTTCTTCGATCGCCGCCTGCAGGTTCGGCGGCAGCACGGTCTGGCAGTGGTCGCGCTGGGCACTGCCCATCACGCTGGCAAAGTTGAAATCAAAGCGCAGCTGGTTGCGGTCGCCCAGCTTGAGCGAGGGAATCAGCAGGCGGCCGTCGTCGGCACCGGCGTCGCCGGCCAGCACCGGCAGGCGGATTTCCTCCAGACCCTGCTTGCCGTTGCGGCGCACCAGCGGGAAGCTGGAAATGAACTGGTCGTTGATTGCTACGCCCAATCGCGATTCATCGCTGCCGAACGGCGGCGTGTAGCGGTAACGCAGGTTCAGCGGAATGCCCTGGTTGCGCCAGATGAAAAGATCCGGCGGCAGGTTGAGGTTGACCGTGATCGGCTGCGGCGACACGCCGTTTGCATGCAGCTGCTGCGGGTAGTCGAGCAGTTCGGCCAAGCGCACGGCCCGGTCGGTGCGCACCCAGTTAGGTGCATCGTACGGCTTGCGCGGGGCCAACGGCTTGACCTCGTCGATGCTGACCTGGCGGCCACGGAACAACGCGTTGCCCGCCGCCATCGCCGCCACCGCCTTCTGCAGATCGTCATCGTTGCGGCCCAACACCAGCAGCAGCTTGCGCTGCGGATCCTCCGGCAGCGCCATCAGCTCGACCACCGGGCCCTTCACCGGTGCATGGTTGGCGATCACCGGCGGGAACTTGCCATTGACTGCCAGCACCACGGCATGCCCCTGCGCCGGCAGTTGGCCGAAGCTGACCGGGAAACGCGCCTGCCGCCACCAGCCGGCCAGGCTGCCGAAGTAAGAGGCCATCACGGCACCGGCGCGTTGCTGGGCCAACGTCGGTGCGGCACCGAACACCACCGGCAGCTCCAGGCGCGCGGTGTCGCGTGGATCGAAGAACGGCAGCGGGAAGTTGGCCAGGTCATCCTGCATCGCCAGCAGCTGTCCGCCCAGGCGCAGCGTGCTGTTGCTGGACAGGTTCACCCACAGCGAACTGTGGGTGGGTTCTTCGCAGATGTCGGTGTAATGGCCGACAAATTCCAGCCGCACCTGGTTGAAGTCTGCGATCAGGCGCGCATCCAGCGGCAGCTTGGCCTGCACCGGGCGGCCAAGCTGGTCGTTGCTGATCGGCACCACGCCCATCAACGCATCGTTGAGATAGACCCGCAGGTGCGACAGGGTCGGCAGCAGCGACGGCGACGGTGTGAAGCTCAGGTCCAGTTCGGCCTCGCGCGCGAGCCGGTCGCGGCGCACCTGGAATTCGAAGGTGGTCGCGTTGCGCACGCCCGACAACAGCGTGTCCTGGCGACGACCCAACTGGGCGAAGGTACTTTCGCGTTGCCAAGGCCAGGCACTGCCTGCCCAGGTCTGCGGCAGTGCAGCTTCACTGCGCTGCGCAGGAACCGCTGCAGCCGCCACCGGGGTCGGTACGGCGACCTGGGCAGCCGGTGCGTCCGGGGTGGAACCGGTGGTCGGCATGCGTGCCGGGGCCGGCGCACTGTTGCCCGAGGCCACAGGCAAGGCCAGCAGAGGCAGCAGCAGCCAGCGCAGAGAGGACGGAATGCTCATGGACGAAGCCCTGGATCAGCGGCTGGGTCAGCCGGGTGGGATGGAAGCGGACGTTGCGGGGCGAAACTGGCCAGCCAGCGCAGCAGGCGACGGTTCCAGTGCGCGGGACGGTCAAGGTCGAACGGAGTGAAGTCGCCCATCCGCCGGTAACCGCGCCAACCCAGCACCAGCACGCTCCACAGGCTGCGTGGCAGGCTCTTGGGCTGGTAGCCGGCGTGCCAGTCGAGCCACGCATCGGCGCGGGCGAAGGTGCACTGGGCAAATTCCACGCGCTGGCGTTCATTCTCGAACGTCAACAGCAGGCCGAGGCGATGGCCAACGCTGCGCTGCACCCGTGCGGGGAACGCAAACTCGCGGCGGCCCCGGCCCAGCAGCACCTGCACCGGTTGCCCCTCAAGCAGCTGCGGGTCGTCGCCCAGCTCGATGCCGACACCGTCGTTGGAGTAATCCTGCATGACGCCACGCAGGCGGCGTCCATCGGGAACCTGCAGGGCCATCGGCAAGCGTGTCGTCACGCGATGGGTGCGGCGCACCTGCTGCACCTCGGCGGCCACGGCCAGCGCGCCACCGATGATCAGCAGGTTGTACAGCACCCACAGCGAGCTGACGACCACGGTACCGCGTTCATCAGCCGGGCCGTGCATGAAGCGCCAGACCGCAAAGCACAGGCCCAGCACGTTCAACAGTGCCAGCACCAGGTATGGCCGTGCCACACGCCAGTCGAAACGGTCACCGGCCTGGGTGCCGCCCTTGTCGGTGACGTTGAACTTGCCGCGCCCCGGGCTGAACAACGCAATGGTGGTCGGCCGTGCGATGTACCAGGCCAGCACGGTCTCGTAGACCTCGCCCCAGAAAGGCCGCCGATACTTGCCCTGGATGCGTGCGTTGGTAAGGCTGGCGTGGGCCATGTGCGGCACCACGAACAACAGGATGGCCAGTGCTGGCGCATAGATGATGTAGACGTGCAGCAGCAGGAACGCCAGCGGCGCGGTGAGGAACACCAGACGTGGAATGCCGGCGAGGAAGTGCAGCATCGCGTTGGCGTAGCAGAAGCGCTGGAACAGGCTCAGGCCCTTGCCGATCAGGGGATTGTCGATGCGGAAGATCTGCACCATGCCGCGCGCCCAGCGGATGCGCTGGTTGACATGCGCTCCCAGGCTGTCGGTGGCCAGGCCAGCCGCCTGCGGGATACGCAGATACGCCGAGTTCCAACCGTTGCGATGCAGGCGCAGCGCAGTATGCGCATCCTCGGTGACGGTCTCGGTGGCAAAGCCGCCAATGGCATCGATCGCCTCGCGGCGCAGCACCGCGCAGGAGCCACAGAAGAAGGCCGCGTTCCACAGGTCGTTGCCATCCTGCACAAGACCGTAGAACAACTCGCCCTCGTTGGGGTCGCTGCGGAATACCTGCAGGTTGCGCTCGAACGGATCGGCCGAGAAGAAGTGGTGCGGCGTCTGTACCAGCGCCAGCTTCGGGTCGCGCAGGAACCAGCCGCAGGAGACCTGCAGGAACGACCGCACCGGCAGATGATCGCTGTCGAAGATGGCCACCAGTTCGCCATCGATCAGGGTCAGGGCGTGATTGAGGTTGCCCGCCTTGGCGTGTCGGTTGTCGGTGCGGGTGATGTAGTTCACTCCGGTACGTTCGGCGAAAGCGCGGAACTCTTCGCGCCTGCCGTCGTCGAGAATGTGGATGCGCAGCTTGTCGGCCGGCCAGTCCAGGCCCATCGCCGCGTACACGGTGTGCCGCACCAGGGCCAGGTCTTCGTTGTAGGTGGGAATGAGCACATCCACCGTCGGCCACTGCTGGACATCGGCGGGCAGCGGCGCCGGGCGACGGCGCAGCGGCCAGGCCACCTGCACATACCCCAGCATCAGCACCAGCCACGAGTAGGTTTCCGCAGCCAACAGCACCAGCCCGCAGATCAGGTCGAAGGTGCTGTTCCAGTTCAACGTGGCCGTATAGCGCCACCACAGGTAGCGGCAGGACACGGTGATCGACAGCACCACCAGCACCAGGGTGGCGTAGCGCCCCTGCATGCGCCGCACCAGCAGGGCGATGACCCACAGCAGCAGCACGAACACGAACTGCGCGAAGTAGGTGAACGGCTGGGTGATGCACAGCACGGCCAGGCCCAGCGTGACCAGGCCGATCAGGAACGCCAGCAGATTGCGCGTACGCGGCGACAGCCCCTGCAGGCGCTGGCTTGCCCAGGCCATGAAGCGGCTGTTCCAGACCTCGTTGGGTGCATCGCGCATTGCGCGCACGTAGCGCAGGTGACCACGCCCGGCGGCACCGCGCAGCTCGGCGATGCGTTGCCGGCGCGCGCGCGCCAAGCGTTGCCGGCGCTGCGAAGGGCGCGGCACCAAGCGCACGATCGACAACCAGAGCGCCTGGATCAGCAAGCGGATCGGATCGCCGGGGCGCCAGCGACGGTCACCCTGCAACTGCGGGAAGGCACCGCGCAGGCGCGGCGCCAATGCCTGCCATGCCGGAGCTTCCAGGCGCAGGAACGCCCAGCCGATGGCCTGCAGCAGCCACAGCACCAGGCAAGTCGCCCACGGCGCATGTACCCGATCACGCAGGCGGCTCCAATGCAGGTAGTACACCCGCGCGCTCATCCGTGCGCGCCCTCCGCCTGCCGCCGGGCAGACTCGGCCAGGCACCACAACGCGAGGCCATCGATATCAGCCGCGGCCAGCGAATCGGCCGCGTAGCGGCCCAACGGCTGCTTGCTGGCCAACGCCGCCGGTACCCGCGCATCCTCATGCAGCGGTTGCGGCAACAGGCGCGCAGCATGCGAGTGCAGCCACAACTGCATCAGGTCGCGCTGTACCGGCACAGCAGGATCGTAGCGATTGGCCAGCACACGGCGCGCGTCGGCACCTTGCCGTTGCAGCGCCACATGGTTGGCCGGATCGACACAGGCCAGGCGGAGCGGCAAGGTGCAAGCGGCATGCTGGTTGATCGCGGCCACGTGTGCAGGCAGCCGCTGTGGCAGGTCGAACATCACCCAGTCGAACTGCGGCGCCAACAGCGGCATGCGATCGGCCCAGGTGGCCGGCGCCGCCTGCAGCCACTGCTCTACCTGCAGTGCCTCGGCGTCATCGACGCGGCCATAGGGAAGCACGGCCAAGCCAGGCGCGCAGGCGAAGGCCGCCGCGCGCCAGTCGCCTCCGTCAAGCTGGGCACGCGCCCAGCCGCCCGCTTCCTTTGCTGGCAGGCCCAGGTGCAGGCCAAGCATCTGGTCCGGGCTGCATTCGACCAGCAGCACGCGCTGGCCCTGCGCATGCAGGGCCTGGCCCAGCGCTGCCAGCACGGTGGTTACCCCGGTGCCGCCATGCACGCCCTGCAGGGACAACAGCGTGTTCATCGCTGCTGCTCCAGTTCCGCCAGCAGCGGCCAGCGCGCCAGCGCCTGCTCGCGCTCGCGCTGCGCCGAAAAGTCCACGTAGGGCATCTCCGGCATGTTCAGGCTGCGCCGCAGCAGGTCGATGTCGTCTTCCTCGACCGACAGGGTGGTGGGCACCGCAAGAATGTCGGCAGCCATCAGCGTTTGTCCTCGGGGTAAGGGCTCCAGGTCTGGCTGCCCTGCAGCTGCAGCCACGGCCTGCCGTCGTAGTCGATGACCTTGGCGCCTTCGTTCTCGGAAACCGATGGCGTTCGCGGCAACCCCTTCAGCAGGCTGTCCCAGTCACGGTCGGCCGGCGGCGACTGCGCGTTGAGCGCGTAGACCCGTGCCACCAGCTCGGAGATGGCCAGGTAGCTGCTCGGTTCGGGAATGTGGCGCGGGCCGCCGGCAGCAGGTGCCCCCATACCGACCAGCTTCACGCCTACCGGCACGTGGGTGATCGACGGGCTGGGAATTTCACGCATGCCCGGGATCTGCATGCGATCGCCGTGCAGTGCGGCACCGTGTTCGGGTACCACCACGATCATGGCGCGGCGCCCACTCTTCTCCACCGCGTCGACGAAGCCGGCCATGTCACCGAGCACCATCTGCGCACGCGCCTTGTAGTCGGCAGCGTTGGCACGACCATCGGCGCCGACGATGCGGTTGCCGTCGTGCAGCGAGATCGTGTTGTAGAACAGCGCGACCTGCTGGGTGGATTCGGCCTGGCGTTGCTTGAACCAGCTGTTCAGCACGTCGCCATCGCGACGCAACGGTGACTTGTCGAACGCCACCAGCGCGCGCGGCAGTGGATTGATGTCCATCGGTTTGGCCTGCAGGCCGCCGTACTTGGAGAGCTCGCCGATGAAATCGTCGAAATGGCCATCATGATTCATGGCCAGCTCGCTCTGGAAACCGAGGCGCTGCAGGTTGGAGAACAGCTGGCACTCGGCCGGTACCGGGTCGAACAGCGCGGTGTGCGAAGTCTGCCCGCAGCTGGCGCGCAGCAGGCGGATGGCCGCCGGCCCGCTGTAGGCGGTTGCCGAATTGAAATCGTCGAAGACCACGTCCATGCGGTCGAGCAGGTTGTTCTGGCGCAGCCCCACTTCGTCCAGGTCGCTCCAGGCCAGCGAGCAGATGTTGAGGATGATGACGTCGAAGGGCGCGCCGCTGGCCGGCGCCGGGAAGGCCGTCTTCAAACTTGACTGCTGCTGGTAGAAGCTTGCCAGCCAGGCGTTGAGGTTGTCGTTGCTGGCCGGTGCCAGCGGCGCACGACCGGAGCCCGTAGTGCCGGTGGCGGCCACGGCCTGGCCCTGTCGCGCGACCAGGTCTGCCGGCAGCGGCAGCGCAACCACCGCCATGCCGAGCATGCCCACCACGCTGAGGGTGGTGATGCGCAGCCACGGTTTCAGCAGGTAATAGGCCACCAGCAGCAGGGCCAGCACCGCCACCATCTGCCAGTTGATGAAGCGCTGGGCCAGTTCCAGCCAATAGTCGGCAGAAAAGTCGAGCACGCCCGGCTGCGCCAGCAATCGCTGGAACGGCGGCCACCAGGTGTCCTGGTAATACAGCGCCACGCCAACGGGGACAGCCACCACCGTCCGCGCGATACGCGCCCAGCGCCAGCGCAGCGGCACCAGCAGCGCGCCGAGGAACAGCAGGTTGGGCAGGATCTTCAGGTCCAGCGCACCCATCCAGGCCAGCACCACCTTGGACAGGAAGTACAGGTTCCAGCCGCGCAGGTCGGCCCAGGCGAACGGCGATGCGGGCAATGCCTGCGGACTCATGCCGGCCTCCGCGGTGCGCGCTGGCGCACGCCCGCCCGGCGCAGGTGACGTGGCGGCAACCACCCACCGACGCGTCGGCGCAGGCCTCGCCACAGCACGCCCAGCATCGCGCCGAACGGAATCATCAATACCGCGCAGGCGACGATCAACGTCCACAGCTGCTGGTCGGTGGTCATGTGTCGTCTCCCAGCCGCAACGGTGTTGGCGTTGCAAATGGCACTGCTACAACCGTCGCAACTGCGACCGGCGCGGGTTCCGCAGGCTGCGGCAGCAGCTCCGTCTCCGGATCGCTGCCGCTGGCGTTCATCGCCGCGATATCGTATTCGGCAAGCCGCTGGTAACCGTCGAACAGCTCGCGCCAGGGCAGCCGGAACAGGTTGCCCAGCGCCTGTTCGATGGCATCGCGGCGACAGCCGAACAGGAACAGGCGCACCTGCCCGCGGTACACGCAGGCCAGGTCGCCCTGGCGGCGGATGCGCAGCTGCTGCAGCGTCTGCTCGGCACGCAGGCCAGCCACCGGCTGCAATGCCAGCACTGCACTCTCCACGGCGCTGCCGTCCTGGTCGATGCGTTCACTGGCGATCTGGCGGAAGCGCGACGCACTGACCTGGCCACTGATCGACGGCGGCCGGTGCGCACGGATCAACGGTTCCGGATCGTCAGCCAACTGGCCCTGCCAACGCTGCCGCTGCACGGTATCGAGCAGGGTCAACAGGCGCGGCAAAGGGGTGTGGGCAGGCACCACGAGGCTGCCGCCGCACTGCAGCAACAGCCGCTCATCGGCGTAGCGCAGGCAGGGTTGCAGTTCGCGTACCACCAGCTTCACAGCATCGCCGCGCTCACGCCGCAGGCGATGCAGCAATCGCGCCAGGGCATCGACCTGTGCGTTTTCGCTGATGGCCACCACCACCGTGGCTTCGCGTGCCTGCAGCGCGGCAGGCATCAGGCCAGCCCAGCCTTCATACAGGCGCCAGGCCGACGACAACGGCGGGGCACCTTCCAGTACATCGGCCTGGGCCAGGAACAGGTCGCGGTCGCTGCCGCCCTCGCCCGCCACTGACGGCGCTTCAACCTCGGGGTCGACCAAGCGCTGCAGACGCTGCTCGACTTGTTCAACGGTGAAGGCACGTTGTGCGACGACGCCGTGGCTGTTGGTCCAGTAATGCAGCAACAGCTGCAGTGCACCACGGTGTGGATGCAACTGGGCGACACCGGCGCAGCTCCGGTTCAAGGGCAACAGACGCGGAGCGAGCGTGGCCACCTCGCCATGGCAGAGCAGCAACAAGACCTGCGCGGCGTTCTGCGCCCACTGCTGCAGGCGCTGGCACCAGCGCGACAAACGCGCGTCGTCCCAACCGTCCAGTGCAGCCACGGGGAACTGCACGATGCACATGCGCGTTGTGGCGCCTGAAGCGCGAGGCAAGTCCTCGGCAAGGCCGCGCAGGGCCAACTGCATGCCCTGGTGCGAGCACTGGAACATGTGCACCCGTGCAGGGCCCTGTTCGGGCGTCAGCAGAGACAACATCGGCTCGACGCCGCGCCCCAGCGTTGCCAGCACTACGTCATCAAGATCGCCCGCGCCGATCAACGCACTGGCGCCGAGCAGATCGGCCGGCGCGCTGCCAGCAGCAACGACCCAGTACACGCTGCCACCGCGCATTTCGACGAATTCGGCCGGCATGCCGGCAATGGCAAGATGGGGCGCCGTCACGCGTTGTTCCTTTCAGCGGCCATCGGTGGGTCCATTGGCAGACTTGCAGGGTGGATACTGCAGCGAAGGGAACTCATTTGATGACGCACGTCACATTCGTGTGGTTGTGGGCGCATCATACCGTCGATCCTGATGCTTGCGGCATCAAGGCACGGTCAATTACTGCCACCCGCGATGTACGGCAAGCACCACATGCAGGCAGCCACGGGCCGCGGTGCGGCCCCGGACCGACCGCGATCAGGCCTGGGCCGGATCCGGCAGTTCGAACACCTGGCGCAGGTAGGACAGGTAGCCCGGGTCGTCGCACATGCTCTTGCCCGGCGAGTCACTGAGCTTGGCCACCGGCTGGCCGTTGCAGCGGACCATCTTGATGACGATGTTCAGCGGGGTCGGCCCCAGATCGTTGGTCAGGTGGGTGCCCACGCCGAACGCCACCTGGCAGCGGCCACGGAAGTAGTCGTACAGGCGCATTACCTTGGTGATGTCGAGCCCATCGCTGAACACCAGTACTTTGCTGCGCGGGTCGACGCGGCGCAGCTGGAAGTGGGCCAGCATGCGGTCGCCCCAGTCGAACGGGTCGCCGGAATCATGGCGCACGCCGTCGAACAGCTTGCAGAAATACATGTCGAAGTCGCGCAGGAACGCATCCAGCCCGACCACGTCGGACAGGGCGATGCCAAGGTCGCCGCGGTACTCGCGCGCCCACGACTCCAGCGCCGCCACCTGCGAATCGCGCAGGCGCGGGCCCAGTGCCTGGAACGCCTGCAGGTACTCGTGGGCCATGGTGCCGTGCGGCGTCATGCCGTACAGGCGCGCGAAGTGCACGTTGCTGGTGCCGACCAGCTGCGGGCCCAGCGCATCGCGCAGCAGCGGCAGCAGGCGGGCATGCCAGTCGCGCGAGTAGCGGCGGCGGCTGCCATAGTCGGCGATGCGGCACTGCTCGAAGCCAGGGGTATCGCGCAGCAGCGCGGCCTTGGCCTGCAGGCGGCGTTCGCCTTCGGCGAAATCCGCCGTGGTGGTGTTGCGGAACCAGACTTCGTTGATGATCGCCAGCAGCGGCACTTCGAACAGGATCGTGTGCAGCCACGGACCGGTGATGTCCAGTTCGATCTCGCCGGGCACCGTCTTCGACGCGCGCAGCTGGATGTATTTGCGGTCCAGGTGGAACAGGCCGAGGAAGTCGGCGAAATCGGGTTTCACAAAGCGCAGGCCACGCATGTAATCCAGCTCTTCATTGCTGAAGCGCAGGCTGCACAGGTGGTCGATCTCCTCATCGATCTGGTCGATGTAGCGGGCCAGCTCGATACCGGGGGTGCGGCATTTGAAACGGTACTGAACCTGCGCGCCGGGGTGCTGGTGCAGCACCGCCTGCATCATGGTGAACTTGTACAGGTCGGTGTCGAGCAGGGACTGGATGATAGGCATGGGGGAATTATGCGCCCGTTCGGGTGAATCGGGGTCCGTGGTGGAGGTGGCGCCCTCACGCGCTCTGCAGTCGATCCACGCCATGCGTGGATGATCCTGTGGCAGCGCGTTACAGGGACCTGCGCAGCAACCTCGGCACCTGCACCAGTGCATGGGCCCAGATCGCCCCCCACACCGCCACCCGCACCGGCAACGACCGCTGCGGCGCTTCGAACTTGCTGAAATAGCGCCATAGCCCGCGATGCTTGTGCCATTCAACGAAGAACGGGCGCGAGCGGCTGGACACCCCGCGCACGTGGGTCACCTTCAGGTCGTTGGCGATGGCAACCACGCCACCGGCCTCACGCACGCGGCGGCACAAGTCCAGGTCTTCGGCGTGCAGCCGGTAGCCGGCATCCCAGCCGCCGATGCGATCAAACAGGGCGCGCGGCATCAGCAGCAGCGCACCGGACAACGCCGGCACCTGCTGCAACGGCTGCGCCGGGTCGCGGGCAATGGCCAACCGCGCGCCACGACCGGGCGAGCGCAGCATGGCAAGGAAGTCCGGATCACGGCGCCGTACCGCTTCATCGGCCTGGCCCTGCTCGTCCACCTGCTCCACGCCCAGCAGACTGTCGCCCACCGCACCGGCGCGGTCACGCAATGCGGCGAGCGTATCGACTTCGACCATCAGGTCGGGGTTGATGAAGGCCAGCCACGGGCTGCGTGAATCGGCAACGCCCTGGTTGTTGGCCGCGGCAAAACCGGGGTTGTCCGGGTTGGCGATGAAACGTACACGCGGATCGTGGCTGGCGTGGCGCTGCACGACTTCCAGGGTGTCATCCAGCGATCCATTGTCGACCACCCGGATCTCGGCCACGTCCTGCGCCTGGCGCAGCCGCGACAGGCACGCATCGATGGTACTGCCGCTCTGGTAGGTGACGACGATGGCGGCAATGGCGGAATTCAAACAGGCGGCTCCAACGGTGATGGCGGGACGAACAGGTCGCCCTGCCCGCGCGGCATTATCGCCTGCTGCAGGCCGTGCTGCAGGTCCTGGCGCAGCGTGTGCAGCGGGTCGTGCATCAGGAAGTCAGCCAGCCGCGGTACCCAGCCCGGCCAGCGCGCGGCCAGTGCTTCCAGATCGCCGTCGCGGCTGGGTGCTTCACTGGCACGGCTGACGAAGGCGTTTTCGCACAACACGTTGCGCCAACCGAGACCAGCCATGCGCAGGCTCAGATCGACCAGCGCCGCGTTCCAGCCCAGGTAGCTTTCTGCATCCAGGCCGCCGGCGCGCCGCCGAGCATTGGCGCGCACCAGCACGGCGTGGGTGACCGCCGAAGGGAGTTCAGGATGCAGGCTCGGCAGTGCGGCGCAGACATGTGCCAACAGCGCCGGGTCGCCCGGTTCGGGGTTGAGCTCGCCCAAGCGCGGCCACGCCGCGGTTTCGCCCACGTTGCACCACGGCGTGGCCGTGGCAATGGCCGCGTCGCGTGCAAACGTGGCCTGCAGCTGCTGCAGCCATCCCGGCGCAGGTACGCTGTCCGGGGCCAGCACCGCCACGTCCAGGCCATCGCAGGCACGCAGCATTTCGTCCAGGTGGGCAACCTCGCCCAGCGGCCGCGCGCGGCGGGTGTATTCGGCCTGCAACGGCGTATGTGCCAGCCAGTGTTCGACCACCGCCTGTGCACGTGGCCCGGCCTGTGCGTCATCGGCCAGCCAGATCGATGTTCCCGCTGCGGTACCGGCATCAAGCGCGGCCAGGCAGCGGTCAAGTACCGCGTCGTCCACGCCCAGCGGCAACAACACGATCGCCCCCATCCCGCCTCCGTGGTTGTCGGTGGCCACAGCGTAGCATCGGGTGGGTGTCGGCCGGGTTGCACCCGGCACCCGCAGAGGCCGCAGCAACAGCAACGGCAACGGCAAAAGCTGACTTCCTGGGAATGGCGGGGGGGGGGGGGGGGGGGGGGGGGGGGGGGGGGGGGGGGGGGGGGGGGGGGGGGGGGGGGGGGGGGGGGGGGG
>NZ_JBYTEK010000029.1:0-56127 GCF_058783335.1 Stenotrophomonas sp. FW305-C-20-S1 | reverse complement strand
CCCCCCCCCCCCCCCCCCCCCCCCCCCCCCCCCCCCCCCCCCCCCCCCCCCCCCCCCCCCCCCCCCCCACTACCGGACAGGTGCGTTACTGCAGGGTCGGCGCCGGGCCGACGTCCATGCCGTCGTAGTCTTCCACGCCCATCTGCGTGGCCAGCGCGCTCAGTTCCTGGTTGCGCTTGTCCAGCGAGGTTTCGTCGTGCACTTCCACGCGCTCCACATGCAGCACGTGGAATGCAGCCTCACCGTCCTCCGGCTCCTGCTCGAACACTTCCACCAGCACATAACCCTGTGCCTGCAGGTGGGTGGCCAGTGCGTGCAGCGGCTCGGCGGTGGAGTGCACGAAGAAGTACCCCCACAGCAGCGGGGCGTCCAGGTCCCAGTCGGTGTTCTCGCGAAGGTTGGTGAACAGGTTGCGGGTGTCTTCAAGGTCCATGCGATATCCAGATTGCGGAAAGATTATTTGTCGCAGCCCTGCAGCTTCAGCACCTGGCCGTGGCGCAGGCTGTAGCCGGGGGCCTTGAGGCCATTGGCGCGGGCCAGCACCGGCACATCGCACTGGAACTTCGCGGCGATCCGGCCCAGGGTCTCGCCCTTGCCGACCTTGTAGCTGCGGGCCGGCTTGGCACGGGGGGCCGGCGCCGGGCGCGGCGCAGCCACCGGCGCGGCGGGCGTGGTCGGCACGCTGCTGGCGGCATTGGGATCGACCACCGGCACCACCCCGCCCACGGCCACGCTGCCGGTGTAGCTGGCAGCGCTCGGGCGCACGATCGCGGCATTGAGGTCGGCGGTGATCAGGGTGCGGGCCAGATCGGCACGCGGGCCGCTGACGCAGTTGCGCGCGTACAGGCCAGCAATGCGGTTGGTGGCGTTGATGAGGGTTCCTGCCGGAATCCAGCCGTCGGCCTCATAGCGCGGGTTGAGGTTGCGCAATGCGCGCATGTAGCCATCGCGGGTGCCATGGCTGCCCAGGCAGATGGTCAGTTCGTAGATCGTGGTCGAGCGGGCCAGGCGGATGGTGGCCGGCTGCGCGTTGATCTTCGGGAACTCCACGCCGTACTGCTGGGGGTGCAGGAAGATCCAGGACGCGGCGATCACCATCGGCACGTAGTCCTTGGTTTCGCCCGGGAACTGGTTGTAGACGCTGTCCACCCAGAAGCTCTGGCCCGGGTACTGCTTGTAGACGCGCGCTGCGCGGCCCTCACCGCCGTTGTAGCCGGCCAGCGACAGTTCGACGTTGTTGTTGAGCTCACGCATCCGCTCGTTGAGGTACGTCGCGCTGGCTTCAGCGGCGCTGCGCGCATCGAAGCGGGTATCGAAACCGGTACCGTCCGGGCCGAGGCCGAAGCGGCGGCCGGTGGCCGGCATGAACTGCATCAGGCCCGCGGCGCCCGCACGCGAGGACGCATGTACACGGCCGTTGGATTCCTTGGCCATGATGCCGAACAGCAGCGCCTCGGGCAGGCCGCGCTTCTCCCATTCCGGCCACATCACCGCGCGCAGGTTCTGGTAGTTCTCGTAGGTGGTCATCAGCGCCGGGCGCATGTCGGTCAGCCAGCGGCGGATGCCGGCCTGCACGGCGGGGTTGTACTCGACCATGTTGTCGAAGGCATGGCGCTTGTCGTTCAGCAGCGCCGCTGCGCGGGCCGCCTCGGGCACGTCGGCAGCCAGCGGGCCAACATGGTCCGGGTCGGCTTCCAGGCGGTCGCCGGCTTCATCGGCCACGTCATCATCGGCGGCGGCATCGGCATCGTGCTTGAGCAGGCGCTTGTAGGTCGCCAGCATGTTGCTCATCTGGCAGCCCTTCTGCTTCACGCATTCGCTGATGACATCTTCCATGTCCTCCAGCGCGGCATCGGCCTCGTTGCGCCCCTTCGGATCGGCGTTGGCCACCAGCAGAATGGCATCGCTGTAGCGCTTCTCGGCTGCAGTCATGCGCTGCTGCAGGGCATCCACCTTCACCTTGTCCCGGGCCGAAACCCGCTGTGCGTGGGCCTCCGGTGCCAGGGAAACCAGGCCAGCCAGGGCCAGCAGCGGCCAGGTGCGGGAAATCAGGACAGGAACGGGCATTGGTGGCACTGTGTGTGAAACAGGCAGGCAGAGTAGCGGCGCTGCCAAGGTCGGGGCAAGCCGACCTTCGGCCCGTCACCGTCGGCGGTTAACATTGGCACATTCATCACAAGGGCTGGACCATGGATCCGATTCTGCTCGGCAAAGGCATCACCGACGATGTGGCTGTCACCCTGCTGCCGAGACTCGGCAACCGCCATGGGCTGGTCGCCGGCGCCACCGGCACCGGCAAGACCGTGACCCTGATGACCCTGGCCGAGGGCTTCTCGCGGATCGGGGTACCGGTGTTCCTGGCCGATGTGAAGGGCGATGTCTCCGGCCTGGCCGTGCCGGGCACCGGCGCCGAGAACCTGCTCAAGCGCGCGGCCGAGATCGGCGTGAGCGACTATGCCCCGGCCGCCAGCCCCACCGTGTTCTGGGACCTGTACGGCAAGCTCGGCCACCCGGTTCGCACCACCGTGAGCGAGATGGGCCCGACCCTGCTGGCGCGCATCCTGGAATTGAACGACACCCAGGCCGGCGTGCTCGACATCGTGTTCAAGCTGGCCGACGACCGCGGCCTGCTGCTGCTGGACATGGACGACCTGCGCGCCCTGCTCGGCCTGGTGGCAGAGGAGCGCAAGGACATCTCCACCGAGTACGGCCTGGTCAGCGCGCAGTCGGTGGCCGCCATCCAGCGCGCCCTGCTGCGGCTGGCGCAGGACGGCGGCGAGCATTTCTTCGGCGAACCGGCGCTGGAACTGGCCGACATCATGCGGGTCAACCATGACGGCCGCGGTGTCATCGGCATCCTTGCCGCCGACCAGCTGGTGCTCAAGCCCAAGCTGTACTCCACGTTCCTGCTGTGGCTGTTGTCGGAGCTGTTCGAGCAGCTGCCCGAAGTGGGCGACCTCGACAAGCCGAAGCTGGTCTTCATTTTCGACGAAGCGCACCTGCTGTTCGACGATGCACCGCCCGCTCTGGTACAGCGCATCGAACAGGTGGTGCGGCTGATCCGTTCCAAGGGCGTGGGCGTGTACTTCTGCTCGCAGTTCCCGGACGACGTGCCGGCCAACATCCTCGGCCAGCTCGGCAACCGTGTACAGCACGCGCTGCGCGCATTCACCCCGCGCGACCAGAAGGCGGTGAAGACCGCCGCCGAGACCTTCGTGCCGAACCCGAAGCTGGATGTGGTGAAGGTGCTCAGCCAGCTCGGTACCGGCGAAGCGCTGGTCTCCACGCTGCAGGACAAGGGCGTGCCGATGCCGGTGCAGCAGACGATGATCGCGCCACCCCGCTGCCGCATGGGACCGGTCACCGACACCGAACGTACGCAGGTGCGTGCCGGCAGCCCGGTCGGCACGCGCTACGACACTGCCGTCAACCGCGAATCGGCAGCCGAACTGCTGGCGCAGCGCGCGCAGAAGGCCGTCGAGAAAACCGATGCGCCGGCCGCACGCAGCCGTGAGCAGGACGAGGCGCAGGAAGGCGGTTTCGGGCAGTCGATCAAGGACGCTATTTTCGGCACCAAGCGCCGCCAGGGCATGATCGAGACGATGGCCAAGCAGACCACGCGTACGGTCGGCACCAAGCTGGGCAACCAGATCGTGCGCGGCATCCTCGGTGGCATCTTCGGCGGCAAGCGCTGAGAGCCCCGGCAGTTCCTTTGCGGCGCGCCGGCGACGGCGCGCCGTAGTTGTTTCATTCCGCACGAGAAGCCGCATTACATGTCGCGTTGGCGTCCCCCCGCAGAAAAGAGCACCGCGCTGATCACCGCCGCCGGCCATGCACGTTTGAAGGCCGAGCTGGATGAGTTGTGGCGGGTGCGTCGACCCGAGGTGGTCAAGGCACTGGCGGCGGCCGCGGCCGAAGGCGATCGCTCGGAGAATGCCGAATACACCTACCGCAAGAAGCAGCTGGGCGAGATCGATCGTCGCGTGCGCTACCTGACCAAGCGCCTGGAATCTCTGCGCGTGGTCGACACCACGCCGACTGATCCGCAAGCGGTGTTCTTCGGTGCGTGGGTTGAGCTGGAGAACGTGGACAGCGGGCAGACCAGCCGCTACCGCATCGTCGGGCCGGATGAGACCGATGCGGGGCTGGGCTGGATCAGCATCGATTCACCCTTGGCGCGGGCCTTGTTGAAGAAGCGCCTGGATGATGAGTTTTCAGTGGAACTGCCCAGTGGCAACCACACCTTTGCGGTGATCGGTGTGGAGTACGAGACCGCGGCCAACGGCTGAGCCTGTGGCGGGCAGCGGCGCTCAGCCGGGCATGGGCCCGGTTCTACAGAAGCGGCGGCGGATAGCGGCGCCCTTCGCGCAGCGGACGGAAATAATCGTCGTTCGCGTAAAAGGCTGGCGCCTGGTCGGTGTGCCAGCCGGGAATACCCGCCAATGGCAGCGGACGCAGTTCCAAGGGATCGAGCAGCACCCTGCCCTCCTCGATGGCGCGCGCGACCGTGTCGATGCAGCCCGCATCGTCATCGCCCTGCAGCACCACGCATTTGCCGACCAGCAGCCGGCCCGGCAGCAGCGCCTGTTCCATCAAGGCATGACCGAATACCGCGGCGATGGCGATCCGTCCTGACTGCCAATGGATCGGCTCGAACAGCACGCGCCACTGGTGAGCATCCCAGGCTGCAAGCAATGCCGGGTCGCGCACGCGTACCACCACGCCGGTTTCATCGAACTGGGTCAGCGCGGCCTGCGCGCGGTTGCGCTGTCCTGCAGCCATGCCCTCGATGTGCCGGCACTGCTGCGCGTTGAGTGCGCACTTGATCGGCAGGTAGCGTGCCCAGACCAGGGCGTTGAACAGGTCGTGCCAGTTGCCCGCGCGGGTTGCGATGCGCCCTTCGGCAATGCGCGTTTCGTAGTGCAGGCCGTCGGCCAGCAACGCCGCATCCTGTTCAACAAAGCGCTTGCCCGGCAGCGCCAGGCGCGCGTCCAGATCGACCACGCGTGGCCAGTCCGCTGCCGTCAGCAGATCACCGAACCCGGCGATACCGGCAAACAGCGGATGATCGAACGCAGCCCTGTCCACCGCCGCACGCAGCGGCGGCACGAAGCGGCGGGGGCCGCCATCAGCAGCCTCCGCCCCGGTCACAGCACCTTGAGGTCGAATGCCGGGCGCGTGGTCGGCGGCAGTGCGTCGCCGTAGAGATCGTGCTCGTCGCTTTCAGTGATTTCCACGTCGACGAACTCACCCACGCGCAACGCCACCTGGTCTGCGTTCTGGATATGCACCAGGCCGTCGATCTCCGGCGCATCGGCCTTGGAACGGGCCACCGCGATATCGCCTTCGATGGCATCGACCAGGCATTGCTGCACCGTGCCGATCTTGGCTTCCAGACGCGAAGCCGAAATCTGCGCCTGCTTCTCCATGAAGCGCGCCAGTCGTTCCTGCTTCACTTCTTCCGGCACCGGGTCCGGCAGGTTGTTGGCCGTAGCGCCCTCCACCGGCGAGTAGGCGAACGCACCGACGCGGTCCAGCTGCGCTTCGTCCAGGAAGGACAGCAGCTCTTCGAACTCGGCCTCGGTCTCGCCCGGGAAACCGACGATGAAGGTCGAACGCACGGTGATGTCCGGCGCGATGCGGCGCCAGTTCTGCACCCGCTCCAGGGTCTTCTCGACCGCGCCGGGGCGCTTCATCAGGCGCAGGATGCGCGGGCTGGCGTGCTGGAACGGGATGTCCAGGTACGGCAGGATCCGGTTCTCGGCCATCAGCGGCACCACGTCATCGACGTGCGGATACGGATAGACGTAGTGCATGCGCACCCACGTATCCAGTTCGGACAGGCCTTCGCACAGTGCCTTCAGGCGGGTCTGGTAGGCCTTGTCGCGCCACATCTTCTCGGCGTACTTCACATCCACGCCGTAGGCAGAGGTGTCCTGCGAAACCACCAGCAGTTCGCGCACACCGCCGCGCACCAGGCGCTCGGCTTCGCGCAGCACCTCGTCCACGGGACGCGAGACCAGCTTGCCGCGCATCGACGGAATGATGCAGAAGCTGCAGTGGTGGTTGCAGCCTTCGGAAATCTTCAGGTATGCGTAGTGGCGCGGGGTCAGCTTGATGCCGTAGTCCGGCACCAGATCCACGAACGGATCGTGCTTGGGCGGCAGCGCCGCATGCACCGCTTCCATCACGCTCTGGTAATCCTGCGGCCCGGACACCGCCAGTACATTCGGGTACGCCTCGCGGATCTGCTCCGGGCGCTTGCCCAGGCAGCCGGTGACGATGACCTTGCCGTTCTGGTTCATCGCCTCGCCGATGGCATCCAGCGATTCGGTCACCGCCGAATCGATGAAGCCACAGGTGTTGACCACCACCACGTCGGCCGAATCGTAGGATGGGACGATGTCGTAGCCTTCCGACCGCAGCTGGGTGAGGATGCGCTCGGAATCGACGAGGGCCTTCGGGCAGCCAAGGCTGACGAAGCCGACTTTGGGGTTCAGCTGGGACATGGAATCGCGGGACTCTGGGGGCCTGGGCCCCTGCCGGCATGGCAGGGGGACCTGGGGGCCGGGGCCTGAAAGGGCGCCAGTATACCGGGGTTGGCGGATGGTCTTGGTGGGTGGAACTGAATCGCCCCTCCCCCGGCCCGCCCAGCCCTTGAAATGCCTCCGCCAACTCCCGCAGGACACCTTAAATCACGTCCACGGCCCCGACATCTGTCGAACATACCCTCGGAATACATGCTGACATGGAGGTATTGAGCCGTCCTCGCTGAGTGCCAATACAAACCACCTTGAGCTCGTAGTTGCCAACAAATGGGCCGGTATGATGATCGACAGCAGATGCAGTACAACGACCATTGTCAATCGAGACATTGCCATTGGACTCCCCTGCAATGGAACTTTGATAACGGGCAATTCCTACCGAGTGGAAGTTGACCCCCAAAGGCGCGCTGCCGCTGGGCGCCAAAGCATGCACGTAATAGGCCGCTCGCGGGGCATCCGTTCTCTCCGTCGATTTCTCTGACTCCGCCTGCTTGTCAGCAACCCCCATGCATGACCACGCGGCCACAGACTCACCTCCAAGAACCGTATCACCGCGCCTGACTTCAGCGCCGGTTTCCTCACACGAAGCCTGATGATAGAGCTTGGTAGCCTCGGTTTGATCGTCATAGCGATAGACAAGCCCGCCCTTGCCATCTTCGAACAACCGCAACTCGACAACAACCTGACCTCCATCGAAGTCGGTCAGAGCAGCAGTCCTTGTTATCCACTTCTTTCCATCACGTGACGCCAGCTCATGATCCGTATAGGACCTGTCACTCGCGTGCGCTGAAGCAGACGCCAGTGCGAGAGCAGCCATCCAAACTCCTCCAATAATCCGTTTAGTATTCATCAAAATCGTTCCCATCCATGATCCGAAGGACATATGGAACACCGACCTGAAACAGCCCCTGCGCCTCCCGGCGGCGCCACCGCCCCATAAAATCAGCCTTCAAATCATATTCGTTGACCTTTTCCATTCCACCGGACGCTTTAATGAAATCATCGTCAGAGGCAGCCGATTCTGCAGTCAGAAAATCCGGAGCCCACTCAACTGACATGGCGACCATGCGCCCGCCCCTGAACACCCAGCCACCCGATCCCGCACAGCCGCTGACATCGCGCTAACCCGCCCAGCACCGACAATGCAGGCCTGGCCCCTGCAACGAGGTACCCCCGATGTCCGAATGGATCACCCTGGATACGCATTACGGCCCGGTCCGCGCCTGGCAGGCACTGCCCGAGGGCAAACCCCGCGGCGCGCTGGTGGTAGTGCAGGAAATCTTCGGCGCCAATCCGCACATCCGCAGCGTCGCCGAACGCTTCGCCGCCGAGGGCTACGCCGTGTTGGCCCCCTCGTTCTTCGACCTGGTCGACGGCCCCGAGGCCGACCCGGATGCCCTGCCCTACAGCCCCGAGGGCGTGAAGGATGGGCTGGAACGGGTCACCGCGCTGGGCATGGAAAAGGCACTGGAAGTGGTCCGCGCCGCGGCAACCCGGCTGGCCCCGCACGGCAAGGTCGGCACGGTTGGTTACTGCTGGGGTGGCAGCGTCGCCCTGCTGTCCGCGCTGCGCCTGGGCCTGCCCTCGGTGAGCTACTACGGCGCGCGCAACGTGCAGTTCCTGGACGAGACGCCGAAGGCCCCGGTGATGTTCCACTTCGGCGCGCAGGACAAGAGCATCCCGCCGGAGGCGATCCAGGCGCACCGTGAGAAGCTGCCGCAGATGGCGACCTACGTCTATCCGGCCGACCATGCCTTCAACCGCGAGGTCGGACATGCGTATGATCCAGACAGCGCCGCCCTGGCGCTGCAACGCACCCTGGACTTCTTCTCGGAGCATCTTGGATGAGCGATTTCGAACTCGATTCACGCCTGGCCACCGATAGCGTACTGGTGGCCGAAGGCCCGTTGTCGCAAGTGCGACTGATGAACGACGAACGATTCCCCTGGCTGGTCCTGGTGCCGCGTCTGGCCGGGGTGACCGAGTGGATCGAGCTGGACGGCGAGCAGCAGGACAAGCTGCGCACCGAGCTCAACCGCGCCTGCAAGGCCCTGCACGGTTCGGACGGGGTGGAGAAGATCAACATCGGCGCGCTGGGCAACATCGTGCGCCAGCTGCATTTCCACGTGATCGGCCGCCACGACGGCGATCCGGCGTGGCCGGGACCGGTCTGGGGCAGTGGCCCGGCGCACCGCTATGAGCCGGCCGCGCTGGACCAGCATGTCGCCTACTGGAAGGAACGGCTAGGATATCCAGCCCATTCCTGAGCCAGTGCCGACCCGATGCGATTCAATATCGTCGCCGCCATCCTGCTGATCCTGATCGGCCTGTTCATGCTGGCCAGCAACCTGGGCTGGACCAACCTGAACCTGTCGCGCCTGCTGTTGACCTGGTGGCCGCTCGGCCTGGTGGCCGTAGGCATCGCGATCCTGTTCGGTCGCGGCAAATAAGGTAGCGCCGGGCCATGCCCGGCGAACGCAGCGCGCGGACCCACAAACGGAAACGCCGGGCATGGCCCGGCGCTACCGATACGCGCTGACGCAAGCTGTCAGGTGCGCGGCAGGGTCACGCCGGTCTGGCCCTGGTACTTGCCGCCGCGGTCCTTGTACGAGGTCTCGCACACTTCATCGGACTGGAAGAACAGCATCTGCGCCACGCCTTCGTTGGCGTAGATGCGCGCCGGCAGCGGCGTGGTGTTGCTGAATTCCAGGGTCACGTGGCCTTCCCACTCCGGCTCCAGCGGGGTCACGTTGACGATGATGCCGCAGCGCGCATAGGTGCTCTTGCCCAGGCACACCACCAGGGTGTCGCGCGGAATGCGGAAATACTCGACCGTGCGTGCCAGCGCGAAGCTGTTCGGCGGAATGATGCACTCGTCACCGACGATATCGACGAAGCTGCCCGGATCGAAATGCTTGGGGTCCACGATCGTCGAGTTGATGTTGGTGAACACCTTGAACTCGCGCGAGCAGCGCACGTCGTAGCCGTAGCTGGAAGTGCCGTAGCTGACGATGCGCTCGCCGTTGGCCTGCTTGACCTGCCCGGCCTCATACGGCTCGATCATGCCGTGCTGTTCGGACATCCGGCGGATCCAACGGTCACTCTTGATGCTCATGCTCTGTCCTGGGTGCGAGGGGGCGCGAGGATTCTAGCAGGGGGCCGGGCGTCGCCGCCGCAGCCCCCAGCGGGCCCTTACAGCAGCGAGGACAGGATCGGGATCGAAGCGCGCGGGCGCTTGCCCACTTCCTCGACCAGACGCTGGGCGGCACGGTGGTAGGCCTGGGCCGCCGCCGATTCCGGCTGCGCGGCGGTGATCGGGGTACCGGCATCGCCCTGCTCGCGGATGCCGATCTGCAGCGGCAGCGACCCCAGCAGCGGCACGCCGTACTGCGCCGCCATGCGCTCGCCACCACCTTCGCCGAACAGGTGCTCCACATGCCCGCAGTTGCTGCAGGTATGCACGGCCATGTTTTCGACCACGCCCAGCACCGGCACCTCGACCTTCTCGAACATCTTCAGCGCCTTCTTCGCATCCAGCGTAGCGATGTCCTGCGGCGTGGTGACGATCACCGCGCCGGCCAGCGGGATCTTCTGCACCAGGGTCAGCTGGATGTCGCCGGTGCCCGGCGGCAGATCGATCAGCAGATAGTCCAGATCGTCCCACAGCGTGTCTTCGAACAGCTGGGTCAACGCCGCCGTCGCGCGCGGTGCGCGCATGATCAGCGGCGTTTCGTCCTCGACCAGATAACCGATCGACATGGTGTCCACGCCGAAGGCCCGCATCGGCTCGATGCTCTTGTTGTCCGGGCTTTCCGGGCGACCGGACAGGCCGAGCATCGCCGGCACGCTGGGGCCGTAGATATCGGCATCAAGCACGCCTACGCGCGCCCCCAGCTGCTGCAGTGCGACGGCCAGGTTGACCGCCGTGGTCGACTTGCCCACGCCACCCTTTCCCGAGCCCACCGCGATCACGTTGCGGATGCGCGCATGCGGCGCCAGTCCCTTCTGCACCTGGCTGGCATGCGGACGACGGGAAGAACTGTTCACTGCGGGCTCCGGGTGAATCGACAAGAAGAACCCAACATCATACTAGCTGGACGTACGCTGACTGAAATTCAGGATTGCTACAGATTCGTGCACAGATTGTTAAGTTCATGTTACGTTCGCTAAGCACTGGTTTTGGGCTGCGTTGCTGGATCTACGGCACGCACGATGGCGCATGCGCAGTGCCGTACTCGTATTTGCTCTCTGAACGGAACTACATGAAAGACCTTCGCAATTCTGCACGTCGCAACACCCTCGCTGTCGCCTTGATCTCCGCCCTGGTTGCCGCCTCGCCGGCAATGGCCCAGGACAAGGCCACCAATCTGGACAAGATCACCGTCACCGGCTCGCTGATCCCGCAGACCCAGGTCGAGACCCAGACCCCGGTCATGACCATCAGCGCTGAAGCCATCCAGTCGCGCGGCTTCAACAGCGTCGCCGAGGTGCTGCAGCAGTCCTCGCTGACCACCGGCGGCATCCAGGGCGGCCAGACCTCCGCTTCGTTCACCCAGGGCGCTGAAGCCGCTGGCATGTTCGGCCTGAATCCGGGTTACACCAAGTACCTGATCAACGGCCGCCCGATGATGTCCTACCCGGCGCTGTACAACGGCGGCGACGCGTTCAACAACATCAGCGGCATTCCGATCGACATCGTCGAGCGCATCGAAGTCCTGCCGGGTGGCCAGTCCTCCCTGTACGGTTCGGATGCGATCGCCGGCGTGGTCAACATCATCCTGAAGGACCACATGGAAGGCGGCAGCCTGTCCGTGCGTGGCGGCACTTCCACTGAAGGCGGTGGCAGCAGCTTCCGCGTCAGCGGTGCACACGGCTTCTCGGCACTGGACGATCGCTTCAATGCACTGGTCAACGTGCAGATCGAAAGCAGCAACCCGATCTGGGGCTACCAGCGTGACCTGACCAAGCAGAACAACGCGAACGGCTACACCGCGCAGCTGCCGTCGAACGACTTCGCCGTCATCGACGCCAAGACCAATGCGCTGTACATGATGGACCCGAGCAACTGCGCCAACGTTGCCGGCCAGTTCGACGGCACCACCGTGCTGGCGAACCGCCCGACGGGCCAGTCCTGCGGCTCGGTCTTCGGCGCCGGCTACAAGACCCTGAAGAACGGCAAGGACAGCGGCCAGTTCTACTCGTCGATGACCTTCGACGTGAACGACAACTTCCAGCTGTTCGCCGACGTGCTGTACAGCAAGGAAAAGACCGAATACACCTCGGGCTCGAACTACCTCTGGTGGGGCACCAAGAGCACCATGGGTGGCTTCTATGACCAGGCCTCCGGCAAGCTGGTCAACCTGCAGCGCGCGTTCGCTCCGGAAGACATCGGTGGCGAAGGCTACAAGGGCATCCTGAACAACGACAAGAGCCGTGCCTACCAGGTCACCCTGGGCGGCAAGGGTGCGGTCGGCAACTGGGACTACAGCCTGAGCTTCACCCGTGGCGAATACCGCCTGGATGAGAGCAAGTTCCAGCGCTTCGGCAATGCCATCAACAGCTACTTCGCCGACAAGGTGCTGGGCCCACAGCTGGGCACCCAGGATGGCTTCGGCATCTACAACACCAACTGGGGCGCGTTCTACTCGCCGATCTCGCCGGAAGATTTCGCTGGCTTCACCGGTTACACCACCAACCACAGCCGCACCTGGCAGAACCTGGCACGCGCGCAGGTCACCAACGGCTCGCTGTTCTCGCTGCCGGGCGGTGATGCCGGCCTGGCCGTGGTCGTCGAAGGCGGCAGCGAAGGTTGGGACTACAGCCCCGACCAGCGCCTGCTGGACGGCGACGTGTGGGGCTCGTCGGCTGTTGCCGGCAACGGTCATCGCAGCAACTACGCGGTGACCAGCGAGCTGCGCATGCCGCTGCTGGAGTCGCTGACGGTGACCGCTTCCGGTCGCTATGACGCCTTCAAGATCGCCGACAACACCGTCGACAAGGCCACCTACAGCGTGGGCGTCGAGTTCCGTCCGATCGAAAGCCTGCTGTTCCGCGGCAAGTACGGCACCGCCTTCCGCGCGCCGACCCTGCCCGACGCATTCCAGGGCCGCAGCGGCTATTACGCTGCCAACTCCACCGATTACTACCGTTGCGGTGAGCTGGGCTACGTGCCGGGCAACACCGACGCCTGCCGCTACGCAGACAGCGTCTCGGTGTACTCCGAACGTGCCGGCAACCCGGACCTGGAGCCGATCACTGCCGACGTCTGGAACGCGGGCATCGTCTGGGCGCCGATGGCGAACCTGTCGATCTCGGCCGACTACTACAACTGGAAGATCGAGAACGAAGTCGATACGGCCAGCACCGACCAGCTGCTGCTGGCCGAGTACTACTGCCGCAACGGCCTGCCGAACGGCTCCTCGGCCACCTGCCAGAACGTGGCTGACTGGGTCGTGCGCGATTCGGCCGGCAACCTGAGCTCGCTGTACACCCCGAAGATGAACGTGGCCCGCCAGAACCTGCAGGCCGTGACCGTCGGCTTCAAGTACCTGCAGGACATCGGCCGCTTCGGTTCGCTGCAGTTCTCGGGCAACTACACCAACATGCTGAAGCGTGAAGTGCAGGCGCAGCCGGGCGAGGACTTCCAGGACCTGCTGGGCAACCCGAAGTCGATGTGGAACTACGACAGCTACGCCAAGGTCCGTTCCGACGCGTCGGTGGCCTGGTCGCTGGACAAGTGGACCACCACGCTGTACGCGAACTACATCGGCCACACCCCGAACTACCTGGCGGGCCTGAACGGCTACGAGTACACCCATGGTGCGTCGGGTTACAAGGCAGGCAAGTGGGCTTCGTACACCACTTACAACCTGAGCGTGAACTACCGCGTGCAGGATGACCTGACCCTGTCGCTGATGGTCAACAACGTGTTCAACAAGATGCCCGAGCAGCAGGCTCACAGCTACCAGGGCACCTCCGGCACGCCGTTCAACAACTACCTGTACAACGTCTACGGCCGCACCGTGTACGTGCAGGCCAAGTACGACTTCGGCAAGTAATCCCGTCGATTTCCGGATTTGATTCCGGACCAGGCCCCGCTTCGGCGGGGCCTTTTTTTTGGCGAGGCATGTGCGGCGATCGCCGGGGGAACATCTCGATTGTTAAATATCCGAACATTTACTGGATATTCATTAAGCCAAACTCGGCAAATTCGTACCAATATTGCAATCAATTGTTTTTAAAGAAATTTTTATTAACTCCCAACGAGCCATTGCGAGAGCGCGACAAGCCCGCGAAAAACAAGTTAAGCGTGTGTTACGTTCGAAAAACGCCGCCTTTCTGCGTCCACCGGCTGCTGAACCATCCATGAGTTCCCAGGAAAGGGAAAACGCGTTTCTCACGACCACACGGAGTACCGCATGTCTCGCAATGGCTTCCCGCGTCACCCGCTCACCCGCGCCGTTCTCAGCGGCCTGATCCTGGCCAGCAGCAGCGCGATCGCGCTCGCCCAGGACAACACTCCCACCGATCTTGGACGCGTGACCGTCACCGGCTCACTGATCCCGCAGACGCAGATCGAGAACCACACGCCGGTCCTGACCGTCACCGCCGAGGACATCCAGACCCGTGGCTTCACCAGCGTTGCCGAGGTGCTGCAGCAGAACTCGTTGACCACCGGCGGCCTGCAGGGCGGCCAGACCTCCGCGTCGTTCACCCAGGGCGCCGAAGCCTCGGGCATGTTCGGCCTCAGCCCGAGCTACACCAAGTACCTGATCAACGGACGGCCGATGCTGTCCTACCCTGCCCTCTACAACGGCAGCGATACCTTCAACAACCTCAGCGGCATCCCGATCGACATCGTCGAGCGCATCGAGATCCTGCCCGGCGGCCAGTCGTCGCTGTACGGCTCGGATGCAATCGCCGGCGTGGTCAACATCATCCTCAAGGACCGCATGGACGGCGGCGTGCTGAACGTG
Source organism: Stenotrophomonas sp. FW305-C-20-S1 (assembly GCF_058783335.1). Taxonomy (NCBI): domain Bacteria; kingdom Pseudomonadati; phylum Pseudomonadota; class Gammaproteobacteria; order Lysobacterales; family Lysobacteraceae; genus Stenotrophomonas; species Stenotrophomonas sp. FW305-C-20-S1. Next base: position 41,606 of record NZ_JBYTEK010000029.1, on the reverse strand, counting down.
CGCGGCGGCGCCTACACCGAGGGTGGCGGCAACGATTTCCGCGTCAGCGGCGCGCATGGCTTCAACGCCTTTGATGACCGCTTCCACGCACTGGTCAACGTGCAGTACGAGAAAAGCAGCCCGATCTGGGGTTACCAGCGCGACCTGACCAAGCAGAACAACACCCGGGGCTATACGCCGCAGGTTCCGACCAACGACTTCCTGGTGTACCTGCCGGACCAGCAGAACGCCTACGTGATGATGGACCCGAGCCGCTGCGCCAACGTGGCCGGCCAGTTCGGCGGCACCACCGTGCTGGGCACCCGTGCCACCGGCGAATCCTGCGGTTCACCCTTCAGTGCCGGCTACAAGACGCTGAAGAACGGCAAGGAAAGCAGCCAGATCTATTCGTCGATGTCCTTTGACGTCAACGACAACTTCCAGCTGTTCGCAGACGCGCTCTACAGCCTGGAAGAAGTGCAGTACAACTCGGGTTCGGGCTACGCCTTCTGGGGCAGCGATGTCGGCTTCGGTGCGTTCGTCGACCAGGCCAGTGGCGAATACATGAACCTGCAGCGCGCGTTCGCGCCGGAGGACATCAGCCCGGCCGGCTACCGCGACACCATGAGCACCGATCGCAACAAGGCCTACCAGATCACGCTGGGCGGGCGCGGCAACGTCGGCAACTGGGATTACAGCGCCAGCTTCAGCCGTGGCGAGTACAAGCTGACCGAGCGCAGCTTCGCGCGCTGGGCCAATGAGATCGACAGCTACTTCGAAGACCGCGTGCTGGGTCCGGTGCTGGGCGTCACCGACGACGGCTACAACATCTACAACCCGAACTGGGGCGCGTTCTATTCGCCGCTGCCGGCCGGCGATTTCCAGACCTTCACCGGCTTCACCTACAACAAGAGCCGCACCTGGCAGAACCTGGGCCGCGCGCAGATCACCAATGGTTCGCTGTTCAAGCTGCCCGGTGGCGATGCGGGCCTGGCAGTGGTGGCCGAAGCGGGCAGCGAAGGCTGGTCCTATACCCCCGACCAGCGCCTGCTTGATGGCAGCGTCTGGGGCACCACCTCGGTGGCCGGCGCCGGCCATCGCAGCAACTATGCGCTGACCAGCGAACTGCGCATGCCGCTGCTGGAGTCGTTGACCGTGACCGCCTCGGGTCGCTACGACGCATTCAAGATCGCCGACAAGACCGTCGACAAGTCGACCTACAGCATCGGCGTGGAATTCCGTCCCATTGAAAGCCTGCTGTTCCGCGGCAAGTACGGCACCGCCTTCCGCGCCCCCAGCCTGTCCGATGCCTTCCAGGGCCGCAGCGGGTACTACGCCAACGGCTCGGTCGACTACTACCGCTGTGGCCAGCTCGGCTTCAACCCGAGCGACACGGTTGGCTGCCCGTATGCCAACGAATCAGTGTTCGGTGAGCAGTCCGGCAACCCCGAGCTGGAAGCGATCACCGCCGACGTCTGGAACGCCGGCATCGTGTGGGCGCCCATCAACAACCTCTCGCTGTCGGTGGACTACTACAACTGGAAGATCAAGAACGAGGTCAACACCCTCAGTTCCGACCAGTTGCTGCTGGCCGAGTACTACTGCCGCAACGGCCAGACCAACAACACCTCGGCCAGCTGCCAGAACGTGAGCGACTGGATCACCCGCGATGGCACCGGCAAGCTGGAGCAGATCTATACGCCGAAGATGAACATCGCCAGCCAGAACCTGCAGGCGGTCACGGCCAGCTTCAAGTACGTGCAGGACATCGGCCGCTTCGGTGCGCTGCAGTTCTCCAGCAACTACACCAACATGATCAAGCGCGAACTGCAGCCGCAGCCGGGCGACGAGTACCTGGACCTGCTGCGCGACCCGTACGCGATGTGGAACTACGACCAGTACGCCAAGGTGCGTGCCGACGGTGCGGTGGGCTGGGCGAAGGACAAGTGGACCACCACCGTGTACTTCAACTACATCGGCAAGACGCCCAACCGCATGGCATACCTGGGCAAGGGCTACGACTACGTGCATCCGTCCGGCTACGAGGCAGGCAAGTGGGGCTCGTACACCACCTACAACCTGAGCGTGAATTACCAGGCGATGGACAACCTGACGCTGTCGATGATGGTCAACAACGTGTTCAACAAGATGCCCGACGGCCAGGCCCACAGCTACGCCGGCAACATCGGCGCACCGTACAACAGCAGCATCTACAACCCCTACGGCCGTGCGGTCTACGTGCAGGCCAAGTACGAGTTCGGCGGGAAGTAAGCGCCGCGCCCGCACTGCCCGGAAAGGCCCCGCTTCGGCGGGGCCTTTTTCATGCCCGTCAATTGAGACGGAAGATCAAAACCAGTCTCATAAATTAAATAATGAGAAAAGCATCCGCGAAGGCAGCAAGCCCTTGATCTACATACGAAACATCGGCTTCGATCAATTCTGTCCCGCAACGCAACATTTTGAAACATTCCCAGACAATCGCGTTTACGCACTGATTTCAAAGGACTTTTCTTCCGATGAGCAGCACATCCGTGTGACGGGACCGTTTTGACAACGTGAACGTCGTGTTACGGTCCGGCTGAATGGATTGCAACTGAACACATCATGAAGATGTCAGGGAGGACATCAGCCAGACGACATCGCTCATTACGGGGATCCATCATGTCTCGCCATCGCTCCACGCCTTCGCGTCACCCCCTGACCCTTGCCCTGATCGGCACCCTGCTCGCCTCCGGCGCAGCCCACGCGCAGGACACCGGCCCGACCCAGCTTGACCGCGTCACCGTCACCGGTTCACTGATCCCGCAGACGCAGATCGAGAACCACACGCCGGTCCTGACCGTCACCGCCGAGGACATCCAGACCCGCGGCTTCACCAGCGTCGCCGACGTCCTGCAGCAGTCCTCGCTGTCGACCGGCGGCCTGCAGGGCGGGCAGACCTCCGCTTCGTTCACCCAGGGTGCCGAGGCCGCCGGCATGTTCGGGCTCAGCCCCGGCTACACCAAGTACCTGATCAACGGCCGCCCGATGCTCTCGTATCCGGCGCTGTACAACGGCAGCGACAGTTTCAACAACATCAGCGGCATTCCGATCGACATCGTCGAGCGCATCGAGATCCTGCCCGGCGGCCAGTCTTCGCTGTACGGTTCGGATGCGATCGCCGGCGTGGTCAACATCATCCTCAAGGAGCGCATGGATGGCGGTGTGCTCAACGTCCGTGGCGGTGCCTACTCCGAAGGCGGCGGCAACAGCGTACGCGTCAGTGCGGCGCGCGGCTTCAACGGTGTCGACGATCGATTCCATGCGCTGGTCAACGTGCAGTACGAAAAGACCAGCCCGATCTGGGGCTATCAGCGTGACCTGACCAAGGTCAACAATCCCGACGGCTACAGCCCCCAGTACGTCTCCAACGACTTCCTGGTGCTGCTGCCGGCCAACAGCAACCGCTACGCCATGATGGACCCGAACCTGTGCGCCAACGTGGCGGGCCAGTTCGACGGCACCACCGTGCTCGGCACCCGGCCGACCGGCCAGGCCTGCGGTTCGGTCTATGGCACCGGCTACAAGACCATCAAGAACGGCAAGGAAAGCGGGCAGATCTACAGCTCGATGACCTTCGATGTGAACGACAACTTCCAGTTGTTCGGCGACGCGCTCTACAGCCTGGAAGAAGTGAAGTACGCCACAGGCTCGAACTACACCTGGTGGGGCACCTCCTCCGGCTGGGGCCGCTTCTACGATCAGGACAGCGGCCAGTACATGAACCTGCAGCGCGTGTTCGCGCCGGAGGACATCGGCGCCGGCGGCTATCGCGACATCATGAACACCGATCGCAACAAGGCTTACCAGGTCACGCTCGGCGGCCGCGGCACGGCCGGTAGCTGGGATTACAGTGCCAGCTTCACCCGCGGCGAATACAAGTTGACCGAGCGCAACTTCGTGCGCTGGAACGATCCGATCAACGACTACTTCGAGCAGCGCGTGCTGGGGCCGGTGCTGGGCACCACCAGCACCGGGTACAACATCTACAGCCCGGACTGGGAAGCGTTCTACTCGCCATTGCCGAGCGGTGATTTCCAGAGCTTCACCGGCTACACCTACAGCCAGAGCCGCACCTGGCAGAACCTGCTGCGTGCGCAGGTCACCAATGGTTCGCTGTTCAAGCTGCCCGGCGGCGACGCCGGCTTCGCTGTGGTGGTTGAAGGCGGCAGCGAAGGCTGGGATTACACGCCCGATACCCGCCTGGTGGATGGCAGCGTGTGGGGTACCACTGCGGTTTCCGGCGCCGGCCATCGCAGCAGCTACGCGGTGACCAGCGAACTGCGCATGCCGTTGCTGGAATCACTGACGGTGACCGGCTCCGGCCGCTACGACGCCTTCAAGATCGGTGGCAACACCATCGACAAGGCGACCTACAGCGTCGGCCTGGAATTCCGGCCGATCGACAGCCTGCTGTTCCGTGGCAAGTACGGCACCGCGTTCCGCGCGCCCACCCTGTCCGATGCCTTCCAGGGTGTCAGCGGCTACTACGCCAACGGCTCCACCGACTACTACCGTTGCGGCCAGCTGGGCTACGACCCGGCCAACACCACCGGCTGCCCGTATGACAGCGTGTCGGTGTTCGGCACCCAATCCGGCAACCCGGACCTGGAGCCGATCACCGCCGATGTCTGGAACGCCGGCATCGTGTGGGCGCCCATCAACAACCTGTCGGTGTCGGTGGACTACTACAACTGGAAGATCAAGAACGAGGTCAACACCCTCAGTTCCGACCAGTTGCTGCTGGCCGAGTATTACTGCCGCAACGGCCAGACCAACAACACCTCGGCCAGCTGCCAGAACGTCAGCGACTGGATCACCCGCGACGCCTCCGGCGTACTCGATGAGATCTATACGCCGAAGATGAACGTAGCCAGCCAGAACCTGCAGGCGCTGACGGCCAGCTTCAAGTACGTACAGGACATCGGCCGCTTCGGTTCGCTGCAGTTCTCCGGCAACTACACCGACATGCTCAAGCGCGAACTGCAACCGCAGCCGGGCGATGAGTACCTGGACCTGCTGCGCGACCCGTATGCGATGTGGGTGTACGACTCGTACGCCAAGGTGCGCGCCGACGGTTCGATCGGCTGGGCCAAGGACAAGTGGACCACCACCCTGTATGCCAACTACATCGGCAAGACGCCGAACTACATGGCCTACCTGGGCAATGGCTACGACTACGTCCACAGCTCCGGCTACAAGGCCGGCAAGTGGGGTTCGTACACCACCTACAACCTGAGCGTGAACTATCGGGCGATGGACAACCTGACCCTGTCGCTGATGGTCAACAACGTGTTCAACAAGATGCCTGACAACCAGCGGTACAGCTTCGCCGGCACCAGCGGCCAGCCGTACAACAACTACCTGTACAACGCTTATGGCCGTGCCATCTACGTGCAGGCCAAGTACGAGTTCGGCAACAACTGATCCGTCAGCGCGTTCCCGTACAGCAGAAGACCCCGCTCCGGCGGGGTCTTCTGCTTTGGGTGGCACCGGTGCGGCAAGGGAGGGGGAGCGGCGCTGGCACTGCCAAGGAAGGTCATCGATCTGCTACCTTTCGACCTTGTTCACAATCCAGTCAGCTTCAGCCGATCAACGCGCAGCAAAAGGACAAGACATGCACGTGATTTCCGCTCGCACCCTGTGCGGTGCCCTCTCCATGGCCCTGGCCGGCGCCACGGCACACGCCGCTCCCATCCCGATCGAAGACCTGGCACGCATGCCAGCGTTGCAGTCGGTCTCGATGAGTCCGGACGGCAAGCATCTGGTCGCGTTGATCCCCTCTCCGGGCAACCCGGAAGAAACTGCGCTGGCCAGCTGGGATACCGACGCAATGGGAGGCGCCCCGAAGGTGGTTACGCCCTCGGGCGACCGGATGAAGTTCATTGCCGTGGGCGCTCTCAAGTCCGACCAGATCCTGGCGGTCGGCCGCCAGGAGTGGACCGGGCAGCTTGGGGGGTGCGGCGAGGGCAGCGTATCGGGTGCGACCAAGACATTCGTGGTCAAGACCTACCTGACCGACCAGAGCCAGAAGACCTTCAACGAAGCATTCACCGACAACACGCGCAAGCTGGGCGTGAGCGAACAGACCCAGCGCTGCCTGGAACTGGGTGGCAGCGCATCGCTGGTCAACATGCTGCCGCTGGATCCGGACCGGGTCATCATCCGCCAGCTCAGCGAGATAACGCTGACCGCCAATTACTACCTGTACAACCTCAAGACCAAGGAAACCGAACTGCTGTTCCGCGGCGGCACCCGCGCCCAGCCTGCGTTGTTCGACCCGCGCAGCGGCAAGGTGCTCGCCAAGAGCCAGATCGAACCGGTCAGCGGCGATTACGACCAGCAGATTCAGATCCTTGATCCGAGCTCCGGGCAGTTCGTACTGCAGAAGCCGCTGCTGACACGCCTGTCCAACCGGCATACGGTCGAGTTGGCTGGTGTGGACGATGCCACCGGCAAGTACTACGTCCTGACCGACCTCTTCTCGGACAAGGTGCAGGCACATCTGTACGACGCCAAGGCGCAGAAGTTCGATCCCGAACCGGTGCTGGCCAATCCGAACTTCTCCATCGCAAGCCTTGTCTTCAGCACCCAGCCGAGCACCTTCAATCAAGTGGTCGGATTCACCATCGATGGCCCTTCGCAACAGACGGTCTACGTCGACCCGACGCTGAAATCGATCCAGGACACGCTGAAGCAAGCTGCACCGGGAAGGCAGATCGAGATCAGCCGCTACAACGATGATTTCTCGAGGATCCTGTTCCGCGCTACCGGTCCGGATGCACCGCCCTCCCATTTCCTGCTGCTGGATCGGAAAAAGGTGGTGAGCCTGGGCAGCGAGCGTCCGTGGATCAGCAAGGGCACGGTGGGCGAACAACGCTGGGTGAACTACAAGGCACGCGACGGACGGGTCATTCCTGCCATCCTGGATCTCCCTGCGGGCTGGAAGGAAGGCGATGCCGCGGCGCCGGCCATTGTCCATCCACACGGCGGCCCTTGGGCGCGTGACTACGTGCAATGGGATGCCTCCGGCTGGGTCGCGCTGCTGACGTCTCGCGGATATGCCGTGCTTCGCCCGCAGTACCGTGGCTCCTCTGGCCTGGGCCGGGACCTGTGGATTGCCGGCGACCGCGAATGGGGCCAGAAGATGTCCGACGACAATGATGACGGTGCGGCGTGGCTGGTGTCGCAGGGTTTCGCTGCGAAGGACCGCATCGCGATCTTCGGCTACTCCTACGGCGGCTTCGCTGCTGCCGCAGCCACCGTTCGCCCAGGCAGCCCGTATCAGTGCGCGATTGCCGGCGCTCCGGTCACCGATCTCGCACGCTTGGGCACCAGCTGGAGCGACAACCGCCTGCAGCGCATCCTGCAAGGGCAGACGGTCAAGGGCATGGATCCGATGCGCAACACCGCCAGCGCCAACATTCCGGTGATGCTGTTCGTGGGTGACCGCGATGTGCGTACACCCTCCTTCCACGCCCAGGGCTTCTACGAAGCGGTGAAGGACAAGGTGCCTGCGCAGTACCACCTGATTGCCGACCAGCAGCACAGCATGCCGTGGTACCCACGCCAGCAGCGGGAAACGCTGGGCCTCATCGAAGGCTTCCTGAAGAAGGATTGCGGCCCGGGCGGCCTCTGACCCCTAGATCGTGTCGCTGAGCGCCCCCGCCTGGCATCCGCCAGCGGGGGCGTTTCGCATCCACACGATGAATTTCCCTTAAACATCAAAGCATTACAGGCACGCTTCGTTCATCTTGCATTTACTTTACGGCAAACATACACTCCGTTAACCGAAGCGTAACAAATAGGGAAATTACCGAAATGCGCAACGTCATTCGCCTCTCCAAGCCGAGCCGCGTCCCGCTGACCTTGGCGGTTCTGGCCTGTCTACATGTCGCTCCTGCCTTTGCCCAGGAAACACCACAGCAGGAAGCTGCTTCGTCAAGTACCACCCCCGCATCCAAGCGCGCCACCGAACTTGACACCGTCGTCGTCACCGGTTCGCTGATCAAGCGTCCGGAGTACGAGACCACGTCGCCGGTGCAGGTCATCTCGATCGACAAGGCGATCTCTGCCGGTCAGTTCGATACCGCCGACTTCCTGCAGACGTCTTCGATCGCTGCAGGCTCCACGCAGATGAACAACCAGTTCGGCGGCTTCGTCGTCGAAGGCGGCACCGGTGTGCAGACGGTCTCGCTGCGTGGTCTGGGCGCGAACCGCACGCTGATCCTGCTCGACGGCCAGCGTCCCGGCCCGGCCGGTACCCGTGGCCAGGTCGCCGCGTTCGATCTGAACGTCATTCCGCAGGCCATCCTGCAGCGGCTGGAAATCGTCAAGGACGGCTCCTCCTCCATCTACGGCTCCGATGCGCTTGCCGGCGTGGTCAACCTGATCACCAAGAAGAGCATCGACCGTCCGGAGATGACCTACTCCATGAGCGTGCCGCAGCATGGTGGCGGCGAGCAGTTCTCTGCCTCGATCGCCAACGGCTGGAACTTCGACAAGGGCAGTGTCGTGGCGGCTGCGCAGTGGGACCGTCTGAACGCACTGACCGTGGGTGATCGCGATTACTTCCGCTGCGCCGAAGACATGGTCTGGGGCACTGACGGCAAGCGGATCGACCGTGAGGATCGCTCGATCCTGGCCGGCAGCAACCTGGCAGGCTGCAGCACCGGCAACCTGTACGCCAATACCATCATCAACTACAACAACCCGGCAATCCGCTACGTGCCCTCGCCCGATGGCAGCACGGTGGGCCCGTTCCCGGGCTATCGTCCGCGCCCGCGCCCGACTCCGACCTACGCCAACGGCGGCACCGCGTACTACCAGGATGTTCTGAACTTCCCGTTCTACCACGACCAGGAAGTGATCAATCAGCGTGAGCGTGCCTCGCTGTACGCCGCCACTGACTTCAGCTTCGACAGTTTCAACTGGAAGACGCAGTTCCTGTACAACCGCCGTGAGACCAAGGCGCACAGTTGGCGCCAGTTCTACCCAACGGTCTACAGCGAGGCGGCCGATGACTACTTCCAGGTCATCATGCCGTTCCCGAGTGACCAGAAGATCACGGTCGACTACTTCTACGGCACCACCAAGTTCGATGGCCAGTTCAAGTCGACCGACAGCTGGACCTGGGAAGTCAACGCTGGCTTCAGCCGCTCCACCGGCAAGTACGGCGCGCTGTCGATCGATGTCGACCGCGCCGGCGACCTCGTCTATACCGACGACGACATGCCGGTGAACTACTTCGATCCGGGCTTCCTCAACGGCACCCGCATGAATGAGCTGATTGCCGCCGTGGGCCAGTACCACACCGGCAAGACCACTTACGATCAGACCAGTGCCAACGCGATCTTCAGCGGCAACCTGTTCACCCTGCCCGCCGGCGATGTCGCCTCGGCATTCGGTGTCGAGTTCCGCAGGTACAAGATCGATGACACGCCGTCGGATTTCGCACTCGCGGACCGCTCCTGGAATTCCACCTCTGCCGGCCCGACCCGTGGCACCGACAAGGTCAAGGAAGCGTTCGCCGAAGTCGACGTACCGCTGCTGAAGGGCATCCCGGGCATTGAATCGTTGTCGGTCAACCTGTCCGGCCGCGTGTTCGAATACGACTCGGTGCCGGGCTCGGATCACGTCTGGAAGACCGGCGTGAACTGGCAGATCATCCCGTCACTGCGCGTGCGCGGCACCATGGGTACCTCGTTCCGTGCGCCGGGCCTGTACGAGCTGTACCTGGGCGATCAGACTGGCTTCCTGCCGCAGACCCAGATCGACCCCTGCATCCAGTGGGGCGACAGCAACAACACCTTCATCCGTGCCAACTGCGGAGCGGCCGGCATTCCGGACACCTATACCGGCGGCGGCGGCAGTAGCGCCACCATCTATTCCGGTGGCGGCGGCAAGAACAACCTGCAGCCGGAAACGTCCAAGGCCAAGACCCTTGGCCTGGTCTGGAGCCCGACCTTCGCCAACCTCAACGTGGCGCTGGATTACTTCGACTATGACGTGCGCGGTGAAATCACTCAGCTCGACGAGTACGACATCGTGTTCGGCTGCTACGGCTCGGCGGTGTTCCCCAACGCATTCTGTGACCAGATTGTGCGCAACAGCCCGACCAACGCGTCGGCGCCGAACAACATCACCACGATCTACAACAAATACGTGAATATCAACCGCGAGCGCACCCGCGGCTACGACCTCCAGGTCAACTACGACAACGACTTCTCCTTCGGCAAGATTTCCGCTGAAGCGCAGGTCACCTACACCATCGAAGATACGTACCAGCTGTTCGACTCGGCTTCTGACAGTGGTATCACCACCTCCGACCAGGTCGGCTACATCGGCCGGCCGAAGACCGTCGGCCTGGCCAGCGTCAGCCTGGAACGGGGTGACTGGACGTTCAACTGGCAGGGCACGTACGTCAGCAGCACCCAGAACAAGGACCTGGACCGGAACTTCACCTATTCCGGCTACCAGAACGCGACCCGCGACATCAAGGCCGGCTGGCAGTTCCGCCACAGTGTCTCTGTCGGCTACGACATGGATGACTGGAACATCATGGTCGGCGTGCGCAACCTGTTCGACAAGGAGCCGGACCTGATCTCCAACACCGCCGGCACCCGTTATGGCAACACGCCGTTGTACGCATCCCAGTACGACTGGTACGGCCGCACGTTCTTCGCGCGCGTGTCCTACAAGTTCTGATCGCAGCATTGCAGCACATGAAAAGGGCGGCTCCGGCCGCCCTTTTCTTTTGCCTGCGGCAAGCGGGCGGCGCACCGTGACCGCCGATCACCGCCAGCGCTGACAGCACGCCCCGCGGCACACAAATGGCTCCTGAATGCGCTCACCGCCCACCACTCCCCCGTCGCCACGCAGGAGGCAAGCGATGTCCTGGCGAGACACCTTTTTGCGCAAAGTACGACTTAACAGGCCATTCATATATTGCCCGTGCCGCCAGATTCGGCACATCACAAATGAGACTAAGCATCTGTATTTGTTGCAATTTCATGTACGCCGTTGACATTCCGAGTGACAAAGTGTGACGAAACCATGCATTTCCCGTTAAGTGCGTGTTAGGTTCGATCAAGGTCAGGACAAACCATGAACATGACCGTAACAACCGCAGGGATGCGGACGATCTTCATCCACTAGGGGGATTCACCACATGACGCACCACCGCACGCCTGGTCGCCACCCGCTGACCAACGCCCTGCTCGCCGGCCTGATGATGGCTGCCGCAGCCCCGGCCCTGGCCCAGGAAGCCAGCTCCGGCAACAACCCGATCGACCTGGACCGCGTCAGCGTGACCGGCTCGCGCATCGCGCGTACCGGCTTCGTGACCCCCTCGCCGGTCACCGCCATCACGGCCGAAGAAATCCGTGCCACCGGCGCCAACAACATCGGCGACCTGATGGCGCGCATGCCGGCGCTGAGCCCGACCTATACGCTGGGCAATTCCACCCGCTTCATCGGTACCGCCGGCGTGGGCCTGATGGATCTGCGCGGCATGGGCACCTCGCGTACGCTGGTGCTGGTCAATGGTCGCCGCCATGTCGGCGCGACCTCCGGCTCCTCGGCAGTCGACGTCAACACGATTCCGGTCGAGTGGATCGAGCGCGTTGAAGTCATCACCGGTGGCGCCTCGGCTGTGTACGGTGCCGATGCCGTGGCCGGTGTCGTCAACTTCATCATGAAGAAGTCGTTCGATGGCGCCGAAGTGCGTGGCCAGACCGGCATGGCCAGTGAAGGCGGCTTCAACCGCTCCTTCATCAGTGCCTCGGCCGGCACCGATTTCGCCAACGGCCGCGGCAACGCCGCGATCGCACTGGAATACAGCAAGCAGGACCGCTTCGTCCGCAGCGACCGCGCGATCGGCAATGAATTCCTGGTGTCGGTGCCGAACCCCAACTACGACCCGACCAAGCCCTCCAACGAAAGCAATCCGCAGACCGTGCTCAGCGGTCCGGGTGGCAACCACTCGATCTCCTTCGGCGGCACCTTCACGCTGGGTGCGTTCTCGCCCACCAACAAGGCGACCTGGGGTAACCGCTACCAGTTCAATCCGGATGGCACCTACCGCCCGCAGCGCTATGACGGGGTGATGCCGAGCACCACCAGCTGCGTCAACTGCGACTTCGCCGACCTCAATTCGGTCGCCGATCTGCAGCCCGGCTTCGACCGCAAGAGCGTCAATGCGGTCGTCAACTTCGACCTGACCGACAACCACCGCCTGTACTTCGAAGGCAAGTACACCGAGACCGTCTCGGACTTCCTGGCCCAGCCGTCGTTCGACCAGACCCTGCGCATCCAGCGTGACAATGCCTACGTTTCGCCGCAGCTGCGCGCGCTGATGGCCGCCAACGGCGCCAGCCAGTTGACCCTGAGCCGCTTCAACGTCGATGCCGGCCAGCGCGGCGAGCACGTGGAGCGCAACACCCAGCGCTTCGTGCTCGGCGTGGAAGGCAACCTGACCGAGAACTGGACCTACGACGTGTACGGCAACTGGGGCCAGAGCGAAGTCAAGCGCTGGAACCTCAACAACCGCATCAACGAGCGTTGGCAGGCTGGCCTGGACACCGTGGTCGATCCGTCCACCGGCCAGATCGTCTGCCGCACCACGCTGAACCCGAACGCCACCAACCCCAACAACGGCAACCGCGTGTACTCGCAGTTCGCCCGCGAAGGCTGCGTGCCGTTCTCGGTGTTCGGCAATGGCGCGGTGACCCAGGCGGCACGCGACTGGATGAACGTCGATTCGTTCAACTATTCGCGCCTGCAGCAGTCGGTGTTCAGCGCCTCGCTGGCCAACGCCTCGCTGTTCAGCCTGCCGGCAGGTGACGTCGGCGTGGCCGGTGGCGTGGAATACCGCCGCGAGAAGAGCCGCGAAATCACTGATCCGCTGGCAGCGCAGGGCCTGACCTTCCTCAACGCGATCCCCAACCGGATGGGCAAGTACGACGTGCGCGAAGCGTTCGTCGAAGCCACCGTGCCGTTGCTGGCCGACATCCCGGGCATCTACAACCTGACCATGGACGCTGCCGGTCGCTGGTCCGACTACAGCAGCATCGGCAAGACCACCACCTGGAAGGTCGGCCTGGACTGGACCATCATTCCGTCCCTGCGTGCCCGCGGCACCCTGTCGCAGGCGGTGCGTGCGCCGAGCATCGGCGAACTGTACAACCCGCAGAGCGAGAACTTCGCCACCGTCAACGATCCCTGCAACTACCTGGCCACCAATTCCAATCGCCCCAATACGGCAGCGGATCCGGCCCTGCGCCAGGCCAACTGCTCGGCGCTGGGCGTGCCGGTGGGTTGGGTCGATACCTACACCGCAACCCGCCCGGGTGTCAGCGGCGGCAACCCGAACCTGAAGCCGGAGCGCGCGCGCAGCTTCACCTATGGCCTGGTCTGGCAGCCTGATTTCCTGCAGGGCTTCGGCATGTCGGTGGATTACTGGTGGATCAGCCTGAAGGATGCAATCGGCGCAGTGACCGCGCAGACCAATGCCACCCGCTGCGTGGATTCTCCGGGAGGCATCAACAACAGCTTCTGCGGCTTCATCGAGCGCGCACCGGTCGGTGGCAAGACCGATGCGGGCGGCCGCACCTTCCCGGAACACTCGATCAGCCGTTGGGTTGCACTGAACGAAAACCTGGCGCGCTCGCGTCGCGTCGGCGTCGATCTGGAAATGGACTACCGCTTCAAGCTCGCCGAGGGCGACACGGTGATCCGCCTGGTCGGTACCCGCCTGCTGCAGTCGCGTGAATGGGCCTTCCAGGACTTCCCGAACGAGTACGACGAGAACGTCACCTGGGTGACCGACCCGCGCTGGCGCGGTTCGCTGCAGACCAAGTACTCGCTGGGTCAGTGGCGCGCGTCGTGGGACCTGAACTACGTGAGCAGCAACCTGCGCGTGCAGCCCAAGAGCTACCAGGCCAACCCGGGCCAGAGCAGCCCGATCCGCAACGGTTCGTACGTCTACCACAACTTCCAGTTCGGCTACCGCTTCCCGGGCGACAAGATCGACGTCTACCTGGGCGTGGACAACGCCTTCGACAAGGATCCGCCGGTGAACTACTTCGGCTCCGACGTCGGTTCGGCGATGTACGACAACATCGGCCGTTACATGTATATGGGCGCTACCTACAAGTTCTGATCCAGCAAAACAGGCAGTACCCCGACAGACCCGGCTTTTGCCGGGTCTGTCTTTTCCGGTGCCGGCAAGGCCCCCTTGCGCCTGGCCATGACCTTCGACACCCTTGCAGTGTGGGCCGGCGGCGTATCGTTCGGCCCACGGCCGTTCCCCCGGCCCTTCCCTGACTCACTCGGCCTGGAGGCCATTCAAGTGACCCGTACTCCCAAGATCGTGCTGCTGACCCTGGCCGTTTCGGCCGCGCTGGTCGGCTGCGGCAAGAACGAAACCCCGGCAAAGGATGCCACCGCCTCCACGCCGGCCGCGGCCGACGCCGCCACCACCTACAAGCTCGACGAGAGCAAGCTGCCGGCCTACAACGCCTTCCAGGCCAGCGATCTGGACAGCAACCTTGACGCCTGCACCGCCTTCGGCGACTACGTCAACGGCAAGTGGCTGGCCGCCAACGAGATTCCGGGCGACCGCACCAGCTGGGGCGCCTTCACCATCCTCGACGAGCGTTCGGTGGCCGTGCAGCACCAGCTGGCCGAGCAGGTCGCGCAGGTCAAGAACCCGGCCGGCATCGAGAAGATCGTCGGCGACCTGTGGGCCACCGGCATGGACGAAGCCAAGGTCAACGCCCAGGGCATCGAGCCGCTGAAGGCCGACCTGGCCGCGATCGACGGCCTGCAGGACAAGGCCGCCATCGCCAACTACCTGCGCACCAGCGCTGCCAAGGGCGAGAACGTGCTGTTCGGCTTCGGCGCCGAAGCCGACTTCAAGAACTCGGCCGTGAACATGGCCTACGCCAGCCAGGGCGGCCTGGGCCTGCCGGACAAGACCTTCTATACCGATGCGTCCAAGGCCGACAAGCTGAAGGCTTACCAGGCCCACGTGGCCAAGGTGCTGGAGCTGTCCGGCGTGGCCGCTGCCGATGCCGCAAAGCAGGCTGAAGAAGTCGTCAAGTTCGAGACCCGCCTGGCCAAGGCATCCAAGTCCAGCGTCGAGCTGTCGCGCGATGTCTCGCTGTACTACCACCCGGTCAGCCTGGCCGAGGCCGATGCGCTGACCCCGAACTTCAGCTGGACCGAGTTCTTCAAGTCGCAGAACGTGGCCGCGCCGGAGAAGTTCTCGCTGGCCATCCCGGCCTTCCACCAGGAAGTGAGCAAGGCGCTGGGCGATACCGATCCGTCGGTGTGGCGTGCCTACCTGCGCTTCCACACCGTGGACGGCGCCTCGCCGTACCTGGCTGATGCGTTCGTGCAGGAAAACTACGAGTTCTACGGCAAGACCCTCAATGGCCAGAAGGAACAGAAGCCGCGCTGGAAGCGTGTGCTGGGCACCATCGAGAGCGATGCCGGCGAAGCCTTCGGCCAGCTGTACGTGAAGGTCGCCTTCTCGCCGGAAGCCAAGGCGAAGATGGAAGAGCTGGTGAAGAACCTGGCCGCTTCGCTGAAGGAACGCATCCAGGGCCTGTCCTGGATGAGCGAAGAGACCAAGGCCAAGGCCATCGCCAAGTGGGAAACCTTCACTCCGAAGATCGGTTACCCGGACAAGTGGCGTGACTGGTCGGGCCTGCAGACCAACCGTGACAGCTACCTGGGCAACGTGCGCGCGGCCACCGCGTTCAACTACCAGTACAACCTGGCCAAGATCGGCAAGCCGGTGGACAAGACCGAGTGGGGCATGACCCCGCAGACGGTCAACGCCTACTACAACCCGCTGCAGAACGAGATCGTGTTCCCGGCCGCCATCCTGCAGCCGCCGTTCTTCGACCCGAAGGCCGACGACGCGCTGAACTACGGCGGTATCGGTGCGGTCATCGGCCACGAAATGACCCACGGTTACGACGACCAGGGCAGCCGCTTCGGGCCGACCGGCAACTTCGAGAACTGGTGGACCGAAGCCGACTCGAAGAATTTCGCTGGCCTGACCGGCAAGCTGGTCAAGCAGTTCGACCAGTACAAGGTCGACGGCCAGGCCGTGAACGGCCATCTGACCCTGGGCGAGAACATCGCCGACCTGGGTGGCCTGGCCACCGCCTACGACGCATTGCAGAAGGCGTCGGCCGGCAAGGAAGACGCGAAGATCGATGGCTTCACCCGCGATCAGCGCTTCTTCTTCAACTGGGCCACCGTGTGGCGCACCAAGTACACCCCGGAGAACGCCAAGGTCCGCCTGGCAACCGACCCGCACGCGCCGGCGCAGTTCCGCGCCGTCGGTGCGCCGTCGAACCTGCCGACCTTCACTGCCGCCTTCCAGTGCAAGCCGGGTACGCCGATGTCGCGCACCGGCGACTCGCAGGTGGTGATCTGGTAAGCCACGGCTGAGGCCACGGCTTGCCTGCAGAGGCCCGGGATTTCCCGGGCCTTTGTTTTTCCGCGCGGTGGCCGCAGCCACGCATGGCGTGGCCATCCCACCCGCCCGGTAGCGCCGGGCCATGCCCGGTGGATGCACCGTGATGCGTGCATCCCCTGCCCATGCCACCCACCCGGTAGCGCCGGGCCATGCCCGGCGGAACCACCGTGATGCGTGCATCCCGTGCCCATGCGCGGCTTGCTATAGTTCGCCCGCCCTCAATCCATCACGGATTCGTTCTACATGCCCAACTTCCGTCCGCTTGCCATCGCCCTGGGCATCAGCCTGGCGACCCTGGTTCCGACCCACGATGCGTTCGCCGCCAAGAAGAAGGCCGCACGCGCCCCGGCCGTCAGTGCGCAGTGCAGCGATTTCTACGACGCCACCAACGCAGGCTGGCTGAAGGCCAACCCGGTGCCGCAGACCGGCGCCGCCACCGCACTGGGCCAGCTGGTCGACCGCAGCCGGCAGCAACAGCGTGAACTGCTGGACGCCTCGATGAAGGCGCCGCAGGGCAACGTGCAGAAGCTGCTGGGCGACTTCTGGGCCAGCGGCCTGGACGAAGCGGCCGTGGAAGCCGACGGCTCCAACCCGATCGCACCGCTGCTGACCCGCATCAACGCGATCAAGAAGGCCAAGGATGTCCCGGCCTCGATCGCCGCGCTGCACCAGGTCGGCATCCCGGTGGCCTTCAACTTCGGTCCGGACGTGGACCTGAAGGCGCTGGACCGCCACATCGGTTACTTCATGCAGGGCGGCATGGGCCTGCCTGATCCGGCCTTCTATACCCGCACCGACGCCGACACCGTCGCGTTGATGGGCCGCTACCGCAACTACGTCAAGCAGATCCTCGCACTGACCGGCACCCCGGCGGCCAAGCTGGACGCCGAGTCGCAGGCGGTGATCGCGCTGGAAACCGAACTGGCCCGCAATGCGCAGTCGCTGGCGGGCATCAACAACCCGTTCAACAACTACGCGCCGATCTCCACCAAGGACCTCAACAGCCGCTACCGCAACCTGCAGCTGGATGCGTTCCTGAAGGCGCAGGGCGTCAACGATGACCTGGTGTCGCTGGCCGATCCGGCGCTGTTCAAGCAGCTCGACGGCATGGTCACCAAGCTCAAGCCGGACCAGTGGAAGGCCTACCTGCGCTGGCGCGTGGGCGACTCGATGGCGCCGTACCTGTCCAAGGCGTACCGCGATGCGGAGTTCGAATTCCGTGGCCGCGTGCTGCGTGGTGAAACCCTGCCGCCGCAGCGCTGGGAAAGCGTGCTGGACGCGATCAACGTGGCCGCTGGCCCGATGGTCGGCCGCGAATACGCAGCCCGTTACCTGTCCGCCGAAGACCGCCGCCAGGCGGCGTGGATCGTCGACAAGGTGCGTGAAGTGCAGATCGAAGCGGTCAAGAACAACAGCTGGATGAGCGCCGAGGCCAAGACCGAAGCGCAGGCCAAGCTGGCCGCGCTGAAGATCGAGATCGGCACCCCGCTGCGTGACCTGGACTACAGCGTGCAGCCGATGGGCCGTGGTTCGTTCGGCGGCAACATGCTGATCGCGTCCACCTGGCGCCACCGCGAGGAAATGAAGCGCATCGGCAAGGGCAACGCCGACCGCCGCTGGGACGTGCTGCCGCAGCAGCCGTCGCTGGCCTATGACCTTGCGCAGAACCGGCTGATCGTCACTGCGGCGATCCTGCAGGGTCCGGTGTTCAACGCCAAGGCCGATGCCGCCGACAAGTTCGGCAGCTTCGGCGGCCTGGTCGGCCACGAGCTGACCCGTGCGATCGATGCCAAGGGTGCGCTGGTCGATGCCAAGGGCGAACTGCGCAGCTGGTGGACCCCGGCCGACAAGACCGCCTGGACCCTGCTCGGCACCCGTGTCGCCAGCCAGTACGGCGCCTACGAGTTCCCTGGCGTGAAGGGGGCCAAGGTCAACGGCACGCTGACCCAGGAAGAGAACCTGGCCGACATCGCCGGTCTGGAGCTGGCCTGGGCCGCGTACACCGCGCAGGAGCCGAAGGCCAAGCCGGCACAGCAGCAGGGCTTCTTCCGCGCCTGGGCTGCGCTGTGGCCGCAGCAGCTGTCGCCGAACGAGGCCGCACGCCGCCTGACCGCCGACATCCGTGCACCGGGCCGCTGGCGCACCAACGGCCCGCTGTCGAACCTGCCGGCGTTCGGCGCCAGCTTCAGCTGCAAGCCGGGCCAGCCGATGCAGCGCACCGACGGCGAGCAGATCAAGGTCTGGCGCTGAGGTTCATGCAACAGCGGTAACGGAAAGGGCGCCTTCGTGGCGCCCTTTTTCGTCGGTGGACATCACGCGGGCTTCAACGTTCCCCGGTAATGCACGATCCGCCCCACCACCGGCGCGCCGATCTCCACGTCGAAGACGAAGCGCCCATCCTCATCACCCTCGAAACTGTTCTCCCCGGGCAACAGCCACTGCGGCAACGGCAGGCCCAGGATCGACCAGCGTCGCGGCACCAGTTGCAGCCGCCCGTTGTTGACCAGAAGTGCCAACGCTACCGATACCGCACCGAACCGTTCGACCAGCAGCGCTTCGTTGCGCCCCTGCCCCTGCGTCTGCAACGAAGAGAAACGACGGCCGGCAAAGGTCCGTGTCCAGCGCTCACCACCCGCCTCTGCGGTGAACTCCACGCTGACCGGCACTGCCTCGCCCGCTGCCGGAAAACCGAACACGTTCCCCAGCAACCGCGACAACACCCCACCACCGCGTTCGACCGATGCCGTCCCGCTCCAGCGCTTGGCGGCGGACGGTGCATGCAACGCCTGCACGCTGGCCGGCAGCTGCGCGTACGCGCTGCCCAGCAGGCGCTGGTACAGGCTGGCACCGGGCATGTCGCGGCGGAAACCGGTATGGATCGTGCGTCCGTCGAACAGCCGGTCGTAGTCGGACAGTTCCAGCGCATGCGTGGCCGGGCGTGCACCCGGTGACGGCCGATCACCGGCCAGCTGCTTGCGGATCACCGCTTCGATCGCCATCGACGGGATGTACGGGCCGTCATCGGCCTCGGCCAGCAGGTGCCAGCTCTGTTCCATACGCTCACCATCGCGGGTGCCCACGGCGCGCACGATCATGCCGCCGCGATGCTCGCCGAACTTCATCAGGTTCAACACGGTATAGAACAACCGCGAGCATGGCTCCAGCGATGGCAGTTTCAGGTGCAGGCGCGCCTTGGCCAGCAGATTGAGCACGCGATGCAGGATCTCCGGCACCGGGCCAGCCCCCATCCAGATGTCGGTCATCGTCGGATGTTCGGGTGGCAGCACCTGCAGATCGGGCACATCCACCAGCGAGAAATGCAGGTTGCGCAGCGGCAGCCGCCCCGGCACCGCGACGGTGAAGCGGCGACTCTCGGCCAGGCCGATGCCGTGCCCATCGCGACCGTTGCGGCGCAGCTTCACCGGCGCACCGGCATAGCCGACCACCGCCCGCATCACGTTCAGGCCGATGCCGGCATACGGCGATGGCGCGATGCCGCCTTCCACGCTGACGATGTCCATGTGCGTGGCCATCTCGCGCAGCACTGCCGCGGTCAATACCGGGAAACTGCTGACGCCTGACAGTGCGTAGATGCCAGCCGCCCTGGCCTGCGCGTCGTACTGCGAAACGCCGAATACGAAGTCTGCCGCGTCGGCGAAGTCCAGATAATCAATGCCGGCGGCGATACAGGCTTCGATCGCGCCATAGCGGTGTTCGCCATAGTCCTGGAAAGGACCGGAGGCATCCACCACCAGGTCCGGTCGCTCGGCCTGCAGGGCCGTGGCCAGCCGTTGCCGGTCGACCTGCAGTGGACGCAGCGTCGATTGCCCCACATAGCTTGCGCAGAAGGCCTGTGCCGCCGCCAGGTTGCGGCCACCGATCAGCAGTTCCAGCATCGGCAGGTCGGCCAGCAAGCGGACCAGACGCCCCCCGAACACCCCATATCCACCCAGAATCAGGATCTTCACGCTTCATCCCTGTCGTGTCGTCCGGCCATGGTAGCGCGGCGCCGACAGCTCCCGCAGTGCAGCACGATCCGGCATTAACACCGCCCATGCTATCGCTGCGCCTTCGTCCACTGCGGAGCCCCGCCATGGCTCACAAGAACACGATCTGCGTCTGGTATGACAACGGCGCGCTCGAGGCCGCCACGTTCTATGCGAAGACCTTTCCCGACAGCGAAGTAACCGCTGTGCATCACGCGCCCGGCGACTTCCCCGACGGCAAACAGGGGGACGTGCTCACCGTCGAATTCACGGTCTGCGGCATTCCCTGCGTCGGTCTCAATGGTGGCCCGACCTTCAAGCACAGCGAAGCGTTCTCGTTCCAGATTTCCACCGAGGACCAGGCCGAGACCGATCGCCTGTGGAATGCCATCGTCGGCAACGGTGGCCAGGAAAGCCAATGCGGCTGGTGCAAGGACCGATGGGGCGTGTCCTGGCAGATCAGCCCGCGCATGCTGATCGAAGCGGTGACCAGCAAGGACAAGGCCCTGGCCAAGCGCGCCTTCAACGCGATGATGCCGATGAAGAAGATCGACATCGCCACCATCGAAGCGGCGATCCGCAACGCATGACGACGTTGGACACGATCATCGTTGGCGGCGGCCACAACGGGCTGGTGTGCGCGGCGTATCTGGCGCGCGCGGGGCAACGGGTGCTGGTGCTGGAGCGTCGCGGCATCCTTGGCGGTGCGGCTGTCACCGAGGAGTTCCACCCGGGCTTCCGCAACTCGGTGGCCTCGTACACGGTGTCGCTGCTGCAGCCGAAGGTGATCGAGGAGCTGCAGTTGCATGCGCACGGGCTGCGCATCGTCGCGCGGCCAGCCAACAACTTCCTGCCATTGCCTGATGGCCGCTACCTGCTGTCCGCACCTGGCCGCACCCAAGCCGAGGTGGCGAAGTTCTCCGAACGCGATGCGCAGGCGCTGCCCGCCTATGAAGCGCGCCTGGAGGTATTTGCCGATGTGCTGCGCGACTGGGCGCTGCGTCCGCCGCCCGACCTCGGGGTGATGGCCGGCTGGCGTGCGTTGCCGGCGTTGTGGCAGATGGGCCGGTTGGGACGGGAGCTGGCCGCACTCGACCCTGCACTGCGCCAGGAACTGCTGGACCTGTTCACGCTGTCGGCCGCCGAGTACCTGGATCGCTGGTTCGAAAGCGAGCCGATCAAGGCCCTGTTTGGTTTCGATGGCATTGTTGGCAACTACGCCAGCCCGTACACGCCAGGCAGCGCCTACGTACTGCTGCATCACGTGTTCGGCCAGTGCAACGGGGTCAAGGGCGCGTGGGGCCACGCCATCGGTGGCATGGGCGCGATCAGCCAGGCCATCGCCGCCTCCGCGCGTGCGGCCGGCGCCGAGCTGCGCGTCGATGCCGGCGTGCAGCGCCTGCTGGTTGAGGACGGGCGCGTGGTCGGCGTCGCGCTGTCCGGCGGCGAGAGCCTGCGCGCACGTGCCGTGGTGGCCAACGTCAACCCGAAGCTGCTGTACGAACAACTGCTGCAGCCCGCCCAGATTCCCGCCACCACCCGTGAACGCATGGCGAACTGGCGCTGCGGCTCGGGCACGTTCCGGATGAACGTGGCGCTGTCGCGGCTGCCGGATTTCCGTGCCCTGCCCGGCCCCGGCGATCACCTCAGTGCCGGCATCATCATGGCGCCCAGCCTGGATTACATGGACCGTGCCTGGCTGGATGCACGTCGCGAGGGCTGGTCGCGCGAGCCGATCGTGGAGATGCTGATTCCGAGCACGCTGGATGATTCGCTGGCGCCACCCGGGCAGCATGTGGCCAGCCTGTTCTGCCAGCACGTGGCGCCGGAATTGCCCGATGGCCGACACTGGGATGATCACCACGATACCGTCGCCGACCTGATGATCGCCACCGTCGATCACTTCGCCCCCGGCTTCGCCGACAGCGTGCTTGGTCGACAGGCACTGTCACCCTTGGATCTGGAGCGGACGTTCGGGCTGATCGGTGGCGACATCTTCCACGGTGCGCTCAGCGCCAACCAGCTGTTCTCGGCGCGGCCGATGGTCGGCCAGGCCGGCTATCGCGGCGCCCTGCCCGGCCTGTACCTGTGCGGTGCGGGTACGCATCCGGGCGGCGGGGTCACCGGCGCGCCCGGGCACAACGCGGCGCAGGTGGTGCTGGCCGATGCATGAAATGCGTGCCAACCAAGGTTGGCACCTACCGGCGTCAAGGCGTGCCAATCAAGATTGGCATCTACCTGCGTGGGACAAGGTGTGCCGACCAACGGTCGGCACCCACCTGCGCCTCACTTCACGCTGCGCAGGTGGTTCGGGCGCTTCGGCGGGCCCGGGGGACGACGCTTGTTGAACGGCGGTTGGCCACGCCAGTAACGGATCAGCAGCCAGCCGAACAGCATGCCGCCCAGGTGCGCGAAATGGGCCACGCCCGGCTGCCAGCCGGTCATGCCCAGCACCAGCTCGCCCACGCCGAACAGGATCACGAACGTACGCGCCTTCATCGGAATCGGCGGGAACAGCAGCATCACCCGCTGGTTGGGGAACAGCATGCCGTAGGCCAGCAGCAGGCCGAACACACCACCGGACGCACCCAGCACCGTGGCCGGATTGTCGAGCATCGTACCGACCAGCAACTGGCACAGGCCGGCGCCGACCACGCACACCAGGTAATAGGTCAGGAAGCGCTTCTCACCCCAGGTCTGTTCCAGCGGCGCGCCGAACATGAAGACGGCCAGCATGTTGAAGAACAGATGGAAGAAACTGCCATGCAGGAAGCCGTAGGTCAGCAGCTGCCAGGGCTGGAAATTGCCGCCCGGCGAGAACGCATCGAAGCCCTGCTGCAGCGGCTGCAGCATGAACGGCTCGAAGGTCTGCATGCCGAGCAGGAACGGCTGCTGCAGCAGGAACAGGATCGCGTTGGCGATCAACAGGGCCTTGGTGACGGTTGGCAGTCGCGGGAACATGGGGACACCGGCATGGAACGGCCTCCATCATAGCCGCAGCACCGGCCCTTTTTGACCAGAGCGGACGGTCGCCCGTTCAGTCGCAGGCAGCGATCAGCCCGGCCCCCATACGGCCGCATCCAGCGCCGCCGCCGGGTCGGTCGCGGGCATCCGCACCCGGCCGTTTTCGACGATGACACCCTCGGCGCGCAGCCGCTGCGATTGTTCGCGCCAGCCGGCCGAACCTTCAGCCATGGCGATGCGCCCATCCGAGCGCAGCACCCGGTGCCAGGGCAGCGAGGGATCGTCATTCTGGCCGAGGATGCGTGCGGTCAGCCGGGCGCGTCCGGGCAGGCCGGCGCGCATCGCGACCTGCCCGTAGCCCATCACCTGCCCTGGCGGGATCGCATGGATCACCGCCAGGATGCGGGCACGCGCCTGCTCCGGCGTCAGCGGCGCAGCCGCGTCACCAGCAGCACGCCGATCAGGACCAGCACGGTGCCGGCGATCTGCGCCGGCCCCATCGGTTCGTCGAGCAGCCATAGGCTCATCACGATGGTGGAAACCGGGCCCAGCATACCCACCTGCGCAGCCAGCGACGAGCCGACGCGCTGCACCGCCAGCATGATCGCCAGCACCGGCAGCACGGTGCAGACCGTCGCGTTGATCAGCGACAGCCACTGCACGGCAGCGGGGGCCTGCCACAGCAACGGCAGCGGATGGGTAATGGTGAAATGCAGCAGCACCAGTACGCTGGCCACGCAGCTGGCGTAGGCGGTCAGACGCACCGCGCCGATACGGGCGACCACCTGGCCGCTGCCGAACAGATACAGCGCATAGCTGAGCGCACTGCCCAGCACCAGCAGGCTGCCGAGGATGATCTGCCCACCCTCCCGCTGCAGGTCATGGCCGAACGCGATCAGCACGCCGAGATAGCTGAGCACCAGCGCGCCGACCTGCCACCGACCCGGCCGCTGCCGCGCCAGCAGCACGTTGATCAGCAGCACCAGGGTCGGGTTCAAGTACAGGATCAACCGTTCCAGGGTCACGCTGATGTACTGCAGGCCCTGGAAATCCAGCAGGCTGGACAGGTAGTAACCGGTGAAGCCAAGCCACAGCACGCGCGCGCGGTCGGCCCAGGACAGTCGCTCGGCACGGTGCGAGGCCCACACCGCCATCAACGCGAACAGCGGCAGCGCCATCAGCATGCGCAGCGCCAGCAGCGTGGTCGCGTCCACGCCATGGCGCAGCCCCAGCTTGACGATGATCGCCTTGCCAGAGGCGGCGATGGCGCCGATCGCAGCCAGGCCGATGCCGCCCAGAGCGATGCGCGGGGACGTGGTGGCGATACGGGGGGAAGAAGTGGACATCAGGAAAAAAACGGGGCGCATGGGCGGCTGGAAGCAGCCGGATTGCTTTCAATTGTCTCATGGCATTTCCGGGCGAACGATCCGATGTCCGTTCATGCTCATTGCAACTCCTGATCCACGCATGGCGTGGATCTACGTGTCGACCAAGGTCGACACCCACCCCGCCATCCCACAAGAACCCAGCTTTTTGCTGTTGCCGTTGCTGTTGCTGTTGCTGTTGCTGTTGCTGTTGCTGTTGCTGTTGCTGTTGCCGTTGCCGTTGCCGTTGCTGTCGAGGTTGCCGGCCAGCGGCCGGCACTACCGTGAGTGTCGGCTCAGCGCATCAACACAACTTCTTCAGCAGACGTCGGGTGAATCGCCACCGTGTCGTCGAACTGGGCCTTGGTCGCACCCATCTTCACCGCCACCGCGAAACCCTGCAGGATCTCGTCGGCCGCTTCACCGAGCAGATGCACACCCACCACACGCTCCTCCGGACCAGCGCAGACCATCTTGAACAGGCTGCGCTGGGTGCCGTTGGCCAGCGCCTGCAGCATCGGCCGGAACCGGCTGTGGTACACGGTCACCTGCTCGAAGCGCGCACGTGCATCTTCCTCGCTCATGCCTACCGCGCCCAGCGGCGGGTGCGAGAACACCACGCTGGCCACGTTGTCGTAATCCATCTTCGCATCCGGGCGACCACCAAACAGACGATCCATCAGGCGTCGCGCTGCAGCCACGGCGACCGGCGTCAGGCCGACCTTGCCTGCGATGTCACCGACCGCATGCACGCTTGGCACCGCCGTGGTCTGCCACTCGTCCACCTCCACCTGCTGGTGTTCGCCGATGCCGATGCCCAGTGCTTCCAGGCCGAGATCCTTGCTGTTGCCGCGCCGGCCGGTAGCGAAGAACACCGCGTCGAACACACTGTCGATCGGGCCGTCATGGCCGAACGCGCGCACGCGTTCGCCGTCGCGCTTCAACTCACGCAGACGGTAATCGAAGTGGATGCGCACGCCCTGCTGGCGCAGGTTCTCGGCCAGCTGCGCGGTCAGCTCGTAGTCGAAGCGCTCCAGCAGGCGGCTGCCACGTACCAGCAGGCTCACCTTGCTGCCCAGCGCCTGCAACAGCCCGGCAAGTTCCACGGCGATGTAGCCGCCGCCGATGATGGCGACCTCGGCCGGTGCCGCACGCAGGTCGAAGAAATCGTCGGATACCAGGCCCAGTTCGGCGCCGGGAATGTCCGGCCGCTGCGGATGGGCGCCGGTGGCGATGAGGATCTGCGCAGCGCTGTAACGCACGCCATCACTGCACGCCACCGTGTGCGCGTCCAGCAGATGGCCGCGGGCCGGGATGCGCACCACGCCGGTTTCATCCAGGCGCTTGTGATAGCTGGTGTGGATGTTGCTGATGTAGGCCTGGCGATGGATCACCAGTTCCTTCCACGACAGCGCCGGACGCGGCGCCACGTCGAAGCCCATCGCGCTGGCCAGGCCGATGCGCTCTGCCAGATCGGCGGCCAGCCACATCGCCTTCTTCGGCACGCACCCGACATTCACGCAGGTGCCCCCCAGTTCACCCGGCTCCAGCAGGGCAACCCGCTTGCCATGCTGCGCAGCGCGGATGGCACCGGCCAGGCCAGCGGAACCGCCGCCAAGGACGATCAGATCGTAATCATAAGAGGGAGTATTCATCGCAATCGCTCGAGTCGACAGGGAAGATGGCGGGCGAGCGCCCGCAACGAAGATCGGCAGGCAGCGGGTTGGCGCCGTCACCCATGCTGCTGCGAGCATGCCACGGCCCGCTGCAGGCCAGACGTGAGGGCATGCAGCCACGCAGGTCGAAACGCGCGCGGCCGGCATCGATCACGCCTGCCCGGCCCCACGGCGCAGTGCTGGCCACTGCCGGTACGTCATCGCACGCCACAGCCATTCCATCGGACCAAAGCGGAAACAGCGCAGCCACAGATGGCTGAAGATCACCTGCGCTGCAAACAGCAGCAGTGCCAACAGCAGCTGCCAGGCACGCGGCAGCACGTCGAACCATCCCAGCCCGTAGTGATAGAACAGCAGCGTGCAGACTACCGATTGGGCAAGGTAGTGGGTCAACGCCATCCGACCGACCGGCGCCAGCCACCCCATGCGCGCGCGCCAGTGCACGATCCAGGCCAGGTAGCCCAGGCACATCGGCACACCGCCCACGGCCACCAGTGCCATTGCCGTGGTGGTCGGCAGGTCATAGACACCCGGCGCCAGATACGGCTTCCACAACACACCTGCCAGGGTGGCCAGCAGGCCCAGCGGCAATGCGATCCAGCGCAGGCCGGCATACAACCGCGGGAAACGCTCCGGCGCGGTCAATGCGCCGCTGCCGGCGAACCAGGCACCCAGCAGGAACATGCCCAGCACTTCGGGCCCGGAAATGAACATGCCACCCAGCGACGCGCCGAACTCATGCAGGCGCTGCACGTTGGCCTGCATCC
Organism: Stenotrophomonas sp. FW305-C-20-S1; assembly: GCF_058783335.1. Lineage (NCBI taxonomy): Bacteria > Pseudomonadati > Pseudomonadota > Gammaproteobacteria > Lysobacterales > Lysobacteraceae > Stenotrophomonas > Stenotrophomonas sp. FW305-C-20-S1. The sequence goes on along the minus strand of NZ_JBYTEK010000029.1, from coordinate 14,336 downwards.
AGTCACCCTGGCCGTACACAAGGCGTTGCTGGTCGATGCCCTGCTGCGCGTCGACCAGCATCTTCTGCAGGTCCTGCGGGGTGGCCATTGACACCATCGCGCCGACCAGCAGCATCAGCGCAACACCCAGCGCATACACCAGCAACCCCATCCAGGGCAGCCAGCTGCGCGGTGCCTCACGGCAGGCCAGCAATGGCAGCGAGGCCAGCGCATACAGCACCAGGATGTCACCCGACCAGACCAGCAGTGCATGGCACAGGCCGATCAGCAGCAGCCCGGCGCTGCGGCGCAGGTAGAACGGAGTGAACTGGCGGCCCGCTGCCTCGGCGCGCTGGGCCATCACCGCAAAGCCCGCCCCGAACAGCAGCGAGAACAGGGTGAAGAATTTTCCCTGCACGAACACATAGACGAAGGCATCGGCCCAGTAGTCGATGCCCTGCCAATGCGCGTCGATGCCCGTAAAGGCCAGGTCCAGCGGCCCACTGAGGGCCTCTATGTTCATCAGCAGGATGCCCAGCAGGGCGAAGCCACGCAGTATGTCCAGCACGGCGATGCGTTCGCCGGAAGCCACCGGTTGCAGGGAAGGGGAAGCGGTGTTCACGGGGCATCCGGCGTGCAGGTCCGTCATTATGCCGCCGGCCTGCGGGCCATGGACGACCCCGCCCTGTTCCAGATACGCAACGGCCCGCCGAAGCGGGCCGTTGCTGCCATCACGATCGCGGTGCGATCAGTGCTGGTGACCACCGTCACCGTGGACGTGGCCGTGTTCGAGCTCTTCCTTGCCGGCTTCGCGCACGTCGACGATCTCGACGTCGAAATGCAGGTCCTTGCCGGCCATCGGATGGTTCAGGTCGACGTCGACCACGCTCATGCCGACCTTCTGCACGGTCACGGCACGCGGGCCGAAGTTGGTCTGCAGCACGACCTGCTGGCCCGGGACCAGCTTGGCGGTACCGAAGTGCTTCTTCGGCACGCGCTGGGACAGGCCATCACGGCGCTCGCCGTAGGCATCGGCCGCCTTGACGTCGACGTCGAAGGTCGCGCCGGCTTCCTTGTCCATCATGGCGTTTTCCAGGCCCGGAATGATGTTGCCGTGGCCGATCAGGATCGCCAGCGGCTCGCCGCGGTCCTTGGACGATTCGATCGGCTCCTGGCCGGCCTCGGAGACGGTGTAGTGGAAGCGGACAACGCGGTCTTTTTCGATCTTCATGCGCAACTCTGTCTGGATCTGCCGGAGGCAGGCGGGTTGGGGCGGGTTGTCGCCCGGCGGGGACGCCGCCATCATGACGGCCAATCCAAGGTCGCGCATTATCCGGAGAACATGCACATCACGCCAGTTTCGTCCGGCACGCGCCGGCTCCTCGCGCCCGCCCTGCTGCTGGCCCTGCCCCTGCTGCTGACCGCCTGCGGCGGCGGCAAGGCCGTCCGTTCCGCACCGCCGCCGCCTGCGGCAAGCTGGCCCAGCACCACGCCGGACAACCCGGAGGCCGCCAATTCAGTGCTGATGCGCGCCATCAGCCTGGTCGGCACGCCCTATCGCTACGGCGGCAACACGCCCGAATCCGGCTTCGACTGCAGCGGCCTGGTCGCTTACGTCTACCGTGAAATGCTGGACCTGAAGCTGCCGCGGACCTCACGCGACCTGGCGACGGTACAGGGGCCGAAGATCGACCCGAAGCGCCTGGCAACCGGCGATCTGGTCTTTTTTGGCAGTCGCGGCAGTGTCAGCCACGTCGGTATCTACGTGGGCGAAGGTCGATTCGTGCACGCCCCGAGCACCGGCGGAACGGTCCGCCTGGATTCCCTCAGTGGCCCCTATTGGAAGGACCACTACACAGGGGCGAAACGCGTCCTTCGCTAAAATGAACAGGCGATATGTTTAAAACTGTGACAATCATCACGGCGGAACTAACGATTTATTAACGGAATTTTTAACTTATTACTGCTTTTACAGGGCATGATGCCCCATCGTTTTTTTCCTTGTGACCGACGCGTGACGACAAACGACCCGACGTGCCAAGGCCAGACCGCCGCTTCTTCGCGTAGTGTCCGCCCGCTTCTGCTGGGCCTGGCATTGTGTCTGACCAGCCTTCCCGCCTGGTCGCAGTCCGCTCCCACCCGTACCGATGCGACCCCGGCTGCCACCGCCGAGACCGCCCCCCGCGCAGCCGCCAAGGCCGACGCCACCGCTCCGCAGCGCAGCCGCGCCGATGCCGCCGCCAGCGCCACCCTGGCCGCCCTGCTGCCGCACCTGGCCGCCAATGACACCATTCCCCTGATGGACCGCTCGGCCATGGTGGCCGGTGACCTCAGCCGCCTCCTCGCCAATTACGACACCAGCAGCGCCGCCAATGGCAGCGTCGTGGTCGGCAACGCTGCCGACAACGGCAAGGTACAGTCGTTGCTGCGCCGGGCCATGACCCTGCTCGGCACCCCGTACCGTTGGGGCGGCAGCAATCCGGACAGCGGCTTCGACTGCAGTGGCCTGGTCGGTTACGTGTTCCGCTCGGCCCTGGGCATCGAGCTGCCGCGCGTCTCGCGCGAAATGGCGCATGACGCCAATGCCGAACTGATCAACGACCGCGCCGCCCTGGCTGCAGGCGATCTGGTGTTCTTCGGCCGCAAGGGCCGGGTCGACCACGTCGGCATCTATGTGGGCGATGGCCGCTTCCTGCACGCTCCGAGCACCGGCAAGGACGTCCGCGTCGACACCCTGCTCAGTGGCTACTGGGGCAACAAGTTCATGCAGGCCCGCCGGGTCGACCTCTGATCCGGGGTCATCTGCGCATTGCCTGAAAAGCCGCTGCCCTGCAGCGGCTTTTTCATTGGGCGGCTGGCCGTAACCGGGGCCGCTGGCCGCTGGCCGCCGCTTGCTGCGTTGGTCCTTGATGTCAAGGTTGCAGTGACCGCGACAGGCCGACCGTGTTCGGCCACAGCATCCCGGCGCGGGGCGGCGCGCCGGGTGCCCGGCTGGGCCGCCCGTGTTGCCTGGGGGAAAGGAATGGCGGCAAGCCTGGAGATTCCATCACGTTGCGCAATCTGGTTCGGCCAACCGCAGGCAGCCGAGCGGGGTGCGCTGGCGGCGGCCGGTTGGCAACTGCGCTGCGTCAGCCCTGCCCCTGCCATGGCCATCGGCCTGCGCAGCCGCGACCACTTGGTGGCCATCGTCGATCTGCGTCACCTTGATGCCGACGCCGTGCAGCTGCTGCTGCCGTGGATCGAGCGGCATCACCACCTGCCCTGGCTCGCCGTGCTGCCCCCTGGACTGGGCAGCGCTCCGCCCGCGTGGGGACCGCTGCTGCGCGCGTGCCGCGACCAGTTCGCGCTGCCGCTGGAACTGCACGATCTGCTGTCGGCAATGCAGCGGCAATCCGAGGGCGACGACGCGTTGCCGCACATGGTCCGCGAGTCCGGCAACCTGCCGGCGCTGATCGGCGACAGCACCGCCCTGCTGTCGGTGCGCGCCTCCCTGCATAAATTCGCTCCGGTCGACCTGCCGGTGCTGGTCACCGGCGAGACCGGCACCGGCAAGGAGCTGGCCGCACAGGCGCTGCATGCCTTGTCCGGCCGAGCCGGCAAACCGTTCCTGGCGATCAACTGCGGCGCGATCCCTGCCAATCTGGTGCAGTCCGAACTGTTCGGCCACGAGCGTGGGGCCTTCACCGGTGCCGCCCAACGCCGCATCGGACTGTTTGAAAGTGCCCACGGCGGCACCGTGTTCCTCGATGAAGTCGGCGACCTGCCCGCCGACGCACAGACCAGCCTGCTGCGGGTGCTGCAGGAGGGGACGCTGGAACGGGTCGGCAGCAACCAGCCGCTGCGTGTGGACGTGCGCGTACTGGCAGCCACCCACGTCGAACTGGAACAGGCGGTGGCCCAGGGCCACTTCCGCCGGGACCTTTACTACCGCCTCAATGTCCTGCGCTTGCCGATGCCCGCGCTACGCGAACGCGGCAGCGATGTCCTGCTGTTGGCCGAGCACTTCCTGCGTGGTTTCCGCCAACGCCACCCCGGCCGCGCACGCGGGTTTGATCCCGGCGCACGCCAGGCCATGCGCGGGTTCGACTGGCCCGGCAACGTACGTGAGTTGTTGAACCGCGTGCAGCGGGCAGCGATCGTGGCCGAAGGCGAGCTGATCAACGCCGCTGACCTGGACCTGGCAGAGCCGGACGCCCCTGCGCGGCGCGCGCTGCTGCAGGATGCGCGTGGCCAGGTGGAGCGCGATGTACTGCTGCAGGCCCTGCGCCAGCATGGCTACAACGTGTCGGCGTGTGCGCGGCACATGCAGATCTCGCGGGTCACGATATACCGGTTGTGCCGCAAGCATCATCTGGAACTGCCGGCGCAGCGCTGACAACGCAGGCCCCTGCGCAGCCGGGCATGCACCGACACCGGCAAAGCGCGGCCATGCAGCGCCGCGCCATGCCGGGCTGCCGCGCTTACAACATGTACGGCACCTTGAATGCCAGCGTGAAGTCCGGCGCATCCGGGGTAAGGCCGATCCCCAGCAGCGTCACCAGCGTGGTGTGCTGGTTCAACGCGTAGGTCACGCCGAGATTGAGCGAGGCCGCATTGGCATCGCTGCCGATCACCTTCACCCATTCACCGCCCTTGAACCGGGTCGAGGCGCGCGTGCTGATCTTGTCGCTGAAGGAAATGCTCAGGCTGGTGCGCTCATTGAACGCGAAGGCCACGCCGGCACCGAAGTACACCGAACCGCCCAGTTTCACATCGCCGGGATTGACCGTATCCGGGTTGCTGTCGATATCGCTGAAACCGCGCGGGAACGAATGGATGTAGCCGGCGTTGGCGAACAGGATCGCCGGATCGGCGGTCTTCACCATCGATACGCCCAGGTTGGCCTGCCACACGCCGTTGCCGGTCGGCTGTTCCTGCGGCACCGCGAAGCGGATGTAGTCATCGTCATCGCGCTCGATTACTTTCCAGTCCAGCCCATAGGGCGCGCGGCCCGTTGGTGCGGTAACGCCACCGGTCAGCACCGTCTCCGGGCGCCAGCCGCGTTCGGCGAACAACCGGTAGTTGGCACTCAGGCTGACATCGCCGATGCCGCTGCCGTTGGTTTCTTCCTGCGCGATCGCCGCCGCGGCACCGCCGGCACCGCCTTTCTGGTAGACCGTGCGCCGTGCCAGGTATGGCACGTCCATGTTCAAGGTGAGATTGGGGCTGACGCCCCAGCGCGCGGCCAGGTTGTAGGTCAACGAATCGGATTCGACGTTCTCGATCGCGATGTTGCCAAGGAAGATCGCATCCAGGGCGAGGAACCCGTTGAGCGTGAGCTGCTTGCGGTCGTAGCGCGCATAGGTCAGGCCGTTCTCGATGGTGAACCGGCGCGAGAACAATGCCGCCTGCTGCTGCTTGACGTCATCCACGCTGCGCCGGGCCTCCTGCTTGGCCTGCTGTGCCTCGGCCGCGCTGCTGGCATAGCCTTCGCTGCTGGGCGGTACCGCGGATGCCGCAGCCGGCGCCAACGGCGCAGCGGGCGTCGCACCGGGGCCTGCGCGACCACTCAGCCGCGCCTGCATCGCCTGCACCTGCATGTCCAGTTCGCGCAGGCGTCGTACCTCCTGTGCGTAATTGGCCTTGAGCTGTTCCAGTTGCGCGATCAATGCCTGCATGTCGGCGCCATCACTGGGCGCAGGCTGCTGGGCGAAGGCAGTGGCCGCCAGCGCCGCCAGCGCCAGCGGAGTAAGCCGGTAGAAAGTGTGCATGTCGGTGACCTGCGTTGTACGTCGGTTCCCCCCGACCAGGCCGTGTTACTGGCCTGGGCCCATGCCGCGGTTCATCCCGATCGCCTGGGCCACGTTCTGGCTCAAGGGCAGGTTGTTGGCCGCGGTATTGCGTACCAGCTCCAGCTGCAGCCGGTTGCTGGCGGTCTGTCCATCGCCGGCCAGGGCAATGCCCTGCCCCACGCTGCCATTGCGGATCCACTGCTGTACCAGGCTCTGCCCATCAACCTGCAGCAGCAGGCGCGCCTGGTTGCCATCGAGCATGGCGGTGGCAGTAGCCCCGCCCTGCTGTGCCTGTGCCATGCGGCTGCCGTCATCGCCCAGTGCGGTCGGCACCGCGCCGTCACGCACGGTCAGGGTGGTCACGTTGCGTGCGGTGTTGCCATCGCCGGCCACCTGCACGCTCTGCACCAGTCCGCTGGCATTGGCCAGGCCGGTACTGTCGATGCTGCGCCCTGCCGTTGCCGGCAACGGTGCGTCAGCGGCGGTAACCTGCACGCTCGGCTGGAAGCTCAGCTTGGGGGTGCCGCCATTGCGGAAATCCATGCCCAGGGTCAGCGCGCCCTGCACCACTGCACCGTTGGGTCCCTGCCACTGCGAAATCATCGTCACCCCGAACCAGGCCACGTTGTTGCCGCCAACGGTGTAGCGGCCGCGCATCAGGTTCAGTTCGGGATCGGGTATTTCCTTCAGGCCTCGCCCCGGTGCACCGTCTGCCGCCATCAACGGCGACACCGGCAACATCAGCAGCAGAGCGAGTACTACACGTTGGCATTGCATGATCGTGCCTCCTTCAGAACAGGTCGGCGTGGCTGAAGCCGAAGTCGACCAGTTCGGCATCGGTGATCGGTCCCTGCCGCGCATACAACGCGCGGGCACTGGGCCGTTCGCTGGGTTGCAGCAGCACCGTATTGCGATCGAAGTCGCTGCCGATCACGACGAAAACGGCGCGTGACGGCCAGGCGGCACTGAACTCGGCCAGTGACAGGCTGCGGTTGCCCAGGATCGGATCGGCCACTTCCACCACCCCGTCGCGCACCTGCTTGAGCACGACGAAATGCCGGAAGCCGCGTACATCCATCAGCACCAGTCCAGGAACCCGCAACGTGCGCAGGCGCGATTCATCGATGCGATAACCACGTCCACGCATGCCCAGCGATTCGACATAGCGTTTGATGTCCAGCAGTGAAAAACCGCGTTCCTTGACCAGCTGTGGATCCGATACCCCCATCATTCCCTCGATCACCGTCGCCTCGGTGGTGTCCAGGTGGTAGGCATAACGCAGGATGGTGGCCAGAGCGGCCGCCCCGCAGCTGTAGTCGGTGTGCTGCCGCACCAGGTTGCGATAACGGCGCTCCTGCATGCTTTCCACCTTCTGCTGCAGCAGCGCGCCATTGGGCAGCACCCCGCTGAACACCACCTCGCCTGCCCAGCCACATGCGCTGGTCAGCAGCAGCAGGCAGGGCAGCAGACGCAACCACCAGCGATGACCGGCCATGCCGTTCTCCACGAGAAGGAAGGAGCCCCTGCCCCAAGGGGGAGGAGGGACAGGGGCCCCCGGGGGAACCCGGCCATTGGCGGATGGCCGGGCTTGTTGCGCTCAACGCAGGTTCGCTGCGAAAGCGGTCACACCGTGGATCACTCGCCGCCGCCGGTCCCACCGCCGGTGCTCGGCTGCGCCACGGCCAATGCCAGGCTGTTGGCCTGCAGGTTGCCGGTACCCGATGCCACGTTCACGCCGATGTTGCCGGACGCGCCGGAGAACGCGCTGCCGGACAGTGCCGAGGTGTTGGTCGCATTGACGTTCACCCAGCGGGTGGTGCTGACCGTGCCGCTGAGGCTGGCATACAGGTCGGCCACGCCCAGCTCGACGAACTGGCTGGTGCCGCTTTCACGCGTATCGAAGCCCAGGCCACCCACTCCCGGCCGGTTCGGGTTCATCGTTGCATTCTGGATCTCGTTGTCCAGATCGATGTGCCCGGTCGCATTGCCACCCGGATGCGGCAGATCGCCACTCCACGAATCGAGGTAGTAGTTGGCCATCTGGTAGGCATTGCCGGTGCCGCGATAGGTACCGGCACCCACGGCCAGGGTACCGCCTGCCACGCGACCGCTCAGGCCGACCTGCACCGTATCGGTGTAGGACTGCACGAAGCCGGCGTTGGACACGGTGTTGCCGGTGGACACCTGGTTGGAGCTGATGCTCGACTGTGCCATCGCACTGGTTGCCACCGAGGCTGCGAGCGCGTTCTTCTGCTCGTTGTTGTTGCCCGAGGCGATGTTCACGCCGATGTTGCCCGAGGCACCGCCGAAGGCATTGCCACCGAGGCCGGCGGCGTTGGTGACGCCGGAGTTCATGGTGGTGTTGCCGAAGCCGGCCTGGTTGACGAACACCTCGGCGTCGGCCATGCCGAAGCTGAAGGAAGCATCCGCAGCGGACAGCGACGCAGCATTGTCCTGCGCGTTGTTGTCGCCGGCCACCACGTTGAAGCCGAGGTTGCCGGAGGCACCCGCACCGACATCATCGGCGATCGATGCACTGTTGGTGACCAGGCTGTTGCCGGTGAGGTTGTTGCTGATCGACTGGCGGTTGTCGATCACGGCGATGGCTGCCGAATCCAGGTCGATGTCACCGGTGATGGTCGGATCGCCGGAGAAGTTGATGTCCGAGCTCAGCCGCAGATCCTTCTCCAGGTTCACGTCGACGCCGTGGTTGTTCTTTTCCTTGCGCTCGTCGGCCTGGATGTTGCTGTTCTTCTGCACCTGCTCGTTGACGTTCACCGTACGGGTACGGCTCACGTTCGAGGTGTCGGTGTTGTTGCGTACCGTGGTGTTGGTGCGGGTCCAGTTGCGGACTTCGTTGTCGGTATGGTTGTGCGTGTCGTTGCGGGTTTCGGTCACGACATGGTTGTGGTTGATGTTCGCATTGGCATTCTGGTTGTCCCAGCCATTGGCCGCAGCAGCGGTCGAGGCAGTGGCAATTGCCATGGCGAGTACGGTCTTTTTGACAGTCGCTTTCATGGTGCCCTCTCTCTCATCAGGTGATTGGTTCGGGTGGGTGGTACTCACGGGTTGCCCTGCACGACCAGGCCCAGAACATTGGCCGTATCGTTTCGCGCTCCCGCGATCTGATTGAGTTGCAGGACACCGTCGAAGCCCCGCAGTGCCGTCGACGAAACGCCGACACTGCGGATACCCGCCGCAACACCGTCACCGGTATCGCCCTGCCCCCCTGCTGACGCGATGTCCGAGGCGGCCAACGCCGTGTCATCGGACTCGCGTATTCCTTGCCGGGCCAGCGTCGCGCTGACGACGTTGAGCGTCGTGTTGGCGATGCCGCTGGCCTGGTTGATCGATGCAATGCCGCTGGCGCCTGCCAATGCCTGTCCGGCGATGTGCGCGCTGGCTTCCAGTGGTGCCGAAAGCACGACGTCGTTGCTGTGCTGCTGGCGCGCAGCGATGGCCACGTCGGCGCGGTCGCCGCTGGCCATGCCATGCAGATTGGCCTGGATGTTGAGATCGCCCGCCGCCTGGTTGATGGCGATGGCACCACTGGCACCGGCCAGCGCGCGACCGTCGATGCGGGTTACGTCGAGGTAGGCCAGCATCCCGCTGTAGTCGTCGGCCAGCGCTGTGGCGGGCAATGCCAGCCAGGCCGCCAGCAGCACTGCGCGCTTCACTTGCCACCCGCCTGCGCCGGAGCGCCCAGCGGGAACTGCGACAGTGCGCCACGCACGGTATCGCCGATGCCGCGCGTGGTATTGCCGACCGCCCCCAGCGGGCCGCTCATCGCACCGCTGAGGCTGCTGCCGCTCATCATCCCCTCGCCCGAGCGTCCAAGGGTTCCGCCCAGGGCCTGCTGCGTCACCCGCTCGACAGTGGTGACGCCGTGCGCGCGCACGCTGCCGGTCTGGCCAGCGCCGAGGCCGGCGTAGTCGTCATCGCTGAGTTCATCCATGCCGCTGGCAGCGCCGCTGCTGCCGAGTGCGGCGGCGATCTCATGCTGCGGTTTCGGATCGGCGATCAACGCCACGCCGGGCGGCGCCATGCGGTAGGCCGGGCGCGTAGACACGTCGCGCAGCAGGACGATCTCACCCGGCTGCGCCTTCACCCCTTGACGGGCACCCGAAGCCGCAGCCGCCAGCGGAACGGCCAGCACCAGCAGCAGCGCAAGCCGCCGGCCAGAAACAGTGAAAAGGGTGGTGCTGCCGTCCATGCCGCTCTCCCGTTGCATATGCGCAGGGAGAGAGCAGCTTTCGTGCCAACACCGGAAGTCCGTCGCAGCGGGGGTTTGACGGGTAACACCGCGGCGGCATGACGCCACAGTGTTACAACTTCGTTCGGATTCCGTTCGCCTTAACGCGCAGGAAACACCACTGCGCAAGGCGCCATCGGGGCTGTATCAGTAGTGTTACAGGTACTGATACAGCCCGTTGCAGTGCCGCTTCAGGCGCGCGGCGGACTCGGGTCGGGATCATCGATGCCGACGTTGGTGGACGGGTTGTCGTACACCGTCTGGTCGAGCAGGCCGGTTTCCTTGGCCACCAGCACCGGCACCAGCATCTGTCCGGTCACGTTGGTCATCGTGCGCATCATGTCCAGGATGCGGTCGATCGCATACAGGTAACCGATGGTTTCCAGCGGCAGGTTGGCCGCGCTCAGCACCACCGTTGCCATGATCACCGCCGTACCCGGCACGCCGGCGGTGCCGAAGCTGCCCAGCACCGAAGCGATCAGCACCACCACGTACTGCTCCGGCGTCAGCGGCACACCGCTGTACTGGGCGATGAACACCGCGCACAGCGCCGGATAGATCGCACCGCAGCCGTCCATCTTGATGCTCGCGCCCAGCGGCACCGCGAACGAACCGTAGTCCTTGTTCACGCCCAGGTTGTGGGTGATCGAGCGCAGCGCGACCGGCATCGCCGCGAAGCTGGAGGAACTGACGAAGGCCACCTGCATGCCCGGCGCCGCGCCACGGAAGAACTTCAGCGGGTTCAGGCCATGCGCCAGCAGCAGCGCGCTGTACACCACCACGATGTGCAGCGCGCAGGCCACGTACAGCGCCAGCACGAAGTGGCCCAGCGGCAGCAGCTTCTCGAAGCCGTAGCTGCCGACCAGGCCGGCAATCAGGCCGAAGGTGCCGATCGGGGTGACTTCCAGCACGAAGCGGGTCACCTGGATCATGATGTCGCTCATCTGCCCGACCAGCTTGCGCGCCTCGGTCACCTTCTCGCCAAGCTTGACGATGGCAAAGCCGACCAGGCCAGCGAAGAAGATCACCGGCAGGATCGAACCACGGCCCGCCGCCAGCACGGTCTCGCCGGCGGCGTTGACCTTGGTGCCGATACCCGACAGCGCGTAGAACACGTTGGACGGCACCACATCCAGCAGCACCTGCACCACGCTGGGCACTTCGCGCGGCACATAGTTGCTGGCCATCGACAGCTGCAGGCCACCGGCGCCGGGCTGCAGCACCGTACCCACGCCCAGACCCACGCATACCGCCAGCGCGGCAGTGATCACGAACCACAGGAACGTGCGCCCGCTGAGCGCGGCGACCGATTTCTGGCCGTGCAGCGAAGAGATCGCGTTGATGACCGCGAAGAACACCAGCGGCACCGCGATCATCTTGATCAGCGTGACGTACAGCTCGCCGAGCGGGCCGAACCAGGTTTCAGCAGCCGGGCCAAGCGCCCAGCCGGCCAGCGCACCGAGCACGAAGCCACCGACCACGCGCTGCCAGAATGGAATCCGCAGCCAGGCAGAGACCAGCTTCATAGGCAATCCAAGGGGGTAGGAAGGGATGCTGGCACGATAGCCCAAGGCGGCCCGCAGAACGACCGCCCGCGTGGCAAATCAGTGTGTCATCGGCGTGCCTTGCGAGGCCGGGCATAATGAACGTCCCGTTACACTTTGTGAGATCCCAGCGTCCATGCGCCGTTCCGTCTCCCTGTTGGCCGCCTGCGCCACGACCCTGCTGCTCGGCGCCTGCGCCAGCACCGCTCCCGCGTCCGCCCCGGCCGGCCTGAAGGTCACCGTTGCCCCCGTCGCCCACCCGGCCGGTGAAACCCCGCAGTGGTGGTACCGCAGCGGCGCTGCGCAGGCAGCGGCGAACGGCGCGATGGCTGGCAAGGCCAGAAACGTCATCCTGTTCCTCGGTGACGGCATGAGCCTGACCACCGTCGCCGCCTCGCGCATCTACGAAGGCCAGCAGAAGGGCGGCTCGGGCGAAGAGAACCTGCTGTCGTGGGAACGCTTCCCCGCCACCGCGTTCAGCAAGACCTACAACACCGATTCGCAGACCCCGGATTCGGCCGGCACCATGACCGCCATCACCACCGGCGTGAAGACCCACATGGGTGCGATCGGCGTCAGTGCCGGCAGCCGCACCGACTGCGCCGACAGCCTGTCCAAGGGCCTGCTGACCTGGCTGCAGCTGGCCGACAGCGCCGGCCTGGCCACTGGCGTGGTCTCCACTGCGCGCCTGACCCACGCCACGCCGGCCGCGACCTATGCGCACTCGCCTGAGCGCAACTGGGAAAACGACACCGACCTGACCGAGGCGGCCAAGGCCGCCGGCTGCAAGGACATCGCCCAGCAGCTGCTGTCGACCTCGCGTTACGGCCGCGGCCCGCTGGTCGCCCTGGGCGGTGGTCGCGGTGAGTTCACCACCGTGGAAGAGCGCGACCCCGAGTACGACGACAAGGTCGGCCAGCGCCTGGACGGCCGCAGCCTGGTGCAGGAATGGCAGCAGGCGCACCCGCAGGGCGCCTACGTCTGGAACAGCAAGCAGCTGCAGGCCGCCGCCAACGCTCCGGCGATCCTCGGCCTGTTCGAGCCTGACCACATGCGCTACGAGTACGAACGTCCGCAGGACCCGGCCGGTGAGCCGAGCCTGGCCGAGCTGACCGCTGCGGCGATCAAGAACCTGTCGCGCCATCAGGAAGGCTACGTGCTGATGATCGAAGGCGCGCGCATCGACCACGCCAACCACAGCGGCAACGCCTACCGTGCGCTGACCGAAACCGTGGCCCTGTCCGATGCCGTGCGCGTGGCCAACGAGCTGACCTCGGCCGATGACACCCTGATCATCGTCACTGCCGATCATTCGCACACCCTGAATTTCGTCGGCTACCCGGCCCGCGGCAATCCGATCCTGGGCAAGGTGAAGGACAAGGGTGGCGAAGATGGTGCCGGCAAGCTCGACTACGCGCTGGATGGCAACGGCCAGCCGTACACCACCCTGAGCTACGCCAACGGCCCCGGCCATACCGGCACCAGCAACCAGCAACCGGCCGGTCCGAAGCGTTACCCGCACAACCCCAGCAGCTTCGAGCCGGCCAACGGCCGCCCGAACCTGCACGACGTCGATACCGAGCATCCCGACTACATGCAGGAAGCGCTGGTACCGATGAAGTCCGAATCGCATGGTGGCGAGGACGTCGGCATCTGGGCACGCGGCCCGGGCAGCAAGGCGATCCGCGGCACCCTGGAGCAGAACGCGATCTACCACATGATCGTGCAGGCCACCCCGGCCCTGCGCGATCGCCTGTGCCAGGCCGGCACCTGCGACGACAAGGGCGTACCGGTGGAACTGCCGGCACCGGCCACCTTCGAACGCAAGGCCGAGGCCAAGTGATGGCGCGGCCGGCACGCTCTGCGCTGGGCAGCCTCCGCCGTGCGCGCTGGCTGGCCCTGCTGGGCGTGCTGGCCAGCCCCTGGGCGTCGGCGCAGGGCCCGGCCTGCAAGGTCATGACCGAAGAGCACGGGTTGTGGATGCTGCCCGGCTGCGAGGTCGTCGATGACAAGCCGCAGATCAGCGCGGAGACCCTGCAGGATCTCCCCTACGACGGCGATGGCCTGGCGCTGGTACAGACCGCCGATGGCTTCCACTACGTCGACCGTCGCGGCCGCAGCCAGGCGGTGATCGCCTGGGACAACGGCGCAGACCCCCTGCAGGAAGGCCTGTTCCGCGGCCGCATCGGCGATCGCGTGGGTTATTTCAACGCTGCCTTCGAGCAGGTGATTGCGGCCACGTTCGATTTTGCCTGGCCGTTCCAGGATGGCGTGGCCGAGGTCTGCAACGGCTGCCGCCGCGGCACGCCCGATGGCGACGGGCATACGCCGATGGAAGGCGGCGAGTGGTTCCGCATCGATCGTTCCGGTCGTCGAGTGAAGTAAGGGTTTTTCGGCAGGGCTGCGCCCTGCACCTGCCGAACAACGGCAACGGCCGAAGCAACAGCAACAGCGGCATTCCGTGGGATGGCGGGGCGGTGTCGGATTGCGGGGACGCCGTGAACCCATCCATGGGGGCTTGGCAGCCGCATCAATGCGGCTGACACCCCGCAATCCGACACCGCCCCACCTCTGACAGTTGGCCGGTGGCCAGTAGATCCACGCCATGCGTGGATGAAATCTGTCAGATATCGAATGAAATTCTGGAGTCAGATCCGTGTCGACCAAGGTCGACACCCACCAAGGGCAGGCCTTGCCGTTCCGACAGATCTCAGAAAACTGTCGAAGGCGGGGTGGGTCCGGTTGCGGGGGCGTGAGCCGCATGGATGCGGCGACCGAGCTTACATGGAC
>NZ_JBYTEK010000028.1:0-56972 GCF_058783335.1 Stenotrophomonas sp. FW305-C-20-S1 | reverse complement strand
GGCATGGATGCCGCGGCCAAGCCCCCAAGGACGGGTTTACGGCGTCCCCCGCAACCGGACCCACCCCGCCATCCCACAGGAAACCCGCTGTTGCTGTTGCTGTTGCTGTTGCTCCTGAGGTTGCCGGCCAGCGGCCGGCACTACCGCTTCGGCGGGTGCAGGGCGCAGCCCTGCCGACCCACCCTGTTACTGCGGCGGATCGCGGGTGATGTGGATGTCGGTCGGCGTGGACAGCGGGATGTTCCGCTCGGCCAGGATCTGCAGCAGGCTGAAATACAGATCGCTGCGCGTGCCATACACCTGCCGCGGGCTGGCCACGTAGGCGAAGCTGTTGATGGTGATCTGGCCGCCAGCGATGCTGTCGATGTACACCGACGGCGCCGGCTGCTGCAGCACCGTGTTGTGGGCACCGTAGGCATCCAGCAACGCCTGCCGCAGGCCCGCGACATCGGTGCTGGCCGGCACCGCGAACTGGATCTGGATGCGCCCCTGGTTGTTGCCCATCGTCATGTTGCGGATGGTCTTGGTGATCAACTCGGAATTGGGCACGATCAAGGTGGACTTGTCGCTCACCTGGATCTCGGTGGAGCGCACGTTGATGCGGCGGATGTCGCCTTCCTGATCGCCCAGCTTCACCCAGTCACCGATCTTCACCGGCCGCTCGGTCAGCAGGATCAGGCCGGAGACGAAGTTCTGGATGATCGCCTGCAGGCCGAAGCCGATACCTACCGAGAGCGCACTGACCAGCAACGCCAGGTTCTTCAGGTTCAGGCCCATGGCGGTCAGCGCCCACAGCGCCACCAGGATGATGCCCACGTAGCGGGTGATCGTGCTGATTGAATTGCGCGCGCCCAGGTCCAGTTCGGTCTTGGGCAGGTAGGTGTCGGTCAACCAGCGCTGCAGCAGCTGCGTCAGCCCCAACCCGACCAGCATCACCAGCAGGGCGATGGCGATACGCGCAGGCTTGAGCGTGATGTCGCCGATGGAAATGCCGTTGGCCAGCGAAGCGACGCGCTCGACCACCGAGCCGATGTTGCCGAACGGCGCCGCCAGTGCCAGCAGCGCGATCAGCACCACGAACGTGCGCAGCACGGCAGACAGCAGCACACCGGCCTGCTCCAGCCGCGACACGCTCAGGCCGGTGCTGAGCAGGATGGTCTGGCCGACCTTGCTGTCGGCGTTGAGCAGCCAGGTGGAGAAATCGTCGACGAACTTGAACAGCAGCGTCGCCGCCAGCACCACGATGCTGCCGCCGATCAGCTGCTGGTTGACGAACTTGGCGAAGTTCACATAGCCCATCAGGGTGGCGATGATCGCGGCCACCACGGCGATGTTGCCGGCCACCCGTGCCAGCACCAGCCAGCTGCTGCGCCGCACCGGAACGGCCGCGCCCTGGCCGTCGGCCTGCGCTTCCAGCTTCGCCTCGGCCTCGGCGGTCTGGCGCCGATGCAGGCGCGCCAGGGTCACCAGCATGGCCATGATCAGGCCCAGATAGGTCAGCGCGATCACGCCGTCCAGCGCCACCGTAGTGACGTCGCTGGTGCGGGTGGCGCGATCGATGGCCACCAGCACCGTGCTCAGCCAGGCCAGTGCTGCGGCACCCCAGGCGTACTTGCGTAGTTTCAGCGCGGCGGTGTCATCCAGGTTCAGCAGCCGCCACGAAGGCCGCTTGGGCACCAGCAGGCAGGCGCTGAGCGCGGAAATGAAGGCCGCGGCAAACGTCGCCGCCTGTACGCCTTCGGCCACGCTCTGCAAGCGCGGCGGAATCGCGCCGATGGCATCCAGCGCAGCCACCAGCACCACCACGGCGTAGCCGGGCAGCAGGGTGCCCACCAGCAGCAACCACATGGCCAGACCAGAGCGGCGCAGGCGGCCGTCGGGGGCACGCTCGGACGCAGCGAACCGGCGCCCCAGCGCGCGCAGCCACAGGCGCAACGGGAACATCATTACCAGTGCCGCCGCCAGCCCCAGCAGCAACGTGCCCCAGCCATGGGTGGCAATGGCCGTGGTCAGCGCGGCCCGGCCCTGCTGGGCCAAAGGGGTGACCCGGGCGATATCGTTCGGCAACTGGTCGGCCACCTGCCGCCACAGCGTTGGCGACAGTGGCGAGGCGACCTTGCGCCCCAGTTCCTCGGTGCGCTGCGCGTTGCGCTGCTTGTCGATGTCCGCGCTCAACTGCTGCGCACGGACGGCACTGGACTTGGCCTGGGCAATCGATGCCGCCAGGGCATCGCGCTGGCGCGTCAGCGTGCGCCGCTGCGCCGCCAGCTCCGGCGGTTCAGTGGTGTCCTTGGGCGCCTCGCCCAGCTGCGTCAGCTGCTCGTTGAGCTGGTCCAGCTGCGGCTGCAGGGTCTTTTCCAGCGCCTCGGCATCACGCTTGGCCTGTGACGCATTTTCCGAAAGCGTGCCCAGCGTTTCGGTGGCTTCGGCATCAACACGCTTGCGCTCAACATCCTTCAGCGTGCTGTCGATCTGCGCCAGCTGCTGCTTGGGCGTGGGGTCGTCATCCTGGGCCAGCGCCGGCACAGCCAGCAGCAGCGTGCAGCACAACAGCAGGGCCAACCAGGGGCCACGCACCAGGATCGTTCGGAAGAAGGAAGACAAGCCAGCCACACCGTTTTGCGCGGACCACCGCGCCTGCGCGCGACTATACGGCAGGTACTGTAAACGGCGGATGCGCAGGCGCTGGCCGCTGGTTGCGGCTCAGTACTTCAGGCGCAGCTCTTCCACCTGCGGCTGCTGCAGCGCGTACCAGTCCTGGAATTCTTCCTCGGTGATCTCATCCGGCGCATACACCGCGATCGGGTGCCAGGCGTGGTCGGTCGGCAACGGCTGGCGCGGCCCGGCGCGCAGGCTGTAGGCCACGCCTTCGTAGTCCACCAGATCGTCCACCTGCGGCCACTGCTCGCGGGCGAACTGGGTTTCACTCTTCAACAGGATCACCTGGTACATCGGCACCTCCACTTCGGTTGGATCGGAAAAACGCGGCGCTGGCGGAAGCATACCGCTGCGCCGATGACGGCACGCGCTCCGCCCGGGCGACGGAATGTTCTGGACATGGCCCTCGCCCCGGCTTCACCCGCCCGTGGCAGTGTCCTCGGCATCGTGGAGGTCCTCTCCTGCCACGCCTGACAATGACCGACCTGCCTCCCCTGAAGACCGTCACCGACCTCAAGCTGCCCCGCTACCTGGGCACCTGGTACGAGATCGCCCGCCTGCCGATGCGCCACGAGCCGGAGGGCTGCACCGACGTGTCGGCCCATTACCAGCTGCTCGACAACGGCAACGTGGGCGTCACCAACCGCTGCCGCATGGACGGCGAGATCGAGGAAGCCACCGGTGAGGCCTGCGCGATCGACAACGACAGCGCGCGGCTGGAAGTCAGCTTCCTGCCCAAGGGCCTGCGCTGGCTGCCCTTCGCCAAGGGTGACTACTGGGTGATACAGGTGGCGCCGGACTACAGCGTTGCCCTGGTCGGCAGCCCGGATCGCAAGTACCTGTGGCTGCTGGCACGTGAGCCCCGGCTCGATGCCACCGTGCAGGAACATTATCTGGCCAGTGCACGCCTGCAGGGCTTCGATCTGTCCGAACTGATCCTGACCCCGCATACCGGCCACCCCACCGCCTGAGCCTGACCTCGCATGGACCTGAAGAGTGGTTACCCGTGGTGGGCGGTGCGCAACGGCCTGATCCAGGCCTTTCCGCTGCTGGAACGGGATCTGCAGTGCGATGTGCTGGTGGTCGGTGGTGGCATCACCGGCGCGCTGATCGCCGATGAGCTGTCGGCCCATGGCCACGACGTTGCGCTGATCGAGCAGCGTGACATCGGCTGGGGCAGCACCGCAGCCAGCACCGCGCTGCTGCAGTACGAGATCGATACCCACCTGCTGGAGCTGGCCTCGCAGTATGGCCAGGATGCTGCGGCGCTGGCCTACCAGGCCTGTGCGGACGCGATCCCTGCATTGGGCGAGGTCGCGCGCGGCCTGAAGGACGTCGACTTCAAGCAGATGGACAGCCTGTACCTGGCCAGCCGTCGCCGTGACGTACCGCGGCTGATGGCCGAAGGCGAGGCGCGCCGTGGCATCGGCCTGGATGCGCGCTGGCTGGACCGGGATGCGCTGCAGGAACGTTTCAGCGTCGATGCCGGAGGCGCCCTGCTGACCCGCCAAGCCGCACGGGTTGATCCCTACTGCTTCACTTACGGGCTGCTGCGGCGGTTGCAGCGGCGCGGCGGCACTGTGCATGACCGCACCGTGCTGCATGCCCTCACCCCCACCGCGCGCGGCGTAACCGCCCGCACTGAATCCGGCATGCAGATCCGCGCCCGCCACGTGGTGCTGGCGATGGGCTATGCCAACCAGCAGTGGCTGGACCCGCGCGTCGCCCGCAACCGCAGCAGCTATGCGTTCATCACCGACCCGATCAACGCCGATGAACTGGGCTGGCTGCAGCGCACGATGGTCTGGGAGAGCGCGCGCCCCTACCTGTACCTGCGTGCCACTGGCGACCGCAGGCTGTTGGTGGGCGGGCTGGACGATGCCATCGATATTCCCGCCCGCCGCGATGGCCGGGTGGACAGCAAGGCCCGCAAACTGATGAAGCAGCTGCTGCAATGGTTCCCGCACCTGCAGCCGACCCCGGCGTTTTCATGGGCGGGCACCTTTGCCGAGACCGCTGACGGCCTGCCGTTCTTCGGGCCGCATGCGCAATGGGGGCCACGGGTACAGTTCGCCATGGCCTATGGTGGCAATGGCATCACCTATTCGATGATCGGCGCCGGGCTGCTGCGGGCGCGGATCGAGCGGCGCCGGCACCCGCTGCAGGACCTGTTCGGGTTCGGGCGGTTGTAGCGTGAAGCCAGGCATGGCCTGGCTCTACCGCAAACGGGCGCCGACAGGCATCATTCAAGCAACGCCTGCTAGCGTCGGCCTGTACCGCCGCGTGCTGCGCGGCCCCTCTGCGCTGGAGTGCCGTCATGATCCGCCCCCTGACCCTGCTGCTGTGCCTGGCCGCCCTGCCCGGGACCGCGTTGGCGCAGTCCGCCGCCGGCGCCACCGCGCCGCAGGCGTCCGGCCTGGACCTGTCCGTGCCGCAGACGCCGATGCGCTATCTCAACGATCCGACGCTGCAACAGGATCCGCCCGGCACGTTCTACGGCGACAAGACCGGCCCGCGCGTGCACGGCGACGGCAGGATCGCCGACGTGCAGGACGACAAGGTCAAGGTCTCCGGCAGCTTCACCACCGGCATCGGCTATGCCAAGAATTACGGCAATACCCACTACAACGCCGCCACGCTGAATCTCAGCAAGAACTACACCAACGATGAAGGCAAGACCCGTGGGGTCAACGTCAACATCCACGTGAGCGAAGGCAAGGGCCCGGGCTTCTTCGGGCCGTACGGCGGTGGTGGGTATTACGGTGGTGGCCCGGGCTATTGGGATTACCCGCCGCCTTACGGCTGGTAAGCCCCGCGTCGGGCCTGGGCCGACCAAGGTCGGCCTCTACTGGTAACAGCGGAAGGTAGCGCCGGGCCATGCCCGGCGGCCTGATGCGTCCGCTGCGCTCGCCGGGCATGGCCCGGCGCTACCAGCGACACGCCCCATCCCGAAGCAGGCGTCAATCCAGCCAGCCATCGCGCTCGCTGTGCAGGATGCGGCCGTCATGACCGCTCAGGCGCACTTCCACCTTCTGGTTGCGGGCATTGCGCGCTTCCAGCGACCACGTCGCACCATCGCGTTCCAGCGAATGGATCTCGCGCAGGCCCTGCGACTGCGCCTTGGCCAGCACCTGCTCGGTGCTCAGCTGCGCACGCCCATCGTGCTCGTCGAAGATCTCGCCGGTCTTCGGGTCCACATACACCTCGCTGAAGCGACCATCGGCACGGCTGACATCGGCTTCCCACAGGCCATCATCCCGCTCGATCTCATGGATCTGGGTGTAGCCGGCCTTGCGCAGCGTCTGTTCGACCTGGGCCATGCCCAGCGGTGCCGCCTGTACGGCGGGGGCCACGGCCAGGGCGACAACGGTGGCGAGGGTGAGCGACTTCAACATGGGGGTTCTCCTGTTCGGTGCCGGACCATCCCGGCAACGCCACGATGCACGGCGTGGTTAACAGCGGCCTAGCCGGCGCTGTTAGCCAACCGTTAGTCGGCCGCGGCACACTCGCGCCTGTCACTTGTTCCCCATGCTTCCAGCCACTCACGTGCCGATCCTGCCCTCCCTGTCCCTGCTGCTGGCCCTGGCCAGCGCCCCGACCGCCGCCGGCCCTGCCCAAGACCCGGCGCAGCAGGTCGCGCGCCGCGCGGTGCAGCAGGGCCGCTACGTGCCGCTGGAAGGCGTGGTGCGCGATGCACTCAAGCGCCACCCCGGCCAGCTGCTGGAAGTGGAACTGGACGATGGCGTGTACGAAGTGGAGATCCTGCGCGCCGACGGCGTGGTGGTGGAGCTGGACTATGATGCGCGCAACGGCAGGCTGTTGAAGACGGAGCTGGACGACTGATGCGCATCCTGTTGGCCGAAGACGATGCCGCATTGGCAGAGCGCCTGCAGCCGCTGCTGGAGCAGGCCGGTTACGTGGTCGAGGTGGTGGCCGATGGTCGCCAGGCCGAGGAGATCGGCCAGGTGGAAGACCTGCAGGCCGCCATCGTCGATCTGGGCCTGCCCGGGCTGGACGGCCTGAGCGTGATCGAACGCTGGCGCGGCAACGGCCGCGACTTTCCGGTGCTGGTGCTGACCGCGCGCGGGCGCTGGCACGACAAGCTGGCCGGCTTCGACGCCGGCGCCGACGACTACCTGACCAAACCCTTCCAGGCCGACGAACTGGTGCTGCGCCTGCGCGCGCTGATCCGCCGCAGCCACGGCCATGCCAGTCCACGGTTGCAGTGCGGTCCGCTGCAGCTGGACGTCAATGCCGGGCGCTTCGACCTGGATGGCCAGGCGTTGGCGCTGAGCCCGCAGGAATTCCGCCTGCTGAGCTACTTCATCCACCACAGCGGCCAGGTGATCGGCCGCGACCGCCTGGGCGAACATGTGTTCGATGGCGGTCACGACCCCGATTCGAATGCGCTGGACGTATTGCTGGGGCGGGTGCGCCGCAAGCTCGGCACCGACCTGATCCAGACCGTACGCGGCCAGGGCTGGCGGTTGGCCGCGCCGTGAGCCGGCAACCGTCATTGCGACGCCGGCTGCTGCTGGCCGGTGGCATTGGCCTGCTGCTGGTCTCGGCACTGGCCAGTGCGCTGCTGGGCGAACTGTTCAAGCGCAGCGCGCGCGACCGCCTGGACAACGAACTGCAGCAGGACATGCTGACCCTGCTGGCGCAGGCCGAGATCGATGCCGATGGCCAGCTGCAGCTGCGCCAGGAACCCAACGATGCGCGCTTCCAGCGCGTGTTCTCCGGCGCGTACTGGCAGATCGCCGATGGCAGCGGCAAGGTGCTGCTGCAGTCACGTTCGTTGTGGGACGAAACGCTGCCAGTGGCCGCCACTGGCGCAGCCGAACGCAATCTGCCGGGCCCGCTGCAGCAATCGCTGCGCGCGCGCGTGCAGCCGGTGCGCCTGCCCCGCGCGAACCAACCCTATGTCGCCGTGGTCGCCACCGACCGCAGTGCACTGGATGCGGACGTCGCCGCATTCCGCCAGCGCAGCGCAATGGCGTTGGCCGTGCTGGTGGCGGCGTGGCTGGCGGTACTGGCCAGCCAGGTACATTTCGGTCTGCGGCCCCTGCAGCGTCTCGGTGCGCAGCTGGAACGCGTGCGCCGCGGCGATGCACAGCGCATCGATACGGCCGGATTGGGCGCTGAAATCGCACCGCTCGGCGAAGAGCTCAATACCCTGCTCGACCACCAGCAACGGATGGTGGGCCGCGCCCGCACCAGCGCACAGGATCTGGCGCATGCGCTGAAGACACCGCTGAGCGTGCTCGCCGCCGAAGCCGATGGCGAGGGCCGCGCGTGGCGCGCGACGCTGCGCGAACAGGGCGCACGCATGCAGGCCAGCGTCGATCGCTACCTTGCCGCCGGGCTGACCGCCGACCATCGCGAACGCACGCCGGTGGCCACGGTGGCACAGGCGCTGTGCGGGTTGATGGCGCGCGTGCATGGCGACCGTGCGCTGCAGTTCCAGGCCGAAGGCATTGCCGACGACCTGCAGTTCGCCGGTGCCAGCGCCGACCTGGAAGAGATGCTTGGCAACCTGCTCGACAACGCCGGCAAGTGGGCACAGCGGGAGGTGACAGTCACTGCGCGCGTGGACGACGAACAGTTGCGCATTGATGTGCGCGACGACGGTCCGGGGCTGGCAGCCGAGGCGCTGGCGCAGGTGACCCAGCGTGGCGTGCGGCTGGATGAGCGCGAAAACAGCAGCGGCCTGGGCCTGGCCATCGTGGGTGATATCGCCGCCAGTTATGGTGGATGGCTGGCGCTGGAGAATGCACACCCGGGATTGCGCGCCACGTTGTGGTTGCCGATGGGGTGACGCGCCGCTGCGCTCGCCGGGCATGGCCCGGCGCTACCGGATCATGCGCGCGCCGGCAGGTGTCGACCGTGGTCGACACGCATCAAGAGCGCCGACCAAGGTCGGCATCTACCAAGCCTCAACGGTGATGCATCCACCAGCAGTCGATGGCATCCAGCACGATGTGGATCATCAAACCGATGCCCACCAGCCGCGTTTTCTTCGGCACGCACAGGCCCGCATACACGGCAATCGCCGGTGCGGTATGCAGCGGGTGGAAGCCGATGCTGCAGCGGTTCGGGGCGTAGATCGGATCGGCCAGCAGGTGGTCCAGATCGATGATCCAGCCCAGCAGCAGCAACACCCACGCCGAGGCGAAGCGCTTGCGCCAGAACAGCCATGCCAGCAGGGCTGGCACGGCGGCATGCAGGAACAGATGAAAGATCGCGCGGGCGCTCATCAGCACCGGTAGCGCCGGGCCATGCCCGGCGTTCCCGTCACCCTCAGATCAACGGTTCGTCGGACAGGTAGGTGTAACCGGTCAGGCCCGCTTCCAGCGCTTCGGACAATTCCTGCGCGCGCTCCGGCGACAGGTCCGCCGATGCCACGCGTTCGGCGTAGGCCGCACGCAGGTCATCCAGCTTGTAGCCCACGTAGTCCAGCATCACGTCGGTGGTATCGCCGCGACGCTGCTGGGTGATGGCATAGCCATCGGCATCGGCCAGCACTTCCACCGCGTCGGTATCGCCGAACAGGTTGTGGATGTCGCCGAGGATTTCCTGGTAGGCACCGACCATGAAGAAACCGATGCGGTAGCTTTCGCCGTGCTTGATCGCGTGCAGCGGCAGCGAGCTGTCCAGGCTTTCGTTCTCGACGTAGGTCTTGACCATGCCATCGGAATCGCAGGTCATGTCGGCGATGATGCCGCGGCGATCCGGCATCTCGTTCAAGCGCTCGATCGGCACGATCGGGAACACCTGGTCGATCGCCCACGCATCGGGAATCGATTCGAACACGCTGAAGTTGACGAAGTACTTGTCGACCAGGCGCTCGTTCAGTTCATCCAGCGCCGGGCGATGGCTCTTCTCGTCGTAGCTCAGGCGCGCACGCACGCCATGGGCGATGGCATAGAACAGATCGTCGATGCGCGCACGCTGCGGCAGGTCGATCTGGCCCAGCGCATAGCTGGACAGGCCTTCGGCATGGAAGTGCTGTGCTTCCTGGAACAGCTCCACCGCCGGGCGCACGTCCAGTTCTTCGTGGATCTCGCGCAGGTGGCGGATCGAGGCCGGCTCGTCGTCGTGCTGGTCCGGCACGCGGCCTTCCTGCGCCTGTTCCACTTCAGACACGTTGGCGATCAGCACCGCGTGGTGCGCGGTCATCGCGCGGCCACACTCGGTGACGATGCGCGGCGGGGTCAGGCCGTGTTCTTCGCAGGCATTGGCCAGCGGCTGCACGATGTTGCTGGCGTACGAATTGAGGCCGTAGTTGATCGAGCAGAAGCTGCGCGAACGGGTGCCTTCGTAGTCCACGCCCAGGCCACCGCCCACGTCGACGTGGGTGATCTTCGCACCCAGCTGTGACAGCTCGACGAAGTAACGGGTGGCTTCGCGCATGCCGTTGGCGATGTCGCGCACGTTGGAGATCTGCGAGCCCATGTGGAAGTGCAGCAGGCTCAGGCAGTCGGCGTATTCGGTATCGCGCAGCGACTTCCACAGGTCCAGCAGCTGGCGCGGCGACAGCCCGAACTTGGCCTTGTCGCCACCGCTGTTCTGCCACTTGCCGGCGCCCAGCGAGGCCAGGCGCATGCGCACGCCCAGGCCCGGCTTCACGTCCAGCGCCTTGCATTCTTCCAGCACCAGCTTCAGCTCGGACGGCTTCTCGATGACGATGAAGGTCTGCAGGCCCAGCTTGCGGCCGATCAGCGCCAGGCGGATGTACTCGCGGTCCTTGTAGCCGTTGCAGACGATCAGGCCACCCGGGCGCGACAGCGCCAGCACGGCCATCAGCTCCGGCTTGCTGCCCGCTTCCAGGCCGAAGCCTTCACCGTGGTGGCTGGCCAGGGTGCCGGCCACGCCGCGGTGCTGGTTCACCTTGATCGGGTACACGGCGGTGTAGCCGCCCGGGTAGTCCCAATCCTGCTGGGCCTGGGCGAACGCCGCCTGCAGCTTGCCCAGGCGCTGGCCGAGGATGTCCGGGAAGCGCACCAGCAGCGGCAGCTTGGCACCGGCCGCGCGCGCGGCATCGACCACCTTGGGCAGCGACACCACCGGGCCATCCGCCCCGGTCGGTCTCACCACCATGTGCCCGGCCTGATCCACGTCGAAATAGCCATCCGCCCAGTGCGGGATCGAGTAGGTCTTGCGGGCTTGGTCGAGGGACCAATCGGTCATTGCAGTCGGCCTTGTGGCAAATAAAAGGGGGGGCATGATAACGCCTATATGCCCACAGGTTCGTTATCATGCGCGCCCGCGCCCGTGGCAGGTCTGAACCTGAACGGGCCGATCCGTCCGGATGCGTGGCACCCCGCCTTCAGCCCGGCTCCATCCCCTCCGAACAGGAATGCTTTCCCATGACTGACAACAGCAACTGGTACATCGAACACTTCGAGCGCACCGGCTCGGCCATCGGCTACCGCATCACCGGCAAGCTGGACGAAGTGCAGTCGCCGTTCCAGAAGATCGAGATCTTCCAGACCACCGACTGGGGCAACCTGATGACCATCGATGGGGCCATCATGCTGACCAGCAAGGACAACTTCTTCTACCACGAGATGATCAGCCACCCGGTGCTGTTCACCCACGCCGCGCCCAAGCGCGTGGTGATCATCGGCGGCGGCGACTGCGGCACCCTGCGCGAAGTGCTCAAGCACAAGGGCGTGGAGAGCGTGACCCAGTGCGACATCGACGAGCAGGTGACGGTGATGGCGCGCAAGCACTTCCCGGAACTGTGCGATTCCAACGACGACCCGCGCGCCGAGCTGATGTTCGACGACGGCGTGGCCTACATGGCCAACTGCCCGGCCGGCAGCGTGGACGTGGTGATCGTCGATTCGACCGATCCGGTCGGCCCGGGCGAAGGCCTGTTCAACAAGGCGTTCTACGAGAGCTGCTTCAAGGCCCTGAAGGACGATGGCATCCTGGTGCAGCAGTCCGAGTCGCCGCTGATGCAGCTGGAGCTGATCAACGAAATGCGCACCGAGATGGGCAAGGCCGGCTTCGGCTCGTTCAAGACCCTGCCGTTCCCGCAGCCGTGCTACCCCACCGGCTGGTGGAGCGTGACCCTGGCGCGCAAGGGCGACAGCAGCTTCGACTTCCGCCAAGCCGATTCGGCCGCCAAGACCTTCGATACCCTGTACTACACCGCCGCGCTGCACACCGGCGTGCTGGTGACCCCGCCGTTCGTGAAGGCGGCGCTGAAGTAAGGCGTGCCGACCAACGGTCGGCACCCACCCAAAGAAGAACCCGCGCTGGCGACAGCGCGGGTTTTTTCGTTTTCCGGTAGCGCCGGGCCATGCCCGGCGGCCGTCCGCTTACAGCGCCCAGATACCGGCGATCACCGCCACCACCAGGCCCCACTTGATCACCTGGTACGCCACCACGCTGCGCTCGCGCAGCGCCTTGGCCTTCAGCCGCACCTTGTACACGCTGCCGAAGGCCTTGTTGACGCCACCGGTCGGGTCGCCCGGCAGGTTCGGCGAGGCGCCACCGGCCAGCAGCGTGGACGCCACCAAGCGGTTGAACAGGCCCGGCAGGCCGAAGCGCAGCGGGCGGGCGATATCGCAGAACAGGATCACCCGGTCATCGGGCGTCTCGTTGTGCGCATGGTGGATGTAGGTTTCGTCGAACATCATCCACTCGCCGTCGCGCCAGCTCTTCTTGATGCCGTCCACTTCGATGTAGCAGGCGTCGTTGTTGGGCGTGGCCAGGCCCAGGTGCAGGCGCAGCGAACCGGCGAACGGGTCGCGGTGCGGGCGCAGCTCGCTGCCCGAGGGCAGCTGCGCGAACATCGCCGCGCGCACGTCCGGCAGCGATTCCAGCAGCGCGGTGGTCTTGGGGCACATCGCCTTGGCCGACGGGTGCGAGGGGCCGTACCACTTCAGGTAGAAGCGCTTCCAGCCGCGGCGGAAGAACGAATTGAAGCCGGCATCATTGAACGTGCTGGAGGCAGCGATCGCCTGCGCATCGCGCAGCGCCAGTGCCTCGTCGCGGATCATCTGCCAGTTCTGCCGCAGCGGCTCCAGCTGCGGGAATTCCTTGCCCGGGTCCAGGAACGGCGTGGTCGGCACCTTGGAGAACATGTACATGACCACGTTGATCGGAGCCATGAAGCTGGAGTGGTCCAGCAGCTGGCGCGACCAGCGCGCACGGACCTTGCCACGGAAGTGGATGTACAGCACGCAGGACACGAACAGCGCCGCAAGTACGATTTTGATGATCAAAGCACTTTCCTCCAGCACGCGCCGGACAGGGAAACAGGGCGATGCGGCCGCAGGGCCGGCATCAGTGGGGGAACGCGGCAGGAGACGGGGACGTGCCGGGTGGGTGCGGCCGTCGATGTCGCGTGTAACAGCTTATGGTCGGCAGGCCGTGCGCCGGGGTCAAGCCAAGCGTGCGTGCGCCGCAGCGCTGCGCCGCGAGCGCTGCCGGACGCATCTGCAAGCTATTGAAATTAAATTGCTTTTCTAAAAGTGAGACAGAATTGTCCGAAAAAGCGCGACGAACTGTTCCAGCCACGACGCCGACATTTCTCCGACAAATCGTGGAATAGCGAACTTGCCGGTACTAAAATTGACTTAACGAAAGTTTAGCCAGTTCCCCCCGTCGTACCGGTTCGCTTGACGCTTCAGCGCCGCCCACCGGGTCGCCCGAGACCCCACATGATCCCTTCCATCACTCCCTCCCCGTCCTGCGGCGATGACGCCGTGGCGCCGCTGCTGCTCAAGCGCGGCGAGCGTTTCCTCGCTCCCGATGTCTACCGCACCTGCCTGGACGGCCGTCCGGCGGTGGTGAAGGACTACTCCCGCTACCGTGGCACCCCGGTGTCGCCGATCGCCCGGCTGATGGTGCGCCGCGAGGCACGCATGCTGGAGCGGCTGGGCGGCTGGAAGCACGCCCCGGCCCTGCTCGGCACACTCGGTGGCCTGGCCCTGGGCATGGAATTCATCCCCGGCCAGACGTTGAGCACCGCGCAGGCCGTGGGCAATGAAGTGTTCGAACAGCTGCAGCACGCGCTGAGCCGCCTGCATGCCGCCGGCATCACCCACAACGACCTGCATGGCACCAACGTGGTGGTCAGCGCCGGCGTACCGGTACTGCTCGACTTCACCTCAGCCTGGCGCGTACCGCGCTGGCTGCGCCGCAACCCGCTGAGCCGGCAGCTGAGCCGCAGCGACATGAAGAACCTGCTGAAGATGCGCCAGCGCGTGACCGGGCAGGCGCCGAGCCCTGCGCAGGCGGCCATGGTGGCCGACCCCGGTTGGGTGGCGGCTGTGCGCCAAGGCTGGAAGCGGTTCTACAAGTGGGCCAAGCGTCGGTAGGCGCTTCGCTCTGGTGGGGGTCGAGCTTGCTCGACCGCTTCACCCGCTTTACCGGTAGAGGTCGAGCTTGCTCGACCGCTCTTCGTTCCGGCGACGCAAACCCCGCCCTACGCGCACAACCGGCTTACAACGCGTCCGCGTCCAGCTCACCGGTACGAATACGCACCACACTGCCCAGGTCGTACACGAACACCTTGCCGTCGCCGATCTTGCCGGTGCCGGCCGCCTTCACGATGGCTTCCACCACCAGCTCCACCTGATCGTCGGTCACCGCCACTTCCAGCTTCACCTTCGGCAGGAAGTCGACCACGTACTCGGCGCCGCGGTACAGCTCGGTATGGCCCTTCTGGCGACCGAAGCCCTTCACTTCCGTCACCGTGATCCCGGTAACCCCGCGCTCGGCCAGCGCTTCGCGCACGTCGTCGAGCTTGAACGGCTTGATCACCGCCATGACCATCTTCATCGTCTATCTCCTGTATTCCGGCGTGGAGGATAGCGCCTGAACGCGGCCGGTGCGAAACCCGCAGCGCCTGTCCGGCAGGCCGAGGCCGGCAGTATCCTTAGCGCCGAACAGCCGTGGCCGCGCCGGATGCGCAGGCCCACCACCCCACGGAGCACCCATGATCGACCTGAACCAAATCGATGACCTCGCCCGTCGCCTCAGCGACCTGGTGCCGCCGGGCCTGCGCGAATCGCGCGAGGAGCTGCAGGCCACCTTCAAGAGCGCACTGCAGGCCGGCCTGGCCAAGCTGGACCTGGTGACCCGCGAGGAGTTTGAAGTGCAGCGTGCGGTGTTGCTGAAGACCCGCGAGAAGCTGGATGCGCTGGAAACGGCGGTGCGCGAGCTGGAACAGGGCCGCAGCGACGCCGGCTGAGTGGACCGCCCCTGCGGCGGTGAACAACAAGGCCCGCGATTGCAGGCCTTTTCGTGTCATGCCCAACGAGCTCACTCCAGCATGGTCTACACGCAGTATCTGCCCGGGGCAGCGGCTTACTCATTGAACCGGAACGACCGGACCTCCTCAATGTCCAAGACAACGAGGCCCTCCGGCTGCAGCCGTACCCGCCCAGATACCTCCACGACGGCCGTGGTGTTGCACACCGCTGGAGCATCGCGCTTCAAGCAGATGCGCTTCTGTTCCGCGTAGAACCGCTTGACCGAATCGGACGACCCATGCCTGCCGATCACCAGGATGTGCCCACCCTCGCCGCAATGGGAATTGCGCAACATCTCGAAGTGCCGGTTATCCGTTATGTAAGTTGCGGACAACACAACCTCTTCCCCATCGTGTTGGCTGGGGTTGCCCGCGATGGCGCACAGTAATTCGTCGCGGGGCTCTACCTCCACCGTGGTCGCGACACGATGCGCGCATGCAGGCAGCATCAGGGTCAGCACAAACGCGGCACACGCTGGCTTCATGGTCATTTGTCCTTCGCGGTCCTTTGCTGACGTGCTTCCCAGCACTTGACGGAACCCTCAACGCTCTTGGGCTGAGGCCCGAAACAGCGTGTACACGACACGCCCTTACGGCGGCGTTCTGCTGTACCCCGGCCCGGAGCATAGCGCTTGCACGCAGCCGGCGCGAAACCACCGGGTGCCGCCGAGCCCGCGCGAATCCCGCGAGGAGCTGCAGGCCACCTTCAAGAGCGCGCTGCAGGCCGGCCTGGCCAAGCTGGACCTGGTGACCCGCGAGGAATTTGAAGTGCAGCGCGCCGTGTTATTGAAGACCCGCGAGAAGCTGGATGCGCTGGAAACGGCGGTGCGCGAGCTGGAAGGCCGCGGCAAGGCAGAATGAAAAAGGAGGCGCACCGCGCCTCCCACCTACAGATTATTTCCCTGATGGGGCCTTGCCGCAAGGCCCGCCCGGCGCCCTAGACTCGCCGGCCTGTCGATCCGGCAGGACAGGTAGGGGCAGTGCTGATGACACCGGACACCGAATGGACACCCGTATCGCATGACACCTGCGACCAGGTTACGGGGCCGTTCTATCACGGCACCCGCGCTGATCTCGCGGTGGGCGAGCTGCTGAGCGCGGGCTTCCGCTCCAACTATCGCCACAGCGTGGTGATGAACCACATCTACTTCACCACGATTGCCAAGGGCGCCGGGCTGGCTGCAGAGATGGCTCGAGGTGAGGGGCGACCGCGTGTGTATGTTGTGGAGCCGACCGGGCCGTTTGAAGACGATCCGAATGTGACCAACAAGAAGTTTGCTGGGAATCCGACGCGGTCGTATCGGAGTGTGGAGCCGTTGCGGATTGTTGGGGAGATTGCGGAGTGGGAAGCCTACGATGCGGAGTTCGTTCGGCAGTTGAGGGCGTTTGTGGCTTCGGGGAGTGGGGAGATCATCAATTGATGACCTGTTGGCGCTGGGCGTTGCGCACCTCTTCCTCGGCATCATAGATGTCCAGCCCGAGCTCGATGCCGCGCTGACCTAGCGCGAGCAGAACCCGCGGGGAAAGCGAGACACCATCATTGCTGCTTCCCATGAAAAGACCACAGAACAGATCAGGTCGAAACCGCTCAAGTGAGTTCCATATGGCGAGATCACTGGTGAGCTGATCAAGGATCTCGAAGATCTGAACTTCCAAGTCTTCAGGTTCACGACGCTCCGCATCAAGTCGCCAGCCTCCGGTCCTGGCGACACGTACGACGCCTGATTGGCTGCCTTTAAGTTCCTGGCCCTTGTGATACGAAGCGGTTGGAGTCGCCCCAAGCAAGGCAGTAATTTCATCTGGCAGGAGGTCGCTCCCGAAGAATCGGAGTGTTACCAGAGAATGATCGAATGCTGCCATTGGGATCCAGTTGTCATCTTCTGGAGCTCTTACAATCCGTACGCCTCGTCACTGTGAGCTTTCGCCGCAAAGCGGACATTCGCAACGCCAAGTTCAGGCCACTCACGAAGTGATCTCAGTCAGAATGAATCGCGAAGCTCACGCCCGATACGCCAACGTTGCGTGACTACGGCCCGCAGCCTTCTCTAGCATGACAAGCAGCTGGTCATTGAGCTTCAGGTAGCTTGGAAGGCCACGGCTGCTACCGATGAAGCGGATTTGATAGTACTCACCATATCCGGCAGTGCCATGATAGATCTCGGCCTCGTACCGCTCCCCTTGCGGGAGCATAACTAGGACATCTTTGTGATCCAGATTGAGAGATAGCAACTCGTCATGGGCGAGCTGACTCCTTGGAATGGTAATGGGATGGCCAGAAGCGTGCAGAAACGACTGATTTACCATGAACTCGAAGCTCGCCACATGCCCCCCCTGTGAGACCCACCACCTGAATCCGCTCGTATCACGAAGCAGCGTCGAGCTAAATTAATTATTAGTCCTCTACCAACTCTTTACCGAAGTTGATATCTCTGCCTTCTCGATCGACTTTGAACTGAGTGAGCCCCGGGTAAGGCTGCGCAGTTCTTTCCGTGCCACGATACTCGACGCGATAAGTGTTGTATGAAAGATCCATAAGCGGGCCACTTTGAATTAATACAACCCCCTCTTTTGACCTGTAGCTAGGCATTAATCCGTCCCGAACAGATGAAACAACGTAATTGACGGAACGAGTCAACTCAAGCATGAGGTCGCAAACAAGCGAAACATGGTAGTCAAATTCCGCGCTAAGCCTGCTGTAGAGCGGCGGATCCCATTGAGGGATCTTGTAAAATTTCTCCGTATGCCACGAGGTTTCCCACCTAGGCACGGCATGCTCATTGAACGTCCTACAGAAATCTTGGGCTATCATTCTGAAGTTTAGAAAAGCAGATTCAATAGCTGGATATCTGCCTGGCCAATGCCTAGAGAGCAGCCATGCTCTGATGTCCTCCAAAGACTGAAGAAGCTCCTTGTCGATTGACGGCTGGCCACCACAAAGGATGGGGGAGGCACGATTAATCCAGCGATCTAAATCGATACGCGATCCCCACTCATCGACAACTCCCGCATAGAATTCATCATCGCGTTGTTTTGCCGTGTCAAATCCAAGCTGCGCTCGGACCCAATTTTCATGAGTTCTTTTGAGCGTAACTAGCCTCTCGATTGAAAACTCGTTGAACTGGTCGTCAATCTGCTTATGATGGACATTGCAGAGCAATATCAGATTTGCATATTTGTCCCGCTGTTCCGGCGCAAGCGGCGAATCTCCACGTGGCCCATCAACACTAGACGCGACAATATGACATGCCTCTCCTACAACAGACTCGTCATCAGTCTCACCTGCATCCATCACAAGCTCATCGCGACAGATAGCGCAACGATTCGCGGCACGCCCCCAAAGCATCTTTTGTGTTTTTACGGAGATTGACATGATTTTTTAATTATAGTTTTACTGGCCAGACCACCTTCGACCCAGCACGAGTTCCGCTTTCGGCTCGCGAACATGGGCAATTTATGAAAAAATAAGAAATTCAATCACTTGACATCCCGAATATCCATCCCAGCGCACCCAGACGAAGGCTATATATGTCCCATTGCGGCGGTGCTATCCCTTACTACGACCTAGCGCACGCCCTGCTCCTCGCTGGGCGTGTCAACTAATGCGCACAAATCAGAGCCCCAAACAGAGCACTTTGATTCTGACCCGCGCGGCGGACTCGAATTAAATGAACTGTCAGGCCTACTGCGCGAGCCACGCTGAAAACGACAACACAGACCAACCGCCAGCAGGGGAGGCAGGCCGAGCTGGGCGTGCGGGCCTTGCGGGACGCGCGGGGCGAGCAGGTCGGGCTGCGCGAGCCGCGCGAGCCGGTCTCGCGGGCCTAGCAGTGCCAGCCACCGATTGTTGAGGATTCCAGGCGACCGGATGACCGGCCTGGTCCAGGCAAAGGAGGTTGTGGACAGCACCCAACCAATCCCCAGATTCGGCAGACCACGCGTGATGGCTTGAGATGTAAGCAACCCAATCCATGTCAGTATCAAAGATGTGCTGATTGGGCGAAATCCAACCTACGAGATCGCAATCTTTGTCAAAAAGTGGATACAGCATTGAACTCTCCTTGTTGGCCAAGCTACCTAGCAGAGGGACCCATATGACAGCTCATATCGCCTACACGAAAGGCATCGTATGGAGGGATTTCCCCTGGACTTAGATCAATCTTAGGCCGGTCGGATCTAGTTAACAAGCCAGCGTATAGCCGAGGCTACTGCCATGCTCGATTGGCAAAGCACGAGTTCAGTCCTGATGTGCGAAACCGCAATGATGCTTGCAATACCGATGGATTAAAAATATGTGTCGTCCGGTCGATGGGCCAGACCAACGCGGAAATGCCAAGTACCGTCCAGCAGGCGACACTGACGGCAATCCGCCGACCGGATTCCCACCATAACCCGGTGGCAAACGCGACGAACCTCATGCCACAGCCGCTAGCGGCGATCTTGGCGCAAACTTTTGGAGGAGCGACTGCCCGTAGCAGCTCGCACAAGCTGGTTGTGACCCGGCGTAAACTCGGGGGCAACGCGGGTTCAGGCCAGAAACCAGGGAAGGGGGATCAGACCTGTGGAAGCGAGAAGTCAGCTGCGGCGTGACACAGTGGTCCATCTTTGGAATGCGCCAGTCGGTGGAATCCGTTCAAATGCTACAAAACCTTCCCACTGCGGGCAGCGCCACTCCGGGTGTCTACAGCGGCAGTCGGATTCTGCCTGACGCCCTGTCGGACCAGTAGGTAGAAAGTCGCGAAGTACGCGGCACCCATCAGCGGCCGTCGCACCGGTTCCATCGCGCGGGCGATCACACATTGCCGTCGGACCAATGCTGTCGCATTTGCCGCACCCTGCGTCTTTGGCGGAAGGTTCTGACGACTCCGTTCCAGAAGTGCCAGTCTTCCCGTAACACAACGCTCTCGCCACTTTACACGCTATGCGACAATGCCAAAAACGTCTCAGGCTTTGGCGGCTTTGGCCCCAACCCCTTGGCATTCCAAACAACATCAGGCAACTCTGGTAGAGCCACCGACAACGGGTGGCCGGGCGTCGAAAACCCGAGTTCTAGGGATGTTGTTTTTACGCTTGTCAGCCGGCACCGCCACGCGTGGTGCCGGCTGGCAATCCGTCTGCCGGCTATGGCGGGCGGTGCGTGGGGGTCTTGTACCCGCCGGTTTGTCCCTAGCCCGGTTTTCGAGCCACGCATCGTCCGCCACCTTAATCGGTGGCGGCTTCTGCCTGCTTGCACGGAGCCTGCCATGACCAAGCCGCACTCCCCTCCCCCACGCCCCATCCAGGAAGCGCCCTCGCCCACCCCTGCCCTGGACCCCAACAGCCTCATCGCCATCCTGCACAGCATCGGTGCCGGCGCTGCCGCAAACGGTCAGCCCTGGCCCGAGCGCCATCATCTGCGCAGCCGGCAGATGGCGTTGTCCGACGCCGACTGCGCGCTGACGGGCCAGCGCATTGTGCAGGAGATCCTGCTGGCGGCCGAACGCACGCGCCAGAACGGCGAGCCCGACCAGTACGTGGGCGACCGGGTGATGGAAGGGCTGGTGATGGCCGACATCGCACTCACGGCCTTCATCCACGAACGCGTGCGGCCACAGGACTGAGGGCGCGCTTGTGGGCGTGACGTTCTGTCTTTGTGCGGGGTGATGAATGAAGAAGCGTGGGCTTGCCGCGGCGGCGGTGTGCATCGCGGTGATCGGCGCGGTATGGGCGGGGTGGCCGGAGCCAGCGGGCGATCAGGTGTGGGCCTACCAGAAGCTGCAG
Source organism: Stenotrophomonas sp. FW305-C-20-S1 (assembly GCF_058783335.1). Classification (NCBI taxonomy): domain Bacteria; kingdom Pseudomonadati; phylum Pseudomonadota; class Gammaproteobacteria; order Lysobacterales; family Lysobacteraceae; genus Stenotrophomonas; species Stenotrophomonas sp. FW305-C-20-S1. The sequence goes on along the minus strand of NZ_JBYTEK010000028.1, from coordinate 36,286 downwards.
CCAGCCGACTACCGGCTGCTGCACAGTGATGCACTCGGCTTCGTGACCGCCAAAGCAGATGAGGGCTTTGAACTGCACACGCGCTATGCCGGGGTGACGTCCTTCGAGATCCGCTGCAAGGGCGTCCTGGTGATGGACGTGGAGAATGCCCCCTCACGCGTGCTGATCCGTGTGCCCGCCGATGCACTTACGCGGGCACCGGATATCGAGCGCCTGCGCCTCAGTTTCGAGCGATGGTTGGACTACCACCAGAGCCAGGGCGCGTTGCTAGTGGAGAGTGCAGGAACATCGTGGATCGAAGCGCTGTTTGGGCGCTTCAGTGGGGCGGTTCCTGATGGGCAGCGGTGTCCAACTAGAGCTTGAACTCCAAATCGCCATGCTACTCAAAATCGGGGGGACGTCGGCCTGACTACGTTGAGGGAGTCCACGTTCGGACGAAGAGGGTTGCCGTTCGTGATCGAACTTGAGCGCCCGGACATCGGTCTCAGAACTTCACTCTGCTGTAAACAAGGTCCATTTCTTCATCATGCATGACCCAGCGACCAGCATTGCCCTCCGGACACAGGTAGAACTTTTCGGCGTAATTTGAAGCGCGCGACCAAGCGCTTCGGGCGAACTGGGGAAACCGCCGCATGACTCGCGCGTCCGGCATCTCCGGCCTGCTTGCCAGCGTGCAGTCTTCAGGCAAGGTAAGAATCCCGCTGGTTAAACGAAAGACCAACCACGACTCATTGGTGTCCATGTCGTGCGTCTCTTGTATGTTGACAGCATCCTCAGGCAACCAGCCGGGCAACCACTTCGATTCGCCGATTGCCTGTCTCGAAACGGCTTGGTTTCGGTCTGCATATTGAGTGCTTGCAACTTCCGAGCAGCCAGAAAGTGCGAGTGCCAGCGTGACCATCAGGAAGAGCTTGCGAGTGTTCATTGGAGGCATGCAAGTCATCAGTAGGGGAAGTTTCCACCGGGACGATAGCTCCCGCAGATCTGCGAGCAACTCCCAGCAAGGCTATTCGTCCAGATGATCGTCCAAGGCGATTTGCCAATTGATCCGCAGCGGAGTCGGCGGCAGAGTCGCCCTTGATGTTCTGATCGAACCACTCGCGCCCGTCGCTTATGCACTGAGAAGCAGCAGATCCGCCCATGCCCTTCTGTGCGGCTTGGCAGTTTGCCATGCAATGGAGGTACTTGTCTTGGCCACTCCATCCATTGTGAGACCCACCAACCACGTGTGTGGCTCACCATCTGGTGATAGATGTGGAAAACGCCCCGTCACACGTGCTGAACCGGATGCCCGCAGATGCACTTACGCGGGCGCCGGATATCGAACGCCTGCGTCTCAGTTTCGAGCGATGGTGGGACTACCACCAGAACGAGGGCGAGTTGCTGGTGGAGAGTGCAGGAACATCGTGGAACGAAGCGCTGTTTGGGCGCTTCAATGAGTACGTGCCTGATGAGTAGCGTTGTTTGTTGGGGACCGCGGGCCGCCGTTGGTCGTAATCCCCTCTAGCCGCTCCGCCAACGACTCCCGATCGCAGCCCGCAGAGTGCCCGTCGCACCATCGTGCGTTCTCTGTCCACCCTCCGCAGACCATCAGATTGGGCTCCGTCGCATTAAACGAATTGCGACGCCGTCATTGATCAGATTCGCGTCCGGCCAGAGCCTGACCTCTCCGGGTACTGGACGAACCCAGCGCCCCACGTAGCAATCCTACCGTCCAGTGACGCTGGCCCGATGCTCGACCATCAGGGGCAGCGCCGACATCATGGGCGGTCCGTACTGACGGAAACGGAGCCGTCTTCCCTCAGCCGGACGCTTACATACACATCTGGCGGAGGTATCCGATTGATCGACGCCCCCGCAGGAAGGATCTCCCAGCTGGTGATCGAACCGCAGACTGTTTTATGAATCAACCTGCGACTATCCAACCCCCGCCTGGAAGGCTCGGCAACAACCCCTTCAGGGGGGTAGCGATCAAAGCCCTTGTCGGCAGTGCAGGTCTTTCCACTCTGACCCACGGGATACGTTGAACTCTCCACCTCGTTCCTGCACCCCAGCAGGCCCAGGACGAGCGAGAGGAGGGTTAGTATCCGAATGCATCGCATTGCCGGTTACTCCTTTCTTCCACTGCCGTGTTACACGCCTTGTCCATCGCAGCTCCTCCGAGTCGCCATCGCGTAGCCGTAAGGAACGGTGCTTTGGCGCGAGCACGGGCCGGATGACAGACCCGTCCGGGTCAGGCGCTACGCAGGATCGCCACCGGGGCTTCTTTGGCTGCTCGTCGAGCCGGAACAAATGCTGCGGCCTGGCCCAACAGAAGCACGGTCAGTACGCCAATGGCGAGAAATGGCGCCTCGATCCTGGCCACCTCGTAGTACCGGGCCACGGCCCTGTTCAGGCCGATGGCCAGTACGGTGCCGACAACAGACCCGGTGGCGGTGAGAATCAGGTTCTCCACCAGGAAGTACCGGAGGATGTCGGATTTCCGGGCGCCCAATGCGCGCCGGATACCGATCTGACGATACCGCTTGCGAACCCAGAAGCTGGCCAGTCCGTACACGCCCGTAGCCGTTACCACCAACAGCGCCAACCCGGAGCTCAGGAACATGATCGCCATGGTCTGATCGTGGCGGAAGTAGTCGGCGCGCAGTTCCCGGAACGAGGTGCTGCGGGCGATGGTGCGGTTTGCGTCGCGCTGCGACAAGGTCGCCTCACTGGACGCAATCACATCCGCCACTCGCCCATCCGCGGCACGGATGGCGAACATCACGCGAGGCCCGTCCGGAATCAGCGGCAGAATGAGTGACATGTCATTGTCTGCATCGGTCTTCAGAACAGGCCGGGAAAGCGTCTTGACGATGCCGACCACCTGGATGGGGTGCTGCGCATCGGCATACAGGAACTTGCCGACTGCGCCGCCCTCCGGAAACAGCTTGTCTGCCAGTGCCTGCGAGACAACGGCCTCGCTTGCCTTGTAGAGCCCGGCATAGTCGGCGCCGGCCTCCATCGGCACGAACGCTCCCGCAGACAGGTCACGGCCGGCAACAAGGGTCAGGCCCAACACCTGGACTGCTGGCGAAGATGCCGTGTAGACAGTCGGCTCTGCCTCGACGATGCCGGAGATATCATTTCCTTCAAGCACCTTGTTGGTGAATCCCACCGACCAGCTGCGCTGGGAGAGGGGAAGCGACTCTGCTGCGATTACCTGTTCGACGCCTGGTTGCTGGCGGATGGCCTCCAGGTCGGTCCTGATCGAGGCTGCAGGGTTGGCTGCTGCAGGCCCCAGGTATTCGGTCTCGATGACGCCCAGGTTCGCCTCTTCCAGGCCCGTCTTGTAGGTGAGGGTTCCCAGCCGCTCGGACAGCAGAAACGCAAGGTTCGTCACGCACGCCGTGGCAACCAGCACCTGCACCAGGAGAATGGACGCGATGAAGCGGTTGCGGGTGAGCGCGCGGACGATAAGGGGGACTTCTGCAATGCTCATTCTGACGCCTTGATCTGCATGGCCAGACGGCCTGAGGTAGCGCGCAGCGCAGGGAAGAACGCAGCGATAACACTGGAGACACACGCCAGGCCCACGGTGAGAGCGGCCATGCTCAGATCCATGTTGGCCAGCGAGGCGTAGTCTTCCGGCTGCATCCGCACAAGGTAGAGGCCGGCTTCTGCAACGATCAACCCTACCGCCCCGCCCAAGCCGCCGATGATCAGTGCTTCAGTGCAGAGCTGATAGATGACGTCCTGCCGACGCGCACCCAGCGCCCGACGGACCGATATTTCATGGGACCGGCGGATGAAGCGGGCGAAGATCAAGGCACTCATGTTCAGCAGGCAAACGATCAGGAACCCCAGGCACAGCGCCAGCTGCAGCTTCACCTCGTTGGGGATGATGCGATGCTCGACCAGGAAGTCCTTCAGGGACACCATCCGCGGTGCAGTTGTCCTGTCAAACCTTCCCGCCTGGTGCTGTGTACGTGCGTAGTTGCCCAGGAAGCGCTCGTACTGCTCGACACTGGCCGCTTCAGGCAACTCGGCCCAGAACTGGACCCATGATGTGCGGGCGTCCTGCAGGCGATTGAGGGGCTTGTCACTGCTCCATGAGAAGACGCTGCTGGACACCGCCATCTGCATTTCCGCTGCAACACCAATCGGGATGAAGAAGTCTTCGCGCCCCTTGAAAACATCCTGCTGAAGGTCCGTATAGAACCGGGGGCGCGGGCTCCACGGACCGGCGACACCGACCACCCTGAATGCCTGGCCGCCAAGCCGGACGGTGGCTCCCACCAGGCCTTCACCGCCCAGACGAGCAGCCAGATCCTGACCCAGCACGACAACCCGGGCGTGGGCAGCATCATCTTCACGCGTCCAGGCCCTGCCCTGCACCACTGGGATGCCGAACATGGCAAACGCATCTGCAGTGACATACTGCCCTTGCGTGAAGAATGGAATCTGCACGCTGCGCTGCGCATCCACCAATAGACGAGCAGATGCCAGCGCGGTCTGATGGGATGCCGGGGCCTGCCGCAGCAGGTTCTGCGCATCTACCCAGGTGAGGGCCACCCGCGGGTCCATGCCAGGCCTGACGTCGTAGGAGGTGGGAAGCGCGTCAATGAAGGGGTGATAGAGATGCTCGCTTCGCCCCGGCAGTGGATCCCACGTCATTGTCCGCACGACGGTCAACATCGTCATGCTCGCGCCAATGCCCAACCCCAGCGCCAGGATCAGCGCGGCGCTCATTCCCTTGGTTTCCAGAAGCCTGGTGCGGGCCAGCGCAAAGTAATAGCCGAACATATACATCTCTCTAATGCAGGAAGGTGGCCGCAGTCGGAATCACGTCCACCGGTTCAATCGAGATCCACGCCGTGCTGTTCTGCGCCCTATCGCAGGCTTCCAGCAGATGCATCAGCCGGAAGCGCGAGCGTTGGACCATACGCAGCAGCGCGTCAATGTCCTGCTCGCTGCGATCCTTGATGAACGCCCTGGGTATCTTATTCTGATTCAGGGCGTCCACAACGGCTTCCAGGGTCAGGTAACCAAGCCGCTGGGTGGAGGCACTGTCGATGAAGATCGAAGCGCTTTCCGCCATGCGCGGCAGAAACGCCGCCAGCAAGGCTTGGATGCTGTCCTGGGAGTGGTTGAAGTCGGAGAAGACCATGTCTATTCCGCCGTCAAAGGCGGGGGCCCGGGCAATATCGGCAAAGCCGATCTCCTGCCAATTGGCGACAACGTGATTCTCGACCCCGGCCCACTGGAATACGTGCTGCAGGAAAGCGGGATAGTCCTGCCCCATCTCCCGCAGTGAATCGGCAAGCGGCCCCTGCAGGCCCTCGACAAACCTGATGCCTGGCTCACTGGAGAAGTGCGAGCCATTATCGTAGGTGTGAATGACACCGCTGCCGTTCTCCCGCAATGCACCGGCCATCCAGGCCGCAGTGACGCCAAAGCCGGTGCCCAGTTCGACCACGATGCGCGGGCGGGTCCGCTTGACCAGGCTGTACAACAGTACGCACAGGTCCTCGCTTCCGTAGACCCAGCCCATGGACTCGCGCAGCGAGCTCAGCTTCTCAAGCAGCATTCACACCTCCGGCGTTGCCGGCAAGCAACCACGCATCCAACGCATCCTGCACTGCCGCGTCGGCGGCGACGGAACGAAGGTAAGGCGAGAATGCATGGAAGGTGACCGCCTCGTCCGTCACATACAGGAGCATCTCTCCTGCTTCGGCACGGAAGGCCTGTGCAGCTGCTCGCGTCAGCTGCCCGCACACAGCATCATCGACCTCAACGCTTCCACGGGGAAAGTGGATTCCGTTGTAGTCCCGCCCAAGGAACCAGGCGATCACGGGGACGCCCTTCGGCCTGGACACGTGGAACTGATGCCTGCGGCGCTCTTCGTCATCAAGCTGCCGTTCCTGTCGCCAGTCAAAAAGCGACCAGACCGACTTCTGCATGGGGTCCTCGATGCGGGACAGGTCTGGTTCTTCGTAGCCAAAGCTATAGGCGAAGTCAGGCGTATTCGCCTCGGGAAGAGCGCGTTCGAGTTCAAACCACTGCACATTCAGCGGGGCCAGACACCGGGATACGCCGCGCGTGCCGGTGTCGTGACAGAGGCTCACCCCCAGTGCCAGAAGCGGCTGCAGGCGGATATGGAACCAGCGGGCGTCCACTCCGTGCTCGGCCAGGAACCGTTCGACCTGCGTTCCTTCCAGGGAGAAGACCCGGTTCACCACTTTGGTTCCGCGGAACAGACTCTCAAGATGCGCACCTGGGCTCAGCCGGAGAACCTCAGGCCAGGGTTGACCCTCCATTACTGGTATCAGCTCATCAATGTGTATGGCGGGGACACCCGTGGCCAGCGCCCGCAGCGCGACCGGGTCAAGGTGATCCGCGTGGATGACGACTGTTCTGCTCATTGCTGCCACTCCCCGTAGCGATACTGACGCTTCATCTCGGCCTGCATCTGATCGATCATCTGCCCGACCTCGCCATTGATGGCGTCCTTGGTCATCAACCGACCGCTCAGATCCTGCTCGATCAGGAAGCCGGCGGCGCAGACGGCCAACCTGCGCTGGACGTGGCGCTTGGCGGCTTCACCCAGGCCCGGAGAGATCTCAAGATGACGCTTGAGCAGGCGATGACACACGTAATAGACGAAGACCGCGTGGATGTAGGAGGAGTTGGGAATGGGATTGCCGGACCACGGAGACACGACACGGTGCTGGTAGTCATTGGCAACGAAGAACCCGTTGGCAAGCTCCCACGCGGCCAGATAGTTGTGCGTGCTTTCATGCATGATGCTCTCCATGCACGCCTCAACCAGAAGCTCAGGGTTATGCGTGTTCAGCAGCCGAATGGAACCCGGCTGCCTCGGCACATGCTCGGAGCCGTAGCGGCCGGCTTCGTCGGAGGTGACGTCTGCCGACTTGCGTACGGTGATCCGCCGGACGAAGTTGCGGATGAGAAGGCCGTACATGGGTTCTGACCGATCAATCGCCGCCAGCGCCTCTGCCAGCTTTCGCGAGACATGCTCACGCTCCGCATCGGTCAGCGGCAGGCACGGTTGGCTCAGCACTCCAGAGCGTGGCTCATGGTGCCGCGCCGGTGGGCTCTCAAGATCCAACGCGATACAGTCACCCAGCTTCGGCAACTGCCGAAGGGTCCACACGCCCGTGGCATCCTTTTCCGCAACGCAGTCTCCAACCGGACTGTAGAGCTGCCACTGCCGCGCCTCCCTCAGGTACCTGCCGGTCCGTCCCTGTGCCAGTTCGGCGATCGACTTCTCCCGAGCGATGATGTCGTGCAGCGCGCCAAGCGCGCGGGCCTGTTCCTCTGCCCTCTCCTGCTCGTCGGCTCCGGCCTCCAGCCTGCCCTTCCGCGCGGACTCCAGGCACAGATACTGCTCGCAGAACTCGGAACTCAGCAGTACGCGAGCCTGGCGATCGGCACTGATTGACTGGTACATCTGGTGCATGGCACGAGCCATGGCCCCGTACTGCTGGTCGGCAAGCACTTCCTGAAGTCGCGCTCTCATCCTGCGGAGTCTTGACCAGAGGATGCCCTCGACGACCGGCTCCATGCTTTCTGTTGTATCTGCGATTTCCATCAGGCAGATCGGGTTCTTTACATCTGGCGGCTGCGCCTGGGCCATCGAACTCATTCTCCTACTCCATGTGGTGATCGCCGTCCTCGCCACTTGCTCCTGGCCGCTCTTATCCACCCTTCAAATCCACTTTGAGGCCCAATATAAAAAACCACCTCCGGCCTCCATAGGCTCTGCATGACAGTGATTCACGTGCAAGGGGCGGAGAGATCCCCGCCCCTCTCTCTTCAGACGTCGAATCGGGAATCCGCGGCGATGCGCGAGGCAAATGCCATCTGCTTGCTCGCCGTGTCATGATGGTGATGGGATCCGAAAGAATCGGAGTGATGGTGCCCATCTGCGAGAAGCGCAGATTTTTCGTCTCTGAACTCACTGATGCTCAGAGACTGCATATCCGCCTGGATGGACGTCGACGCCGCAATGTCATTGGCGAAAGTTCCGTTCGATGCAGCAGCAGAAGCCGAACCTGCGGCCGCGACACCCGCAATGATCAGCGTGAGGGACGAGAGAGTCTTCACAGCAGTGCGTTGGGTCATTTTTCTTTACTCCATGTAATGGTGGGCATTTGATCTTCTGAGCTGCGAACGTGATCAGCGTTGTGGCTCAACTTGATTCAACGGCCCGCCGGCATCCAGCTGCAACCTCGCTGCTGTGCCGCGCACAGCTTCCGCCGCGCTTGGGCGGTTGCGCCCCAGCTTTCACTACGTGCAGAGGGCAACCATCACGGGGCGAGTGCTTGCATTTGCACTTGCGTGTTGGCCCTGAAAGGACGTCACTGTCGCTAACGTCTTGGCCAAGGATAGGGAGGACGCGGCGTTCATCCCGCATCGCCACGTGTCAGAAGCAGCCTCCTCAGCGCATTCAAGAAGAGATTCATGCGAGAACCGACATATGTAGAACTGCTACAGAATTGACGATCTGTATTGGCGCTCACACACTTCCCCGCACACCCTGTGCAAGGCAGCATAGGAAGGGGAGTATTCATGGAGTTCCGCACTGATTCACTGTCCGCCCGGATCCGCGTTGCGCGTATCAGCAACGGGCTATCTCAAACCGATCTCGCCAAAGCCCTGAACGTAAACCGGGCGACGGTGGGCCACTGGGAACGCGAACTAGGCTTCGTGCCGTCCATCGACCATCTGCATGCGCTGAGCAGGGTCACGTGCGTGAGCGTATCTTGGCTGATTACGGGGGACACCATCGCCGACGGTGGGAAGCCAGAAGGTATGCGCCTGCAAATGGAAGCCCACATGTTGACGGCATCGCGCAACCTTCCGATCTCCCTCCTCGATAACATTGTTGAGTTGATGAGGTCTGCCGAACGCCATATCTGACGTCGTCCCGACGACTGAACCACACGTAGTGGCTGGCCGGACAAATCCTATATACCCCGCCGGAGTACTCCGATGGTGATCGGCGCACCGCCCCCTCACCATCAAGCGCCCCTCCGCAGGAAACCACACATGAGCCTGGCGCTGGTCCACAGCCGTGCGCGCGCCGGGGTCGACGCCCCGCTGGTGCGCATCGAAGTACATCTCTCTGGTGGCCTGCCCGTCACCCAGATCGTCGGCCTGGCCGAGACCAGCGTGCGCGAGTCGCGCGAGCGCGTGCGTGCCGCGATGCTCTGCGCGCGCTTCGACTTCCCGCAGCGGCGCATCACCTTGAACCTGGCCCCCGCGGACCTGCCGAAAGAAGGTGGTCGCTACGATCTGGCCATCGCGCTGGGCATCCTCGCGGCCAGCGGTCAGGTAGAGCCGCAGTCGCTGCTGCAGTACGAGTTCCTCGGCGAACTTGGCCTGACCGGTGAGCTGCGTCCCGTATCCGGCGCGCTGCCGGCCGCCATGGCCGCCGCCGAAGCGGGGCGCATCCTGATCGTGCCACCGGGGAATGCCGCTGAAGCCGCGCTGGCCCAGCACGCCGATGTGCGCGTGGCGCGCACGCTGCTGGAATGCTGCGCCGGGCTGGGCAACCCGCGTTTGCTACCGCAGGTGGAACGCGTGGACACCACACCGTTGCCACTGCCCGATCTGGCCGACGTTCGTGGACAGGCGCTCGCGCGCCGGGCACTGGAAGTGTCGGCGGCCGGTGGTCATCATCTATTGCTGATCGGCAGCCCCGGCTGCGGCAAGACCCTGCTGGCCTCGCGCCTGCCCAGCCTGTTGCCGGATTCCGAAGAGATCGATGCCCTGCAGTTGGCGGCCATCACCTCGGTCAGCGGCGAAGGGCTGGACCCGAAGCGTTGGCGACAGCGGCCGTTCCGGGCGCCGCACCACAGCGCAAGCGCGGCGGCATTGGTGGGCGGCGGTAATCCGCCCTGCCCCGGCGAGATCTCGCTGGCGCACCACGGCGTGCTGTTCCTGGATGAACTGCCGGAGTGGAATCGCAGCGCATTGGAAACCCTGCGCGAACCGCTGGAGTGGGGTCACATCCGCATCTCCCGCGCAGCGCGCAGCGTGGTCTACCCGGCACGCTTCCAACTGGTGGCGGCGATGAACCCGTGTCCCTGTGGCTGGGCCGGCGACCGCAGCAACCGTTGCCTGTGCAGCGACGAGCGCATCACCCGCTACCGCGCACGGGTATCGGGCCCGTTGCTGGACCGCATCGACCTGCACATCAACGTGAGCCGCATGGATGCGGTGGAGCTTCGCGAGAGCACGCCGCTGGGCGAGCCCAGCGCCAGCGTGCGTTCGCGGGTGGAAGCGGCACATGCGCGGCAACAGGCGCGTGGTGGCCTCAACGCGCACCTGCCGCCTGCTGCCCTGCGCGCGTGCACGCGCTTGAGCGAAGCCGACCAGGATCTGCTGGAACAAGCCATCGAGCGCCTGCAGCTGTCGGCGCGGGCGATGCATCGCATCTTGCGCGTGGCACGCACCATTGCCGATCTTGCCGAAAGCGAGACCATCCAGACCGCGCACCTGGCCGAGGCCATCGGCTACCGGCAGCTGGACCGGGGCAAGCCGGGCACATAGCGGCCCCGTCCTCACACTGTTGACTTGCTTGCCTGAGGCACACAATATTAGTTGCCTCAGGCAATCAAAGAACACCCGCCATGCCCGCCCAGCACAGCCAAGCCCTCGACCGCGCCGAGCAGGTGCGTCGTTTCAACCGCTTCTATACCCGCCGCATTGGCGTGCTGCAGGACCACCTGCTGGGCAGCCCGTTTTCCCTGACGGAAATGCGTGTGCTGTACGAACTGTCGAGCCGCGGGGCAGCGCGGGCGTTGGACCTGCGCACGGAGCTGGGCCTCAACGCCGGCTATCTCAGCCGCGTGATCGCCACGCTGGAGAGCCAGGGGCTCCTGGAGAAGACACCCCACCCGGACGACGCCCGCTCGCAGTTGCTGGCGCTGACCGCGCTTGGCCGGCAGACGTTCCAGCCTTTCGAGGAGGCGTCGCGCCAGGAAGTGCTGGCCATGCTGGCGCCGTTGCCGGAGGCGCAGCAGCAGGCGCTGGTGGACGCGATGGACCGCATCGGGCAACTGCTGGATACGCGCCCGGCAGATGTTGTGCTGCGCGCCCCGCAGCCGGGTGACATGGGCCTGGTGGTACACAAGCAGGCGCGGCTGTACGCGCAGGAGTACGGCTGGAACCAGGAGTTCGAGGCGCTGCTGGCTGACATCGTCGGCAAGTACCTGCGCGAGTTCGACCCTACCTCCGACCGCTGCTGGATCGCCGACCGCCAGGGCGAGATGGTGGGCTCGGTGTTCGTGGTGCGCCACGATGCCACCACGGCCAAGCTGCGCATGCTGTACGTGGATGCCACCGCGCGGGGCCTGGGCGTCGGCCGCCGCCTGGTGGAAGAAGCCATCGGCTTTGCGCGTGCCGCCGGTTATACCCGCATGGTGCTGTGGACGAACAAGGTGCTGCTGGATGCGGTGCGCCTGTATGAGAAGACCGGTTTTTCGCTGGTGGAGGAAGAGCACCACCACAGCTTCGGCAGTGACCAGACCAGCCAGGTGTGGGCCCGCGACCTGGCCTGAGCAGAAGCAACGGCGCGGGAGGCGCCCCTCCCCGCCACACACGCCGCGTGCGACCATGCAAGGCCCTGTCTACGATGTCGCCTGTCCCAGCAGGCCGGCCTTCTGATCCATGAGCACTCTGCAACCGCCGCACCTGCCGACCTCCGATGCGTCCACCCCGCTGACACCTGCGGCAACCGGCGGCGACGGGCCTCTGGGTGAAACGAAGATGCGCGAAATCGCGGTGCGGATCTCGCAGTACTTCCGCGATTTCCTTGAATCGGATTTCAAGCGCGCGCAGGCACCGCGGCGCCGCATCGTGCTGACCAGCGATTCCGGCTTCCGCGCGGGCATGCGCACCGCGCCGTATCCGGCGTTGGACAAGGAGCTGTGGAAGCTGCTCAGCCGGCCCTCCGGCGAGGAGCTTTCGTTCACCATCGGCCCGCGCAGCTATACCCGGCCGATCAGCGCGACGCTGCGCCGCATCGTCGAAGAGCAGGTCAACGCCATCACCCAGACCGCCATCGCCACGGTGCGCGTGGCCGTGCTGGACAAGGCGCGCGCCAGCATGGCCGGTGCACTGGAAGACCCGGAAGCCTGGGTGGAATCGGTGCAGGGCACCCTGGTGGATGCGATGTGCGTGCAGGTGGTGCGGCCGCTGATCGCGCATCTGGCCGGCCCACTGCAGGGCCAGGCGTACTGGGTGATGGATTCGCTGCACGCGGCCGAGTCGGATCTGGTCACCCGCTCCGTTGTGGATCTGCACCAGACCCTGCCGGAGGTGCTGGCGCGCTTGCTGGCCACCGGTGACGAGCTGCCGCTGCAGCAGGCCTGCGAGCATCAGCTGACCCGCGACGGCACGATCAGCGCGCTGATGGACTTCTTCGAGAACTTCGTGGCGGCCGACGCCTTCCATGAGTTCCGCGACCTGGAAACCTATGTCGCCACCGGCGATGGCCTGCAGCTGTATCTCTACGTGGGCACGCTCAAGTACGCGGGCGTGCAGTACCCGGTGTTCTACCTGCCGCTGGACGTGGTGCGGGCCAAGGATGGGTCGGGCTACACCCTGACCCTCAGCAACCGCCTGTTCGCCAACCGCCGCGCGATCGACTTCGTGCTGCAGGAACTGGCCGTGGGCATGGCCCGCGAGTGGGTGTCGCCGATCCAGGAGCGCATCCAGTACCTCGACCCGGCGCAGAGCCTGTTCGAAGTGGCGGCGTCGCTGTTCCGGCAGGTGGCCAACGCGATGGATCTGGGCGGCGACGTCTCGCTTTCCTCGTCTGCCAGCGAGGCTTCCACCGCCACCGTGGCGCTGTCGCCTGCCCTGCACCTGGCTGCGTTCGAGCGCGCCGACGAGGCGCTGCTGAATGATTTCGAGGAGATCATCGACCAGGCCCGTAATGGGGGGTCGAAACTGGTGGATCTTTTCCACGGCATGGTGGAAGGCGTGCTGATGCGCAACCCCGAGCCCATCGGGGAACGCGTGGAATCGGCCTGGGATGCGCTGCCGCTGGTGGAGCGCATGGTGTTCGATTCGCCCATTCCGTTGAACGAGGAACAGCGCAAGATCCTGCTGGCGGTGCGCGAACCACAGGGCCGCATCGTGGTGGTCGAAGGCCCGCCTGGCACCGGCAAGTCGCACACCATCACCGCCATCGCTGCGGACTGTGCGTTCAACAAGAAGAGCTGCCTGGTGCTGTCGGACAAGACCGAAGCGCTGGACGTGGTGTACGACAAGCTGTCCGATGCGATGAGCCGGGTTCGCCATGATCGCGATTTCCCCAACCCGATCCTGCGGTTGGGCCAGCAGGCGGACAACTTCAAGCGCCTGACTTCCACCGGCACGATCAGCCAGATTTCGGCCTTCGCCAAGGCCATGAAGGCCAACCAGCCCGCCCTCGAAAGCGAGCGCCAGGACACGGCGCAGACACTGCGGCAGGCCATCTCCACTACCGTGCAGACGCTGGGGCGTGTATCGCTTGCTGCAGTGAAGACCATGCACGAGCAGGAGGCGGCGCTGGGCGAGCGCGCCCCCGCGGTGCTGCAGCAGGTACACGCGGTGATGGATGCCAACGTGCTGTCCGAGCTGGAAGCGGTGACCGCGCAGGCGGATGCACTGGAAGCCTATCTTGCCGACCTGTTCGGCAGCACCGACTACACGCCGGCCTCACTGGACGAACGTATCCGCCGCGATGCGGTGACCACCGCCTTCCTCGCCGACCGACCGGTTGACGGCTGGGCGCTGTTCGAGTCGTTGGATGCCGAGCAGTTACGGCTGCTGGGCACGCTGTTGCTGCAGTACCAGCAGCTGAAGATGCCGCTGCTGGGCTATCTGCTGCGTGGCAATGCGGTGCGCGGGCTGGAGCTTCAGCTCAACCAGCTCGGCACCACCCGCCCGCTGCTGCTCAAGCAGGATGCAGCCGCCCTGCAGGACATCGTGCAGGGCGCAAACGCGCTGCGCATGAAGCTGGAGGCCGAAGGCCTGGGCACGCAGCTGCCGGCCAGCTATCGGCAGATCGCCCACGGCGCCGCGCCGGGCCCGGGTGCGGCGGTTGCACGGCAGGCGATGACCCTGCTGGCGCGGCTCAATCCGGCCATCGTCGAGGCCCTGCTGGCCGAGCCGAAGGACGATCCCGCACTGTGGGCGCTGACCCTGCGCTTCCTGCAGGGCTGGATGGCCACGCGCAAGGCCTTCGTCGACGCGCCGCAGTACGACTATGTGGGCACCAAGACCAAGCTGGAGCGCCTGAACACCTCGGTGATGAATGCCCATGTGGATGGGCGCCTGATCAGCTTCATGGATCATCACCGCGCCGATGCGCGGGCATTGGCGGGCGTGATCGCCAACCGGCAGAAATTCCCGGTGGACAAGTTCGAGAGCGTGCGCGAGTCGTTCCCCGTGATGATCGCCAGCATCCGCGAGTTCGGCGAATACATGCCGCTGGCACCGGACCTGTTCGACGTGCTGGTGATCGACGAAGGCTCGCAGGTCTCGGTGGCGCAGGCGCTGCCGGCGCTGCTGCGCGCGCGCAAGGTGGTGGTGCTGGGCGACTCCAAGCAGTTCTCCAACGTCAAGGCCGCCAACGCCAGCATCGCGCTGAACGACAAGTACCGCTCGGACCTGATCAACTATTTCCGCACCAACGTCAGCCAGCAGGCCGACGTGCTGGAACGGTTGGCCATGTTCGATGTGAAGCGCTCGGTGCTGGAGTTCTGCTCGCTCTCAGCCTCGTACTCGGTGATGCTGCGCAAGCATTTCCGCAGCTATGCGGAACTGATCGGGTTCTCGTCCTCCACCTTCTACAACCATCAGCTGCAGGCGCTGAAGATCCGCAGCCGGCCGCTGCAGGAAGTGATCCGCTTCAGCCAGGTCGATGCCAGTGGGCACCGCACCAGCCGCAGCACCAACGACGCCGAAGCGGCCTTCATCGCCGAGCGCCTGGTGGAACTGCTGGATACGGATGCGCCGCCCACGGTGGGCATCATCACCCCGTTCCGCGAGCAGCAGACGCTGTTGTCCAAGACGCTGTTCAACCATCCGCGCGGCCGCGAGTTCGAAGAGCGGCTTCGCCTGAAGGTGATGACGGTCGACTCCTGCCAGGGTGAGGAACGCGGGCTGATCTTCTATTCGATGGTGGCGACTGCCGGCCAGGATGCGCTGAACTACATCTTCCCGGTCAGCCTGAGCGGCGCGGTGGATGCGGTGGAAGACAAGCTGAAAGTGCAGCGCCTGAATGTCGGCTTCTCCCGTGCGCAGGAGGCGATCTGGTTCGTCCATTCGATGCCGGTGGATGCGTTCCGCGGCGCGATTGGCCATGCGCTGCGTTACTACGCCAGCCAGCTGGACCGTCCCGCGCCCAACGCCGCGCAGACCGATGCGCGCAGCCCGATGGAATCGAAGGTGCTGCAGTGGCTGCAGCAGACGCCGTTCGTGCTTGCCCATGGTGATGCGGTCGAGATCATTCCGCAGTTCCCGGTGGGTGACTACCTCCGCCAGCTTGACCCGACCTATCAGCACCCGGCGTGGCGCGTGGACTTCCTGGTGACCGTGCAGACCGTGCGTGGCGCGCTGCAGATCGTGATCGAGTACGACGGCTTCGAATTCCATTTCCGCCGCGACAAGCCGGTGCATGTGGGCAACCACGAGCGCTATCTGGTGGAGGCCGACGTCGAGCGCCAGCTGACCCTGGAAAGCTACGGCTACCGCTTCCTGCGCATCAACCGGTTCAACCTCGGCAGCGACCCGGTGCAGACGCTGTCCGACCGGCTCTATCGCCTGATTGAAGTGGCCGGCACGGAGATCCGCTCGGCAGCGGTCGATCAGGTGATCGAGCAGGTGCAGGGGCTGGAATCGAAAGAGAAGAAAGTCTGCAGCCGCTGCGGGCAGATCCGCAGCCAGGAAGAGTTCTTCGACCCTGACCTGCGCGCCGGTGCCGGTGGGGTGGGACGGATCTGCATGCCCTGCAAGGCGGGCTAGACGGTGCTGCCGGGTGTCAGCGTGCGCACGGCCACCGCCGCCAGCCTGCGGCTGACCAGCCCGTAGAGTTCTTCCAGTTCGGCCGCGCGCGCCTCGGTCATGTTGGTACCGAA
Source organism: Stenotrophomonas sp. FW305-C-20-S1 (assembly GCF_058783335.1). NCBI lineage: Bacteria > Pseudomonadati > Pseudomonadota > Gammaproteobacteria > Lysobacterales > Lysobacteraceae > Stenotrophomonas > Stenotrophomonas sp. FW305-C-20-S1. The sequence continues at coordinate 20,147 of NZ_JBYTEK010000028.1, read as the reverse complement.
AAGTACCCGCGACAGCGCCGCCTTGTGGGTGTCGGCGGGATAGCGCGCCCGCGCCCGGTACACGGCCTGCAGCACCAGCCAGGCCAAGCGGAACCCGCCCCCGGGCAGGGGGCGGACTACGCGGTCATAGACCTGCCAGAACTGGTATTCGGCCTCCAGGTCGACCGCCGGTGCTGCGAACGGCACCGGACGCGCACGTCCATGGGCGCGCCTGCGGACCGGAGGGAAACGGGGGTTGTGCTGTGCCATGCGTACAGGATGACCCAGCAACATTGTGGGAACCTTGCGTTGGTGCCGGAATATCAGTGCTGATTGTGCAAAGTGCGGCGGATGGCCCGCTTGGGTGGAGCGATTCCGCCGGGCATGGCCCGGCGCTACCGGATTGCGTGCGGCGAAGGGCCACGCTTGGGTAGATGCCAACCTTGGTTGGCAAGGCGCGTCGGCGCCGGAGCGATTCCGCCGGGCATGGCCCGGCGCTACCGGATTGCGTGCGGCGAGGGGGCCCGCTTGGGTAGATGCCAACCTTGGTTGGCAAGGCGCGTCGGCGCCGGAGGGATTTCGCCGGGCATGGCCCGGCGCTACCGGATTGCGTGCGGAGAAGGGCCACGCTTGGGTAGATGCCAACCTTGGTTGGCAAGGCGCGTCGGCGCCGGAGGGATTCCGCCGGGCATGGCCCGGCGCTACCCAGCCTGCCGCGAAGTGCATCCACGCATGGCGTGGATCTACTTAGAAGGTTATCGAGGTGCTGAACATCACCTGCCGGGGGGCGCTGCGCTGCAGGGTCTGGTAGTCGCCCGAGAACGACGAGCCGGCGATGGTGGCGGTGCCGATGTTGTTGCGGTTGAACAGGTTGCTTACGTCCAGCCGCAGCTCCAGCCCCGGCAGCAGGCTGTCCGGGCCCAGGGTGTAGGCCGTGTACGCGTTGACCTGCCAGAACGTCGGCACGCGGATGTCGTTTTCATAGGTGAAGGGCTGGCGCAGGTATGAGGTGCTGGTGGCACCGAAACGCCAGCCGCCGAAGTGCGCGGACAGGTCGCTGACCAGCGACAGCTGCGGGTAGCCCGGCTGCGCGTTGCCCTTGATCGGGTACACGGTATCGCCCACCACGAAATCGCTGTCGTAGTACGAGCGCGCCAGTGCGATGCCCTGGTAGAACTGCAGGTGGTCGGTCAGGTCGGCGGTGATGCCGAGGTCGGCGCCGATCACGTGCATCTTCGGCATCAAGCGCACCGTGTTGATCTGCGCGAATTGTGTGCCGATGGCCGCCGACAGCAGGCGGTTGCGGATGTCGTTGTAGAACACATCACCGGTCACGGTCAGGCGGTCGAAGCGGTGGCTGGCGCCCACGGTCAGGTTCCAGTTCTTCTCTGGGCGCAGGGTGCCGGCCACGCGGTCGAACTCTTTCTGGTCACTGATGGTCCAGGCCGACGCGGTATAGCCGATGTTGCCGCGCTGGGCCACGCGATAGCCGTTCATGGTGTTGACCAGGTCGATGAAGGCGTCGGTCCGCTCGGTCGGGCTCCAGTACAGCGACACGTGCGGCAGGAAGTTGCTCTTGGCGCGCAGCGTGCCGGACACCGGGCGCTCCGCTGAGTCGCCGATGCCACCACCGGTGGTAGTGAAGTCCACGGCCTTGAAGCCCAGCCCCAGCACCAGCGTGTCGGTGACGGCGTAATTGTCATGCAGGTAGAACTGCCGCGAGCGGGTCACCCAGCTGGATGCGTTGTCGGTTTGGAACGCCGGCCCGTACACATCGAACGGCCCGGTCGCCTTCAGTGGTTTGCCCTGCCCCAGCAGCGGCTGCTGGTACCACTCGGTCTTCGCGGCCGCCTTGCTCTTCTCCTGCCAGAAGCCGGTGGTGAGGGTGTGCGCACCGGTCTCGAACTGCAGGTTGAACATGCCACCGAGGCGATTGAGGTGCGGCGTCTGCACCTGTTCGGAGAAAGGCGCGCCGTTGGGCGAGGGCACGGTCGGGTCGGTCAAGGTGGCCTGGGTGTGGCTGTTGGCGTTGTACAGCTGCACGTTGCCGCTGAGCGCGGGCGTGATCTGGAAGCGATGGTTGATCGACGCGACGCGGTCGCGGGTCACCTGGCCGGTGTCGTAGGGAATCAGCTCGGACAGCTCGCCGCAGGTGTAGGCGCCGCAGGACGTGTCGGCGTTCTCCGGCGAGGCCACGTAGTACGCCCATGCATAGTCCGGATAGAAGCTGTCGGCCTTCCAGCCCAGCTTGCGGATCATGTCGAAGGAGATGTTGTTGTAGCCCCACACCGCGGCCTTGCTGTCGGACAGGAACACGGTGAAGTCACCCCACGCCACATCCTGCTGCGCCTTCAGGTCACCGCGCAGGAACTTCTGGGTGCCGGCGCCCTGGTACTTGTCGGCCGACACGCGCTGCAGGTCGACCAGCAGCTTCGGGCCGTGTTCGCCCAGCTGGCCGCTCTGGCCCGAGACCGTGGTGACCCGCGTGTTGTTGCTGCCCACGCCCTGCTTGATGCGCAGGCTGGGGGTGTCCTGCAGGTCGCGCAGGCGGTACTCGAGGCTGCCGCCATTGACGCTGCTGGAGAACACACTGACCGGTGCACCGCCCGGGCTGACCGTGATCGAACCGATGCCATCGGGCACACCGACGTTGACCACGCTGGTGCCGGTAAGCGAGAGGAAGCCGTTGTCGTTCAGCGGCACGCCTTCGAAGGTGATGCCCATTTCATTCATGCGGAAACCGCGCACGAACAGGCTGGTGGCAGAAATATCCAGGCCGAGACCGTCGGTGGCGGTGTAGCTGGCACCCGGCACGTTCTTCAGCATCGACAGGCCGTTGTTGCCGGTCACCATCGCATCCAGGTCGGTGGCATTGATGACGTAGCGGTTCGGGCCCACCACCTGGGTGGGGGCGACAGCAGCACCGCGTGGGGTGGCGATGACCTGCAGCGCGTTCAAGGTGGTGGGGGTGTCGTGCGCGGCGTCGGTGGATTCGGCAGCGTGCAGCGGTGCAACGAGGGCGATGCCGATTGCCAGGGCAAGAAGCGTAGGTGGAGTGTTCATGGCCAGATCCAGGGTGCGGGGAGAGGAGGACGCAGGCGCACGCCCAGCGCGATGCAGCGCCGGATGGCGATGCAGTGGCTGGTGACGCGATTGCGTTGAAGGCGGGAACGGCGCTGCGCGCGCGCCGGTCAGCGGCAGACGAAGACGATCAGCTGCCGAACGATTCGATGGCGTGATTTCGACGTGCGGAAGTGTTGCATCGGACCGCCACATCCGCCATTGCACCGTGGGAAAGCGCGGCTATACGCAGGTATCGCTTTCGATGCCGCGCTATCACCTGCACGTTGCAGCGTGATGTCTGTGCGCTCGGTCAGCCTTTCGACTATTCGTGCCTGGCTCGACTTGCGCCACCCTGGATGCTGAATGATCATGTCGGCGGCGGCCGCGCGGATATCTGCGATGCCTTCCGCACGCGCTGCCATGCAAGGCTCCGACGCGTTAACTCGACACTTCAAAGGACGAACGTCATGTTGAATGGATTGAAACCGCTCGCCGCAACTGCACTTTGCCTGCTCGGCCTGTCCGCCTTCGCCGAAAATGCCGCCGCCGCGCAATGGGTCGACAGCGGCCGCACTGCGTACTTCAAGCAAAGCCCCTTCTCCAGCGCATGGGAACACACCTGCACGACCGGCGGCACGCCGATCCAGGACTTCCCGGGCACCTGCGCCAACGATCCGTTCAGCGGTTGGACGACCAACTACAACGCCGCCAGCGCATCGGCCAACAACCAGCTCAATGCCTGCCACTTCGACTCGCAGAAGCTCGGCTCGGCCTGCTACGGCCTGGCGTATGCGATCAATGGGCAGGTTTACGCTGGCGGCCTGCCTGCCAGCTGCAACGTCGGTGCCCGTGCGGTGGTTGTTTCGACCCGCATGGAAACGATCGAGATCCAGAACCATGAGCTCGATGTAGAGAGTGTCCAGTCGGGCAACGAGTACGTCTGCCAGTAAAACCGTTGGTGGGACGCCGCCACCGTGCGTGGCGGCGTCCTTCTTCGTATTGCCGGCTTCTTACTGCAGCACGAAGCGCTCGATCGCCCTGGCCACGCCTTCATCGGCGTTGGTGGCGGTCTCGAAGCGCGCCACGGCCTTCACCGCATCGATGGCATTGCCCATCGCCACGCTGGTGCCGGCGTACTGCAGCATGGTGAGGTCGTTCTCCTGGTCGCCGATGGCCATCACGTTGGCGCGGTCGATGCCCAGGTGCTCGGCCAGCTTCTGCAGGCTGGGCCCCTTGCCGGCGCGGTGGTCGAATACTTCCAGGAAGAACGGCGCGCTCTTCAGCACCGCGAAACGCTCGGTCAGCGCGGCCGGCAGGCGCGCGATGGCGGCGTCCAGCACGTCCGGCTCGTCGATCATCATCAGCTTGATGAAGGACATGCCAGGGTCCATGTCGGCCACGCGGCGGTACGACAGTGGCATGCGCGAAAGATGCGAATCGGCCACGGTGTAGATGCTGATGTCCTGGTTGGGCGTGTACATGCGCTGCGCGTCCAGTGCCTGGAAGTGCACGCCGAGCTCGCGGGCGACCTGTTCGCAGTACACGAAATCGTCGAAGCTGAGCGGATACTCGACCACGGTTTCGCGCGGGCCGATGCGCTGCACCAGGCCGCCGTTGCAGGCGATGCAGTAGTCATCGTCGCCCTCGATGCCAAGCTCATGCAGGAACGGCGCCAGCCCTGGAACCGGGCGGCCGCTGGTCAGCACGATGTGCACGCCCAGCGCGCGCGCTTGAGCGATGGCCTGCTTCACGCGCGCGGTGAGCTTGTGGGCTGGGTCCAGCAGGGTGCCATCCATATCGATGGCGACCAGTTCGATGGTCGATTGCCTGCGACCCATGTCCATCATCTTCAACCAGTGCGGGGGACGCCCATTTTAGGCCAGGCCGCCTGGCAACGCCGGCCTCATGCATCGTTCACCTCTGCGCGGCGCTGGCCGGGGATACTCGTGGGGCCTGTGCGTCCCCCACCGCAGGACGGCCCTATCGACCGCCCTTCCCTGGACACTCTTTCGACGCATGACCTACCAAGCGCCCGACGCCACTGACACCGCCCCTCTCGCCCAGCAGATTGAAGACCTGATCGACGGCCTGCCCGGCGACCATATCCGCGTCGGCACGCTGCTGCATGCGCTGGGCGACGAAGGCCTGATGCTGGTGGTGATCCTGCTGTCGGCGATCTTCCTGATTCCAGTATCGATTCCCGGGCTGAGCACGGTGTTCGGTGCGTCCATCCTGCTGATCGGCCTGAGCCGCGTGCGCGACCGTCCGTTGTGGGTGCCGCAGCGATTGGCCGACAAGCAGATCGCCACCGACAAGCTGAAAGCCAACCTGGGCCGTGCCCTGAAATGGGTGCACCGCATGGAGCGGTTGTCCCGGCCGATGCGGCTGGCAGCGATGGTGCGCTCGAAGAAGATGATGCGCTTGAACAACCTGGCGCTGGTGTTCGCCACGATCCTGCTGATGCTGCCGGCCGGGCCGATTCCCTTCAGCAACACGCTGCCGGCGCTGGCGCTGATGTCCTTTGCGATCGGCTTCATCCAGCGCGATGGCGCAGCGGTGGCGGCCGGCTACGGCTTCGTGGTGGCGTCGGTGGTGTACTTCGGTGTGCTGCTGGGCGGCGTAGGCTTTGCGGCCGAATCGGTGTTCAGTGGCTTCCGCAGCGGGTCATCGGCGCTGTAGAGCCGAGCATCGGCTCGGCTCTACAACACGGGTGATGCGCGGGCGACCGGCTACTTCGCCGACACCCGCCACACCACGTCGCCCACATCATCAGCGACCAGCAGCGCGCCCTCCGCATCAATGGCCATGCCCACCGGCGCGCCCATCAGCGTCTTCTCGTCCTTGGACGCGAACCCGCTCACCACCGCTTCCGGTCGGCCGGCAGGCTTGCCGTCCTTGAACGGCACGTACACCACTTCGTAGCCGCTCAGTGGCGAGCGGTCCCAGCTGCCGTGCTCGCCGATGAAGGCACCGCCGTGGTACTTCGCCGGCAGTGCCTGGCCGGTGTAGAACAGCAGGCCCAGCGGTGCCACGTGCGAACCGATGGCGAAGTCCGGGCGGATTGCCTTGGCCACCAGATCCGGACGCTGCGGTTGCACGCGCTCGTCCACATGCTGGCCGTAGTAGCTGTAGGGCCAGCCGTAGAAACCATGCTCCTGCACCGAGGTGAGGTAATCGGGCACCAGGTCGGCACCGATCTCGTCGCGCTCGTTCACCACCGCCCACAGCTTGCCGGTGCTCGGCTCCCAGTCCAGGCCGGTGGGGTTGCGCAGGCCCGAGGCGTAGATGCGGCTGCCGCTGGTGGCCACGTCCACTTCCAGCACCACCGCACGGCGGTACTCGACGGCCAGGCCGTTCTCGGTGATGTTGCTGTTGGAGCCCACGCCCACATACAGCTTGCTGCCATCACGGCTGGCGAGCAGTTCCTTGGTCCAGTGGTGGTTGATGGTGCTGGGCAGGTCGGTGAACTCGCTGCCCTTGTCGGACATGCGGGTTTCGCCCGGCACGTAGCGGTATTTCATGATGTTGCCGGTGTTGGCCACATACAGCGTGTCACCGATCAGCTGGATGCCGAACGGCGAGTGCAGGTTTTCGATGTACACGTGCTGGGTCCAGGTGCCGGTGCCCGGCGCGCGCCGCAGCAACGTGACCCGGTTGCCGCCCTTGCCGGCCTTGCCCGAGCGCGCCTTCACCTTGCCGGCGATCCACTGCTTGGGCGTGGTGACCGGCTCTTCGCCGGGACCGTTGCCTTCCACTACCAGCACATCACCATTGGGCAGCGACAGCAGCCGGCGCGGGTGCTGCAGGTTGGCAGCGATGCGTTCGATCTTCAGGCCGTCGGCCACCGACGGTGCCTGGCCTTCGGCCCAGCCCACGCCCTTGGGCACCTGCATCGGCGGCATCAGGTAGTTCTGCGGCGCGGGCAGCGGTGGCTGTGCACCGGACTGGTCGGCCGGGTGGTATTCGGCCTTGCCGGCACACGCGGCCAGCGCCAATGCCAGCGAAAGCACGCCCACGGCGGGCAGGATGCGCTTAGCCATGACGGGCTCCTTGCAGCACCGGCTGCTGCAGTGAAAGCACGATGAAGCCGAGCGCGATCAGTGCCACCGTCAGCGCGGAGAGGATGGTGCCCGGCACCGCCGCCGCATAGGCGTCGCGGCTGTGCACGAAGGCGTTCCAGACGGCCAGCACGATGGCGACCAGGTTGAGCAGGAAATCGAGGCGGTCGGTGCCGGTGGCGGTGCCGTTGCGGCGCCAGACCGCGAACAGGTTGATCAGCCGCGGCAGGATGGCGATCAGCAGGCCGAAGGTGATCAGCCACGCCGCCGACTTGCCCCACATCACTTCAGCGGTGTTGAGGTAGAGGATGTCGAAAATGAGGCCGGCCACGAAGAAGCCGAACGGTATCGGATTCAACAGGCTGAAGAGTGTTGTGCCGAGGCCGCGATGGGCCTGGGCGACGGGGTTGACCATGGTCGTGCTCCGTTCGGGGAAGGGGTGCACGGGCTGTAGTAGCACAGGGGGGCGGGAGGGGGTGCGATGATCTGGGCATCGGATGGCCTCGACGCTATGGCGATGCCCAATGCGAAGTCCGCACGACGTGGCCAGTGCCATCCAGCTCCACCGACCACGCCTCGATATGGGGCAGGAATGGATTTTCGTACCACAGCCGTTCCACGCAGGTGCCACTACATGGGGTGCTGGCATAGCGGGAAAACCGTTGTCCACGCGGCTCTGTGACATCGGGTGCGCCCAGCGCATCGATGACCGCCTCTCGACGGTCCCCGGGCTGCAGGGAAGCGATGCCGCGCTCGGCCAGGATGGAAGTAGCCGAGCATCCCCCCACGTAAAACACGGCTGCCATCGCCAACAGCCACGCCAGGTTCTTCACGTCTGCGCCTCCGCATCCAGCTCCATGGCAGCGTGCCGTATCTCATGGAATGGCAGCATGGTTTCGAAGCCGAATTCGTGTTCCATGCTGATGCGGACCAGGCCGCCAATGGCGAACCAGCTGATATTGGCGTGCACATCGATGCCATGCCAACCGCCCCCTGCCAGCAGATCCAGCGTCTGTGCCCGGGGCATCTTTGTACTTTCCTCCCGCAGCAGCGCGCGGCGGTGCCGTTTCGTCAGCAGGCGCAGCTGCTTCACCGTGGTGATGTTGAATGCGCTGAGCTCCGGCAGCAGCTCGGCGATGTCCGCGTCGGTCCAGTAATCGTGGCCACGGTGATACATCGACAGCACCACCTTGCGGATGGTGGCCACGGTGAGTGGGGCCAGATCGGCGCGGGCGCGGGCATTGGGGCGTTTCATCCGGTGTCCTCCGGGGAGCCTGGGCATGGTGGCATGGCGGTGGGGTTTCGGTGCGGGTGGATTGTGCCAACCAAGGTTGGCACCTACCGGGGCACCGACCAGAGCGGCGCAGTCGTCATTACAAGGCGGCATAAGTGTTTGTGACGTATTTGGCACATCCGCACATCGGCTGCGTGAAGAGGTAGGGGGTTGTTCGTTGTGTCGCGTTTGGCTCGTTGCGATGGGGCAGATCCGCCCCGCCGTCCTGCCATGCCGATTCACAACAGAAGGATTCGTGTATGAAGCGACACACGCAACGCTCCGCGCCACCGCGCTCTGCGCGCCTGGCCCTGGCCACTGCCCTGGTACTGGGCAGCCTGGCCGTTACCGCCCAGGCGCAACAGGCCGACCCACTGGCGGGTATCCAGTGGCATCTGCTCAATACCGGGCAGACGGTGCCGGCCGATACGCTGCCGGTGGCCGGCAACGATCTCAACGTCGATGGCCTGTTCCGCAATGGCATCCGTGGCCAGGGCGTGGTGATCGGCATCGTCGATGACGGCCTGCAGATCGCCCACCCGGACCTGGCCGCGAACGTGGCGGCGGTAGCGGGCAAGAACTTCGCCAACGGCTCCAACAATCCCACGCCGTCCAATCCCGATGCTGACAACCACGGCACGATGGTGGGCGGCATCGCCGGTGCGGTGGGCGCCAACAACCTGGGCGTGCGTGGCGTGGCCCCGGCGGCAACGCTGAAGGGCTTCAACGTGCTGGCCTCCAATGCGCAGGGCAACCAGCAGAGCAACATCGAATACGCCTGGTGGGATGGCGCCGAGTCGGCCGATGTTCAGGTGTTCAACAACAGCTGGGGCGCTGGCCCGGGCAACCCCAACCTGCCCGTGGCCTACAGCCAGAACACGGTGAGTTCGTACGAGCAGGCACTGTCGGGCACGCGCGGTGGCCGCGGCGGCATCTACGTGAAGTCAGCCGGCAACAACTTCAACAACGCCTCGATCAGCCAGACCCAGGACGTCTGCACCACCGATACCAAGAACCGCAACACCGGCTGTGTGCCGGCCGGCCGCGATCCACGCAACAACCTGTTCAACGTGATCACCGTGGGTGCAGTGCGCGCCGATGGCGTGCGTTCGTCGTACTCGTCCACCGGTTCGGCACTGTGGGTGTCGGCCTTTGGTGGCGAGTACGGCCTGCAGGCGCAGTACGCCCCGAACCTGGTGGCACGTGCGTACGATCCGGCCATCGTCACCACCGACGTGACCGGCTGCACCCAGGGCAGCAACAAGAACACCAACCGCCAGAACACGCTGGACAGCAACCTGTCGGCGATCGACAGCACCTGCAACTACACCGCGAAGATGAACGGTACGTCGGCGTCGGCGCCGATGGTGTCGGGCGTGGCGGCGCTGGTGCTGGAGGCCAACCCGAACCTGTCCTACCGCGATGTGAAGTACATCCTCGCCACCACTGCCACCCGCAACCATCCGAACCAGCCAGCGGTGACCCTGGCCGACGGCCGCACACTGGTGCCGGGCTGGACGGTGAATGCAGCCAACCGCGCTTACAGCAACTGGTACGGCTTCGGTGTTGTCAACGCGGCGCGCGCCGTGCAGGTCGCCGAGAACTTCCAGTCGCTGGGCCCGCTGCTGGATACGGGTTGGCGCACCACCACGCGCACGGTGGCCATCGGCAACACCTCCGCCGCCGCCGCGCGGTTGACCTTCCAGCTGGCCAATGGCGCACGCAACATCGAGTCGGTGCAGCTGGGCTTCCGGGTGAACCACAGCAATACCCGCCAGCTGCAGTTCGTGCTTGTTTCGCCCAGTGGTACGCGCAGCGTGGTGCAGCCGGCCTTCACCGCCATCGGTTCGGGTACCAATGGCGTGCAGCGCAACTTCACCAACTGGGATCTGCTGTCCAGCAATGCCTTCCTGGATGAAAGTGCCACCGGCACCTGGACGCTGGAAGTGACCGACATGGGGCAGGCCGCGAATGCTGCATCGCGCGGCAACCTCGAATTCTTCAAGATCCGCGTTCTGGGGCACTGATGATGAAAACGACCATTCTGTTGAGCACGCTCGCCTTCGCGGCGATGACCTCCCCTGCCTGGGCACAGAGCTCGGGGCAGACCCCACCGGCACGGAGCCTGTCCACCGTGGATGCACAGGAACTGAAAGCTTCGGCCACCGGCCGTTCGTTCGACGTGGGCGGCACGCGTTTCCAGCTGTCCCCGTCGACCACGGTGCAGCAGGCTGCGGGCGGCCAGTTCCGGATCACGCCGCAGGCGGCGGCCACCACCAGTTCGCGCAGCAAGCGTTCGCTGGATGGCGCGGCAGCAGCCGACGCTGATGCCGGCGCCGGCAAGTTCGCCGCTGCGGTGTCCAACGATGGTGCGCCGGTGGTGGCGACCTCGCGGGTGAAGGTGTTCTTTACCGATGCGGCATCTGCACAGCGCGCGGCGAAGGCCACGGGCGGCACCGTGGTGAAGGTGTCCAAGGCTGCCGGTCTGGCCATCGTCGAGTACCCGTCGGTGAACGCGGCGCTGGATGCGAGCACCCGGCTGCTGTCGACTGCGGGCGTGCGCGCAGCCGAGCCAGACGTGGTGCAGTGGGAAGAGAAGAAGTGATCTAGGGCGTTGCGTGGTGCCCCCGGCCGGTTGGCTCTCCTGGCCGGCCGGGGGATTGGCGAGCGGGAGGGCGTGCCGACCAACGGTCGGCACCCACCACAATCCAATGGCATCCACCACAATCCAATGGCACCCACCAGATTCCAATGGCATCCACCAGAATCCCAACGGTCGGCATGCACCAGGTTCCCAATGTCGGCACCCGCCAGAATCAGGATGTCGGCATCCGCCAGATTCATTCATCGCGTGTCGACCAAGGTCGACACCTACCAGGGCGATGCGTCGTTCAGCGTGCGGCGACGCTCGCGCTGTGCGGCAGCTTGCACGCCGCCAACGCTTCACTGCCTGCGGCCGGATGTTCCGGCTCCAGCAGCAACCGCTGCACGTCCGAGAACAGCTGCTCCACCGGCATGCCGTAGGGCGCGAACAGGCGCAGGCGACCTTGGCGGTCGAACACGTAGCCGCCGGCGATGTGGCTCATCGTGTAGGTGTCCGGCAGCTGTCCGGGCTCTTTCTCGTAGAACGCCTTGAAGTCACTGGCCATCGCCGAGAGCTGTGCCTCGTCACCGACCAGCGCCATCGCCTTCGGATCGAAAGCGTGCACATAGGTGTGCGCGACTTCGGGGGTATCGCGCGCCGGATCAACGCTGACAAACACCACCTGCAGCTGGTCGGCATCCTTGCCCATCAGGTGCTTGACCTGGCTCAGTTCGACCATGGTGGTCGGGCACACGTCCGGGCAGCTGGTGAAGCCGAAGAACAGGTAGGTCACCTGCCCCTGCAGGTCCTTCGGGCCACGCAGGGTGCCGGCGCTGTCAGGCATGGTCCAGTGCTGGCCCAGTTCCTCGCAGGCGATGTCCTTGGAATAGAAATCCATGCGCGACTGCGCGCTGCAGCCGGCCAGCAGGCCGAGTGCGAGGCCTGCGGCAAGCAGCGGCAGGCGCAGGGAACGAACAACGGAAGCAACACGCATCACGGGTACCACCAACACGAGGTGGGCGCGGTCTCGGTCAGGCCTGCCCTGGGGGGAGAGAGGGCTGAGGTGCCAGGGCGATCGTGCACTCCTTGCCGATCGCCCCGGCCACGGTCAGTTGATCATCATGTGGTAGTGCATGCTCCAGATGATCCAGATCGACAACGCGACCACGATGAACAGGATCACCAGGGTGAACACGAAGCTGGCGAGGTTCCAGCCACCTTCGGACTTGCGGTCCATGTGCAGGAAGTACACCAGCTGCACCAGGATCTGCGCGACCGCGAAGCCGACCAGCAGGAACAGGGTGACCGGGCGCGACAGCACCGGGTTCATCACCAGCGCGAACGGCACCACCGTCAGCAACGCGCACAGCACGAAGCCGATCAGGTAGGACTTGGTGGAACCGTGCGCATTGCCGGCGCGCGAGGTTTCGACGTGGGCCATGTCAGAAGGCTCCGATCAGGTAGACGAAGGTGAAGACGCAGATCCACACCAGGTCCAGGAAGTGCCAGAACAGGCTCAGGCAGGACACGCGGGTGATGTTGGTCGGGGTGAGGCCGCGGCGATACACCTGGTGCATCACCACCGCCATCCAGATCAGGCCGCTGGCCACGTGCAGGCCGTGGGTAGCGACCAGGGCGAAGAACGCCGACAGGTAGGCACTGGTGCTGGGACCGGCACCTTCATGGATGAGGTGCGAGAACTCGTACAGCTCCATGCCGATGAACGAGGCGCCGAGCACGAAGGTCACGCCCAGCCAGCGCAGCACCGCCGCCTTGTCCAGGCGGTGCATGGCCAGCACGGCCTGGCCATAGGTGATGCTGGACACCAGCAGGATGAAGGTCTCGGCCATCACGAACGGCAGCGAGAACAGTTCCTTGCCGGTCGGGCCGCCGGCGTAGGCGGTGCTGAGCACCGCGTACGAGGCGAACAGCGAGCCGAACAGCACCAGGTCGGACATGAGGTATACCCACATGCCGAACACCTTCATGCCGCCCTGTTCGTGGGCGTGATCGTGCTCGTGATGGTCGTCGTGGACCAGCACATCGCTGTCCAGTTGCGGACGGGTCAACAGGTTCATGCGCCTGCCTCCTGCAGCTTGGCGTGGTTGGCCGCTTCGGTACGCGCCACCTCTTCGGAGCTGACGTAGTAATCCACGTCCTCGTTGTAGGAGCGCGCGATCAGGGTGACGATCATCGCGATGAAGCTGGCACCGGCCATCCACCAGATGTGCCACACCAGGGCGAAGCACAGCACCAGGATCCAGACGTTGAGGATCAGCGGCACACCGGTGTTCTTCGGCATGTGGATCGGCGCGTACTTCTTCGGCGGCGGCGGCAGGCCACGCTTCTTCGCTTCGTGGAAGGCGTCCAGCTCATCGGCCTTGGGCACCACGGCGAAGTTGTAGAACGGCGGCGGCGACGGCGTGGCCCATTCCAGCGTGCGTGCATTCCACGGGTCGCCGGTGAGGTCGAGGTTGCGCTTGCGGTCGCGCACGCTGACGTAGATCTGCACCAGCATCAGGATGATGCCCGCGAACACGAACAGCGCACCGATGAAGGCGGCGATCAGGTACGGCGTCCACGCCGGGTTGTCGTACTGGTTCATGCGCCGGGTCATGCCCATGAAGCCCAGCATGTACAGCGGCATGAAGGCCAGGTAGAAGCCGATCACCCAGCAGGCGAAGGACCACTTGCCCAGGCGCTCGTTGAGGGTGAAGCCGAACACCTTCGGGAACCAGTAGACAAAGCCGGCCAGGTAGCCGAACAGCGCACCGCCGATGATGGTGTTGTGGAAGTGCGCGACCAGGAACAGGCTGTTGTGCAGCAGGAAGTCCGCGCCCGGGATGGCCAGCAGCACGCCGGTCATGCCACCGATGGTGAAGGTGACCAGGAAGGCGATGGTCCACAGCATCGGCACGCTGAACTCCACGCGGCCGCCGTACATGGTGAACAGCCAGGTGAAGATCTTCACGCCGGTGGGGATGGCGATGATCATCGTCATGATGCCGAAGAAGGCATTGACGCTGGCACCGGAACCCATGGTGAAGAAGTGGTGCAGCCAGACGATGAAGGACAGGATGCCGATCGCCAGGGTAGCGCCGACCATCGACTTGTAGCCGAACAGCTTCTTGCGCGAGAACGTGGCGGTCACTTCAGAGAAGATGCCGAACGCCGGCAGCACCAGGATGTACACCTCCGGGTGGCCCCAGGCCCACACCAGGTTCACGTACATCATCGGGTTGCCACCCAACGTGTTGGTGTAGAAGTTGAAGTCCAGGTAGCGGTCCAGGGTAAGTGCACCCAGGGCTACGGTCAGGATCGGGAAGGCGGCGATGATGATCACGCTGGTGACCAGCACGGTCCAGGTGAACACCGGCATCTTCATCAGGGTCATGCCCGGCGCACGCATGCGCAGGATGGTGATGAACAGGTTGACGCCGGTCAGCAGGGTACCGATGCCGGAGGCCTGCAACGCCCAGATGTAGTAATCGACACCGACCCCGGGACTGAACTCGATGCCCGACAGCGGCGGATAGGCGACCCAGCCGGTCATCGCGAATTCGCCAACACCCAGCGAGATCATCATCAGCGCAGCGCCGACCACGAAGATCCAGAAGCTGAAGGCGTTGAGGAACGGGAACGCCATGTCGCGCGCGCCGATCTGCAGCGGCACGATGATGTTCATCAGGCCGACCACGAACGGGGTGGCCACGAAGAAGATCATGATCACGCCGTGCGCGGTGAAGATCTGGTCGTAGTGTTCCGGTGGCAGGAAGCCATCGCTGCCCGGCCCGGCCGCCGCCAGCTGTGCGCGCATCATCAGTGCATCGGCGAAGCCGCGCACCAGCATGACCAGCGCGACGACCACGTACATGATGCCGATTTTCTTGTGGTCCACCGTGGTGAACCAGTCGCGCCAGAGCACGCCCCACAGCTTGAAATAGCTCACCGCGCCGAGCAGCGCGAGGCCGCCCAGCACCATGGCCGCCAACGTGACCACGACGATCGGCTCGTGCAGCGGCACGGCCTCCCACGTCAATTTACCCAACATGTTCGTTACTCCTGGGAAACCTGGGCACCGCCGGCAGCGCCCGCCGGGGTTGCAGCAGCGGTGTTCTCACCGACGCCGATGAACTGGTCGATGACCTTCTTGAACAGCAGCGGTTCGACGCTGGAGAAGTGCTGCACCGGCGCGTTCTTGGACGGTGCGGCCAGCGCCTTGAACTGCTCGAAGCTGAGTGCATCCGGTGCGCTGCGCACCTCGGCCACCCAGCGATCGAAGTCTTCGTTGCTGCTGGCGGTGGCGATGAACTTCATGTTCGAGAAGCCATGGCCGCTGTAGTTGCCGGACATGCCACGGAACTGGCCGGGCTCGTTGGCGATCAGGTGCAGCTGCGTGCGCATGCCGGCCATCGCGTAGATCTGTCCACCCAGCTGCGGGATGAAGAAGGTGTTCATCGTCGAGTTGGAGGTGATGTTGAACGCCAGCGCGCGGTTGGCCGGGAAGTTGAGCTGGTTGACGGTGGCGATGCCCAGGTCCGGGTACACGAACACCCACTTCCAGTCGGTGGCGATCACGTCCACGTGCAGCGGTTCGCCGGCCACGTCCAGCGGCTTGTACGGATCGAGCTCGTGGGTGGACTTCCACACGATCACCGCCAGCACCGCGATGATCAGCAACGGCACGCCCCAGACCACCACTTCCACCTTGGTGGAGTGCGACCAGTCCGGCGTGTACTTCGCCTTGGTATTGCCGGCGCGGAAGCGCCAGGCGAACACGAAGGTCAGCACGATGGCCGGCACGACGACGATCAGCATCAGGCCGATGCAGATCAGGATCAGGTCGCGCTGTGCGATCCCGACCATGCCCTTCGAATCCAGCAGCACCCAATCGCAGCCCGTCAGGGCGATGCAGGCCAGGGCGACCAGCGCCAGGCGGATGCGGTTCCAGCAGATATTCATTGGTGGTCAACCCTGTTGAAGATGCGCGCTTGACCGGCTCGCCTGCGCGCAGCGCCCGGGCGTGGAGCGGCTACACTGTGGGTACGAGGTCGCCTACAAACAGGCGAGCCACTCCAATCAAGCCCATACAAGATACAGCATTGTATGGACTTGTGCATCTGCACGTATGGAAAAATCCGACCGATGACGCCTCCTGCTGCCGGCCGCCGCCTGAAACACCCCAACCGGACCTGGGTCCGCCCGTTCCGTGAGGGCGCAGGACCGCTGTACCTGCAGATCGCCCAGCAGGTGCGCGAGGCGGTGGACGATGGCGTGCTGCGCCCGGGCGATCGCCTGCCGCCGCAGCGCGACCTGGCCCAGCAGGTGGGGGTGGACCTGACCACGGTCACCCGCGCCTTCGCCGAACTGCGCCAGGCCGGCCTGCTGGACGCGCAGGGCGCGGGCGGCACCTTCATTGCGATGTCCGCCGGCAACCGCAGCACCTCGGTCGACCTGAGCATGAACATCCCGCCGCTGCTGGGCAGCGCGCCGTTCGCACAGGGCATGGAGGCCGGGTTCCAGCACCTGGGCCAGCAGCTGGGCCAGGGCGAGCTGATGAGCTACCACGTCGGTGCCGGCAGCCGCGACGACCGCGCTGCGGCCGTGCAATGGCTGGCGCCGGTGCTCGGCCCGGTGGGCGCCGAGCGGGTGGTGATCTGCCCCGGCGCGCAGACTGCGCTGTGCGCACTGATCCTGGCCCGCACCCAGCCGGGCGAACTGATCGCTGCCGAGCAACTGACCTATCCGGGCCTGCTGGCCGCTGCGCGCGTGCTGCAGCGGGGCGTGGTGCCGGTGGCGATGGACGCCGAGGGCATGCTGCCCGATGCCCTGGACGAAGCCTGCCAGCAGCGCCGGCCGCGCCTGCTGTACCTGGTGCCGACCATCCAGAACCCGACCACGGCGACGATGTCGGCGCAGCGCCGGCAGGCCCTGCTGGCGGTGGCACGGCGGCACGAACTGACCGTGGTCGAGGACGATCCCTACTGGCTGCTGGCCGGCGATGCGGCCCCGCCGCTGGCCGCGCTGGCCGACGGTGGCTGCCCGGTCTACTACATCTCCACCCTGTCCAAGTGCCTGGCCCCCGGCCTGCGCACGGCCTACCTGGTGGTGCCGGGCGGCGAGCCGATGGAGCCGGTGCTGGACGCCCTGCGTGCGATCGCGCTGATGCCCACCCAGTCGATGGTGGCCGTGGCCTCGCACTGGATCCGCACCGGCCAGGCGCAGGCGATGGTGCAGCGCTTCCAGCAGGAACTGCGCGAGCGCCAGGCCATTGCTGCCCGCTACCTGCCCGCCCGCCGCCAGGCCCACCCGGCCGGCCTGCATGTGTGGCTGCCGTTGCCGCCGCGGCTGGACCAGTACCGGCTGATCCAGGCGGCACAGGAACAGGGCCTGGGCATTGCCAGCTCCGACGCCTTCAGCGTGGAGGAACCGCCACCGGGCAACGCCATCCGCCTGTCGCTGGGCGGTGCGGTGGACCAGGAGGCACTGGCCGGCGCGCTGGCCAAGCTGAACGAGATCCTGTCCGAGGCGCCCGACGCGCGGCATTCGGCGATCGTCTGAGCCATCCCGTGGGCCATACCCATACAAGATGATATCTTGTATGCAATGTATGGACGAAGGATGTGCCGCAGATGGCCGCCGACAAACTGAAGTTCCACCTGGTGATGGCCGGCTGCGGCGGGTTCGTCGTGCTGATGCTGGCCGCCCTGGCCTGGGTCTGCCTGCAACCGCAGACCGTGGATGTGCAGGCCGCCGAGCGCCACGCCATTGAACAGTGCCTGCAACGCAGCGAGGACGCGGGGCGCAGCGAGATCCAGCGCCGCGCCCAGGCCGACTCCTGCCGCGAGATGCGCAAGCAGTACGTGCACAAGTTCGGCGCGGACGGCTCCTGATGGGCGCAGCCGCGCGGCGCCCACGCCGTTCGATGCTGCCGGTGATGATCGCCCTCGCCTGCCTGTTCATGGCCGGCGTGGCGGCGGCCCTGTGGCAGTACTTCGGCTATGGCGAGCAGTCCACGTTCGCCGAACAGGCCATCGTCTTCGATGACTCGCAGCTGCGGTTGCCGGCGGAACTGGCCGGCGACACCGGCCGCATCCGCGTGGTGCATTTCTGGGACCCGGCCTGCGGCGTGTGCAACCGCGAAACCAGTGCGCACCTGAGCTACCTGATCAGCATGTATCGCCGCGCCGGCATC
The DNA here is from genome assembly GCF_058783335.1 of Stenotrophomonas sp. FW305-C-20-S1. Lineage (NCBI taxonomy): Bacteria > Pseudomonadati > Pseudomonadota > Gammaproteobacteria > Lysobacterales > Lysobacteraceae > Stenotrophomonas > Stenotrophomonas sp. FW305-C-20-S1. The sequence goes on along the minus strand of NZ_JBYTEK010000028.1, from coordinate 1,995 downwards.
GACTTCTATGCCATCCGCCGCCCCGGCACCCAGGGTGAACTGCCCGAGCCGCTGCGCAACAAGGTGATCCCCCTGCCGACCATCGACGGCATCGGGAACATTCCGGCCAGCCCGGCGGTGGCGATCTGGGACCGCCAGGGCCACCTGGCCTATGCCGGCCCTTACAGCATCGGCATGGTCTGCAATTCGGCCAACAGCTTCGTCGAACCGTTGCTGGACAGACTGGTGCGCGGGGAAACCGTGCGCCCGAAAGGACTGCTTGCCGTGGGCTGCTACTGCCCCTGGCAGGCCCAGCGCTGAGGACGCGCGATGACATCACCGACGCTGGCTGGCGCAGCCGCCACACACAACAACGGCGGTCACCTGTCCGAACCGACCGATGGTTATGGACAGGCTCCCGCCGTTGGAAGCAACGATACGCCCCGACATCCTCCGTACATGCCGCGACCCGATGTCGCAGGGCCTGGCATTGCAGGGCTGGGCTGGGTGCAGGACGTGCACGTGCACAGCGGCCCGATCTACCTGCGCATCGTCAACACGCTGGAACGCACCATCAATCGCGGTGGCCTTGCCCCCGGGCAACGGCTGCCCTCGCAGCGCGCGTTGGCGCAGCAGCTCGGCGTGGATCTGACCACGGTGACCCGCGCCTTCGATGAAGCACGCAAGCGTGGACTGATCGAAGCACGCGGGCCACAGGGCAGCTTCATCGCGCCGCCCAAGGCGGGCTTTGACCAGGCCGTCGATCTCAGCATGAACGTGCCACCGGTACCCGACGCCGATGCACTGGCGGAAATGCTGCGTCGAGGCGCCGCGGCGGTGCTTGCGCGCAGCAATGCGCCGAACCTGATGACCTATCACCTGGGCGGTGGCAACCCGACCGACCGCCACGCGGCGGCGCGCTGGCTGCAGCCGATGCTGGGCACGGTGGACGACGCACGCCTGCTGCTGACCGAAGGCGCGCAGGTGGCGCTGGCGGCGATCCTGCTCAGCCAGGGGCGCGAGGGCGATGCGATCCTCTGCGACCGGTTGGTGTATCCGGGTCTGCTGCAGGCCGCCGCCGCACTGGGACGGCGGCTGGTCACAGTGGAGGGCGACGAACATGGCATGTGCCCGGAGGCGCTGGCCCGCCGGGCGCGGGAATGTGGCGCGCGACTGGTCTACCTCAACCCCACCTGCCAGAACCCGACGGCGCTGACCGTGCCCACCACGCGGCGCGAAGCGTTGGCGCGGGTGCTGGAGCGCGAAGGCCTGCTGGCGATCGAGGACGATCCGTACTGGCACCTGGCCGTCACCGCGCCCATTCCGCTGGCGACGCTGGCACCGCGACACGTGTTCCATGTGGCCACGCTTTCAAAGGTGATCAGCCCTGGCCTGCGTACCGCGTTCGTGCAATGCCCGGGCGCCGCCCATGCCGAGGCGATGACCACCGCACTGCGTGCCACGCGGTTGATGGGTCACCCGCTGGTATCCGCGCTGGCCAGCCAGCTGCTGCTGGATGGCTCGGCGCAGGCGCTGCTGGCGCAGGTACGCGAGGAAGCGCGCGAGCGCACGCGGATGGCGCGGTATCTGCTGGCGCCCTCGTTGCTGGAGCGCGCCGATGGGCTGCATGCGTGGTGCCGGGTGCCAGCGCCGTGGACCGACGCCACGCTGGTGCGTACGGCGCAGCTGCAGGGCCTGGCGATCGCGCCTTCATCGGCGTTCTGTCCGCCGGGCGCGCCATTCGCGAGCGGGGTGCGGCTGTCGTTGGGATTGGCTGCGGACCGGCGGCAACTGGAAAACGCGCTGCGGCGGATCGATCGGTTGTTGTTGTCCGATGCGTTGCCGGCGATTGACCGGTAGTGGAAGGGCATCCACGCATGGCGTGGATCTACTGGGCCTGTTCCGGTAGATGCCAACCTTGGTTGGCAATGCCCGTTCACGCCATGCGTGGATGGGTGTTGCGCCTGGTCGTGCCGGCCGCTGGCCGGCAACGGCATGCACACTACGGTCATGAGG